>CAISPO010000036.1 GCA_903887415.1 uncultured Bacteroidota bacterium | reverse complement strand
CAGCCAATTGTATTTAGGGTAAAGCCTAAACCGCCTGACCTGCAAAAAGATATTTTCTGGAAAAACTCAACCTTGTTCCAGTAAAATCAGGCTTTCCCAAAGATATTTTGCCCTTTTTGAAAAAGTTCCGTATGTTCATGGTGCAGTTATTTCTTTTTGTTTGGCGTTTTGGCTAGCTGTTATTATTCCGAAATTTCAGGTGCATCGTTCCGGCAAACAAAATGGTTCAGGTTCAGATATCCGGTATTGGTTCTCGCAGCAATATTTTTTGAGATAAGGCATATCGATGGGATCTCGCCGTTCGGGCCAACGTATAAATATCTTGCAGCCTATCTGAATCTCGACTTTTCCGTCTATGCCGGTCTTGCGTGTTTTGTGTTCCTCGTAGCCATCCTCCACAGTAAAAAAATCCAAAGAATCTTTGAAAACAGGATATTAGTGTTCTACGGTAAAATATCATTCAGCATATACCTGGTGCACGTATTAGTAATGGACTGGCTCTATCTGTACATCGGAAATTTCCTTTCGGGGCCAGACTACCGGTATCACTTTGTTTTGGTTACGCTGACTTGCACATTGCTGGTAACCTTGGCCGCCACCGTACTGCATTATAGCATTGAACTCCCGTTTATGCGGATGGGAAAGCGCATTACCGGCAGGATGAAGCCTTCACTGCTGATTGGCAGAGACGTGAATTAGTTTTGATTATACCGGGTTTCCTTGTTCCTGTTTTTCGTTACTTACCTTTGCCGCATGGCATACAGATCGTTACGTGCATTTATAGACACATTGGAGCAGGCCGGTGAGCTGGTAAGAATAAAAACTTTTGTTGATCCGGTATTGGAAATAGCGGAGATCACCGACCGCATATCAAAAACCGCCAGCAGGAATAAAGCGCTGCTGTTTGAAAATACAGGCACCGATTTCCCATTACTTATCAACTCTATGGGCAGTGAGCGCCGTATGTGCATAGCCCTGGGCGTAAATGACCTGGATGATGTGACCCGTGATATAGAAGACTTGTTCAAAAAGCTATCTGCGCCCAAAAACGGAATGCTGGAGAAGCTGGCCATGCTGCCTCAACTCAGCAAGTTTGCCTCATGGATGCCTAAAGTAGTCAGCGGCCGGGGCGCTTGCCAGGAAGTGGTGATGGAAAAGCCCGACCTCGGCAAAATACCGATCCTGAAATGCTGGCCCGAAGATGGTGGACGGTTCATCACATTGCCTGCAATACACACAAAAGACCCGAACAACGGCATACGCAACATAGGCATGTACCGGATGCAGGTATTTGAACCCACCATGACCGGCATGCACTGGCACAAGCACAAAGTATCTGCGCGCCATTTTAATGAGTACAAAAAGCTGGGTAAACGGATGCCGGTAGCTGTAGCGCTGGGCGGTGATCCTGTATATACTTATTCGGCCACAGCCCCGCTGCCCGAAAATGTAGATGAATATATGCTGGCCGGCTTCCTGCGCAAAAAGAAAGTGGAGCTGGTGCGCTGTATTACCCAGCCGGAATTGGAAGTGCCTGCCGATGCCGACTTCATTATTGAGGGCTATGTGGAGCCTGATGAAGACCTGATCTGGGAAGGGCCATTTGGCGACCATACCGGTTATTATTCGTTACCTGATTTTTACCCAAGGTTTCATGTCACCGCCATTACCCATCGTAAAGACGCAGTGTATCCCGCAACTATAGTAGGCATACCTCCCCAGGAAGATGCATGGCTGGGCAAGGCCACGGAGCGCATATTCCTTGCACCCATCAAAATGACGATGGTGCCGGAGATCACCGATATGAATATGCCGGTGGAAGGGGTGTTTCATAATCTCGTTATTACGGCCATCAATAAAGAATATGCCGGGCAGGGGCAGAAAGTAATGAACGCAATGTGGGGTGCAGGGCAGATGATGTTCAATAAAATACTGGTGCTCACAGATGGGGCAGCCACCGGAGGGGTTAAAATAGATGACTATAAAGCCCTGGCGCAATATGTATTCAACAATGTAAACCCGCTCACGGATATTTACTTTAGCCAGGGGCCAATGGATGTGCTGGACCATAGCTGCTCAAAGCTCGGTTTCGGTGGTAAGATGTGCATAGATGGTACTAAGAAAATGGAAGAAGAAATAACTGCGCCACTTATTCCTTTTACTCTTCTCCCCATATTTTCAAAAGAAAATATGCTGGCCCTCTTTCCCGAAATAACCGGGATCAATGAAAGGCTGGCCAAAGAATGGGGTATTCCTGTTTTATTCGTTGCTGTAGAAAAAAACCGGCCACACCATGTGCGGGAACTGCACGAAAAAATATGCAGGCAACCTGGGCTTGAAGGAGTAAAATTAATATTATATGTAGAGCATACGGTAAAAGCCGATGATATTGCAGACGTGTTATGGCGTTTTTGCAACAACCTGGACCCCAAAAGGGATAATTTTTACGCCGGTGGCAGTATTTTAGGGCTTGATGGCACTCGTAAAACAAAAAAATTAGATAACTTTGACCGTCCCTGGCCGAACATTATAGTGGCAGACGCCGAAACAATAGCATCTGTTGACAAAAAATGGAGTGCCCTGGGAATAGGGGAAATAATTTTTTCTCCTTCTTTACGGTATAAAACCCAACTATATGGGGGGGGTGCTACTGTCTTAGATAGTGAATAACAAATTTTTTTATAACTTTAATAAAATTCAGAAAAAATGAAACGCATTCTATTAGCTTGTTTCCTGCTTACGGCAACAGCAACCGTATCTTCCATTCAGCGCGCTTCGGCACAGGCCGTTACCGCTGCATCATTCTCTGCTACCGTGAACCAGATGGATACCTACATTGGCGCAGGGAATATGCCTATGGCGCAGGCAACTTTTGATACGCTGAACAGGATGATGAAAACTGTGCTGGCCGTAACCAAACAAAGTATCAATACCGCACCCACGCCTGGCGACAAAGCCACTTACCAGGCAGTAATCAGTAACCAGGCCCATATTTACAAGACTATCTGGGGTTTAAAAACTGATCTCGCCTTAAACCGTGCGGCCCTTCATTCTAAACTTGGAGAGTTTGATCTCACCATTTATTAGGTAAGGCACACCTTGAGGGCTTTTTAATCAAACGATATGAAACGTATTCTTTTAGCTTGTTTTCTGCTTACGGCTGTTTGCACAGTAAGTTCGGTATCACGCACTTCGGCGCAGGTTACTCATGTTTCTGCTGCTGCATTTACCGCACAGGTGAACCTGCTTGATGTTTATATAGCTGCTGGAAATACGGCTGCAACCAACAGTACATGGGAGACCCTTCACCGTATGATGATAGAGGTGCTCAGCTACACAAAAAACAGCATCGCCACAGCTTCCAGCCCGGCAGATAAAGCAGCATTTGAGACTATTATGAAAACGCAGAGGGACCTGTACAAAAGTATTCTGCCGCTCAAGGCCGATTTTGTAACAAACCGTGCCGCGCTCCACAGCAAGCTCGTGGCCTTCGATGCTACTATCTACTAAAAATTAAGTTTCTGACAATAATAGTTTATAAAGTTCCGGTTTCCCCGGAACTTTATTATTTTAGTTCCCTTAAACAGATCTAAGCCATGCCAAAAAGAGTCACGAACATAGGAGGTATTTTCTTTAAAAGCGCCGACCCCGCTGCCACCCGCAACTGGTACAACACCCATCTTGGCCTGAATGCGGAGCAATGGGGCGCTACATTCGACTGGCGCCACGCAGACGATCCGGATAAAAAGGGAACTACTGCCTGGAGCACCTTCCCGGCAGATACAAAATACTTTGGGCCTTCTGCAAAAGAGTTTATGATCAACTACCGTGTAGAGGACCTGGAGTGGCTGCTAGGCGAATTAAAGAAAGAAGGTGTGCAGCAGGTAGGTGACATGGAGGTATCTGAATATGGCAAGTTCGCGCACATCATGGATCCCGATGGAAACAAAATAGAGCTCTGGGAAGCGATTGATTAAACCTCCCGTCCTTAAGGAGAGTGCGTTGGGAATATGTTTTCAGCTTTACTGCATTAGTTGTTATACTATAGCTAAGCTGTATGCACAATGTTTGCAGCTATCTTGAATTTAGCAGATAAAATTACTGCCCATTTAGGTATTTGCGCTTTAGAAATTTTTTGGAAATGGTTAGTAACCTACCGTACAGGGTTATTAATCCTAAACAGCGATGTGCCAGGGCAATTTATTTCTTATGGTGCGGATTCAGCCATAACTCCAGTTCGTTTCTTGTGCATTCCATGGCTGAAAGATTTTTCCTGATCACGAATTCCGGCACCGGGTCTATATGTGTTTGGAAAATAACCGGGCGTTGTATGCCTTTTTTTGACCACTTTTCATGACCTCCTTTAGTCGAAACATGAGTCAATCCTTTATACAATAAGAAAGCTCTAAAAGCAGCTATTGAAATGTTTTTTAATCCCATCAGGCAATCACAGGAAACACAATTGGTTTATGAATTGTTTTTACAGGGTAAGTGTCAAGTATACGTTTGAAATCTTCATTGGTATTGATCAATTCACTGAATTGCGGCGGAACAATTTTGCGCTTAACGCCTCTGCCGAAATGCCAGCCTAAACGGGTAAGATCTTTCTTCAGGGTCTTTTCTTTTACCGTGTAATCAAAATATTCGTGCAGCGTTATATCGAAGCTTTTCCGGGCTTCTTTTTCATTATACCCATAACCGGTAATATCAAGTGCAGGGCAAAAGCAGAATGTGATATTATCTTCTTCAAATAAAACTAAAGGCAAATCATAATTTATTTTTTGTCCCATATCTGAAGAATGAGCTTTTACGGTGTTTGATTGCTTATACATACTAACAAATTTACTGAATTTACTTCACGATAATATACATATCCACATCCTTCTTCGTTATCTTTTTATCCGAAAGAATAATGAGACGCTCCACCACATTGCGCAGCTCGCGGATGTTGCCGGTCCAGTTGAATGCCTGCAGGGCGGCTACTGCTGCGGGTTCTACTTCTTTTACAGGTTGCTTATAGTCATCGCTGATCTCCTTCATAAAGTGGCTTATCAGTTCAGGAATATCTTCCCTCCGGGCATTCAGCGGTGGCACCTTTATCAGGATGACACTAAGGCGGTGATATAAGTCGAGACGGAATTTTTTCGCATCCACTTCTTCCATCAGGTTTTTGTTGGTAGCAGCTATTACACGCACATCTACTTTTATCTCTTTTTCGCCGCCTACACGGGTTATCTTGCCTTCTTGCAGTGCGCGGAGCATTTTAGCCTGTGCATCGTGGCTCATATCCCCTATCTCATCCAGGAACAGCGTGCCGCCGTTAGCCTGCTCAAACTTACCAATGCGTTGTTTTATAGCAGAAGTGAACGATCCTTTCTCATGCCCGAACAGTTCGCTCTCTATTAGTTCAGAGGGTATTGCAGCGCAGTTTACCTCTACCAGCGGGCCGTTAGCCCGGTTGCTCAGCTCGTGAATGCGGCGGGCCACCAATTCTTTGCCCACGCCATTTTCACCGGTTACCAGTACACGTGCATCTGTTGGGGCTACTTTTTTTATGGTCTCCTGTATCTGCGCCATCGCATCGCTGCCGCCTATCATTTCATTCCCCCGCGATATTCGCTTCCGCAGTTGCCGTGTTTCAGATACAAGGCTCTTTTTATCCATTGCATTGCGTACTGTTATCAGCAAGCGGTTCAGGTCGGGTGGCTTGGAGATATAGTCATAGGCGCCCTTCCTAACAGCATCCACAGCCGTCTCTATATTACCATGGCCAGAGATCACTATAAACGGCGTATCCGGCCGTTCCTCGCGCGCTATCTGCAATACTTCAATGCCATCCATCTTCGGCATTTTTATGTCGCACAGGATGCAGTCGTAATTGTTCTCTTTGATTTTCTTCGCGCCTTCGGCCCCGTCTATAGCCTCGTCCACCACAAACCCCTCGAAGGTAAGTATCTCGCTAAGCGCCTTGCGGATCGCTTTTTCATCGTCTATAACCAGTATGTTTTGAGCCATGTTGTAAGTTAGTAGCTGGTAAGTTAGTATTTAGTAAGTAGTCCTCCGACTTGTCAGAATTTAAATGGCAATTTACCATTTTATTAGTTCCGAGAGCACTGAAGCGAGGTAATGACCGGTAGAGTGCTCAAAAATCTGCAACTTTGTCATATCGCACGTGTGGGCATACGATTTGCATACATGTATGTACATCTATTTTTTAAAACAAGAAAATTATGGCAAAGGCAATATTTCACGCAGCAGACAAAAGGGGCCACGCAAAACACGGCTGGCTCGATGCACATCACTCATTCAGTTTCGCAGACTGGTATGATCCCACCAAGGTACACTTCGGTGTATTGCGAGTGCTTAATGATGATATAATAGACGGGGGAATGGGCTTCGGCAGGCACCCGCACGATAACATGGAGATCATTACCATAGTGCTGGACGGCAAGCTGGAACATAAAGACAGCATGGGTCATGCCCAGCAAATAGTGCCCAACGAAGTGCAGGTAATGAGCGCCGGCAGCGGGGTAACACACAGTGAATATAACCCGGACCCGGACCATAAAACCAACCTGCTGCAGACCTGGATCTTCCCGAATAAAAAGAATGTACAACCCCGGTACGACCAGAAAATGTATGCACCGGAAGACCGTGTAAACAGGCTCCAGACCATAGTGTCACCGATAGACAATGGTGATGATGGAATGAAGATAAACCAGGATGCATGGATATACCGCACCACACTGGAGGCAGGTAAAAGCCTCGCGCATAACTTCCGCAACAAAGGCAACGGGGCGTATATATTCGTGATCGATGGTAAGGTAAATGTAGCAGGACAAACACTAGGCAAAAGAGATGCCCTCGGGATCAGTGAAACGGAAAACTTCGAGATAAGCGCCGATGCTACCAGCGATGTGCTGATATTTGAAGTGCCGATGGTATAACCAACCGAATAAAAGAAATAAAATATTGCCGCGCCCCTTTGTTTAAAACACAAACGGGGCGCGGTTAAATGTTGGGGTTTCCGTATTTTTATAAAAACATTGGTTATGGACAGCGTAATAAAGCACTATACCAAGGGCGATGTAACGGTTGTTTGGAAATCTGCTCTTTGCCAGCACTCCACTATTTGCTGGAAAGGCCTTGGGGAGGTGTTCAACCCGAAAATAAGCCCCTGGATAAACATGGATGGCGCCGAAGCGGAGCGCGTTATAGAGCAGGTAAAAAAGTGCCCGTCTGGCGCACTGAGTATTGAAAAAAAAGAACACTAGCCCATTTGGATAATGCAGGTAAAATAGAATGGCTAAGGCAACGGCTGCTGCAGCCCCTTCCCGGCCGCAGCGCACAGGAGCGAATGATGGGCCGTGTACTGCCGCACCCTATTATAGTGCCTGAAAACGCAAGGCCCAGCGCAGTACTCTGCCTGCTCTTCCCCATAGATAGCGAGCTGCACATGCTGCTGATGAAAAGAAGGGAAGACAAAACGGCGCACAGTGCACAGGTGAGCTTTCCCGGCGGCAGCTACGAGGCAACGGATGCCGATTTTAAAGCCACGGCACTGAGAGAAGCGCAGGAAGAAGTGGGGATTGTTTCATCGGATGTTGATATCCTCGGGGCGCTGACGCCGCTCTATATACCGGTGAGTAATTTTAATGTCTATCCGTTCGTTGGCTACTCCGCAAAAAGGCCGCAGTATAATCTGAGCCACAATGAAGTTTCCTATACTATAGAGGTGCAGCTAAGCAGCCTGCTGCACCCAGAGCGCAAAACAGTAGTTGATGTGGTATCGCCGGTGGTACCCGGCACCATCCGGAATGTGAACGCTTATAAGCTGGAAGACGGCACCATTATCTGGGGCGCCACTGCAATGATGATCAGTGAGCTGGAGGCTATACTGGGGGAAATGGGGTAGGCATACAAGATTGCGTATTGCGCCAATTATAAAAAAGAGTTTTTTAACAAGCTGGGTCTAAATAGCTAATAGCTATCCATCAGGAATGGTTAATTTTGCAGTACATTTCTTTTAAGGAGCTATGCAGGCATATTTAGATCTCGTTCAGCACATAATGGACACCGGTGTACAAAAGAGCGACCGCACCGGCACGGGCACAACCAGTTGTTTTGGTTACCAGATGCGGTTCGACCTGCAGAAAGGTTTTCCGTTGGTGACCACTAAGAAGCTGCACCTCAAGTCTATTATTTATGAATTGCTCTGGTTTCTGAAGGGCGATACGAATGTTGCTTACCTGCATGAGCATGGCGTAAGCATCTGGGATGAATGGGCAGATAAGAATGGCAGCCTGGGGCCTATATACGGGCATCAATGGCGTAGCTGGAATGGCGCAGACGGCAAAACCTACGACCAGATAAAAGATGTACTTCACCAGATCAAAACCAACCCCGATAGCCGGCGCATGATAGTAAGTGCATGGAATGTAGCCGACCTGCCAAAAATGGGGCTGAATCCCTGTCATGCTTTATTTCAGTTCTATGTAGCAGATGGAAAGCTCAGTTGCCAGCTTTACCAGCGCAGCGCAGATGTATTTCTTGGTGTGCCGTTCAACATAGCTTCTTACGCGTTGCTGACGATGATGATGGCGCAGGTATGCGGCCTGCAGGCCGGTGATTTCATTCATACATTCGGCGATGTACACTTATATAGTAACCACATGGAACAGGCAAAACTGCAACTGAGCCGTTCCCCGTACCCATTGCCCACAATGAAGCTAAACCCGGCGGTAAAAGACCTGTTCGATTTTAAATACGAAGATTTTACGCTTGAAAATTACCAGCACCACCCTGCTATTAAGGCACCGGTGGCGGTGTGAGTTAGTCGTGAGTGATAAGGTATTAGTAAGAGAGGGAAATGGGGGGAAGTGGATGTACCCATTCACTCGTTAGCGCTTTTTAAGTGTTCATTTATAATGCGTTTCTCCCGCTCTATTTCAGCTATTAACTCCTCCTCCGTAGGCAGGTACAGACGATACTTAGTTGCAAAAAGCTGTTCGTTTCCATTCAGGATTGAATATTTTACCACTGTTTCGTCTTTCTCGGTACATAATATTACCCCAATTGTAGGGTTATCTCCTTCTGTTCGTTTGAGGTCGTCAAACATCCGGATGTACATGTCCATTTGCCCGGTATCCTGATGTGTAAGTTTATTGGTTTTTAAATCAAAAAGAACAAAGCATTTGAGGATGTAATTATAAAAGACAAGATCAATATAAAAATGCGTGGTTTCTGTACTTATCCGGAATTGGCGACCCACGAACGAAAAGCCCTTGCCAAGCTCCATTAAAAAATGCTGCAGATTGTCAATTAAAGCTGACTCAATTTCCTTTTCATTTGCGTTATTCGGTTGAGGTATATTAAGAAATTCAAAAAGGTATGGATCTTTAATAAAATCAGCCGGGGATTGTTTTTCCAACTTTGTACTATTCTCTAATGTTTGTCCTTTGTTTTGAGAAGATAATAACCGCTCATAATAAAGAGTGTTGATATTTCTTTCCAATTGGCGGGCGCTCCAGTTATGGGCAATTGTTTCATGTAAGTAATATTCTCTCGCTGTAATGTTTTCAACTCTCATTATTAACCTGTTTTGGCTCCAATTCAATTTGCTACACAGTGTGTAGCAAATGTTTTCATCAGGATAAGTGAGATAGAATTGCCTGAAATTCCGAAGGTTGGGATACGAAAAGCCTTTGCCCAACTCTTGTGTGAGCGAAATCGAAAGTTCTTTAAGAAGGGCCTCTCCATAAGTCGCTCTTTCTTTGCCGTGCTGGTCTTCTTCAACTATACGTTTACCAATGTGCCAATAAGCCTGTACCATAGTAAAATTCACCGCAGCATAGGCTTTTTGCCTTGCTGAAGCGAGGATGTTTTTAATATCGGCAATAAACGATTTTTCTAATTGCATTAGAGTAATGGAATATTTTTATCCTTGCAATATTTTTCGACCTCAATGTCATTAGCAAAATAAGTATCGCAAAATTCTTCTAATTCTTTTTCAGTTGCCTTTACATATTTTTCTGCCGCGGTCATTAACTTTTCAATTTGTTCGATCAGTCTCTCAAATTCGGGATTAATATTGCAAAGCTTGTCGATTGTTTTAAAATCTAACGTTTTATATTTTGCAGGAAAAAGAATTTTGCTTTCATAAGGATTCGATTTAAGCTCAATTAGGCCGATTCCAAAAGATTGATTTAATCTTTCCATCTCATCCTTTAGATTATCGCTTATTTCAAACGCCACCAAGTAGCCATAATTAGCCCAACTTGAATTAGAAACGGCCTGAAAAAAGCATTTCTTTAATTCATAGTCAGAGTTTATCTCTTTCTTTATTTCGTAAGAGGTAATTTCAAAAGTATCAGCGCGATTAATTGTTTTTAAAAATAGCAGGCCCGTTTTACTTTTTAAATTTAGAAATCGAATGCCAACCATGTCAGGGTGAATCCACTTTTGATGATTGTCTTTGCTACTTAAAGATTGTTCATGAAAAATCGTCTTGGAATAAATGTTTGCATTCTTTAGGTAGCTGCTTAGTAATTTGTGTAAGTCTCGTTCATCGTACGCATTGCTGCTTTTGTTGATTTTTTTAATTTCAAGTACCTTATCTGGAGCTATGAAACCAATATTTATGCTATCTTCTTTTTTTGTCAAATAATAAGAAAACGTTCCATTAGTTTGTTTAATTCTTTTAACTCTAGTATCTCCAAGTCTAATGAAATCGCCTAGGCGAGCAGAAATTGTATTTTCGGGAGTTAGGCCATCAAAGACAAAATAATTTTTTTTAAGTATATAGTCATAAATATCTTTTGCATTTGCTGGTAGCTGCATTTCTTCCAGACTCTTTAAGATTGCTTCTTTTATCGTCATGGCTTGTTTTTAAGATATATAAATGTAAGTGGGCTAAATTAAAAAATTACTGCTGTAATTCTGAAGATTTATATCGCCTGACACAAACATTTTAACTATATCCCTTTTTAAAAAAACCTACCTTTGCACCCATTTTTATCCTTATGGCGGTACCAGTTCAGATCATAGATGATGTAGTGATAAAGTTCGCGGGGGATAGTGGCGATGGTATGCAGCTTACAGGCAGCCAGTTCACTAACAACAGCGCGCTTATAGGCAATGACCTTTCCACCTTCCCCGACTTCCCGGCGGAGATAAGGGCGCCCCAGGGCACTGTGCCGGGGGTAAGCGGTTACCAGCTCCATTTTTCCAGTCATAAGATATTTACACCGGGCGATAATTGCGATGTGCTGGTGGCCATGAATGCAGCAGCCCTAAAGGTAAACCTCAAAAGCCTGAAACCCGGCGGCATAATTATAGTTGATACCAGCGGCTTCGACAGTAAGAACCTGCGCCTTGCCAACTATACAGATGGCGTGAATCCGATAGAAGACGGCTCATTGATCGGTTTTGATCTCCACAAGATGGACATCACAAAACTCACCCGTGAGGCCCTCAAGGACATCCAGCTTGGTACCAAGGAAAAAGACAGGGCGAAGAATATGTTCGTTCTGGGCTTCCTGTATTGGTTGTATAACCGTGATCTTACCAGCACTTACTCCTTCCTGCACGATAAGTTTGGCAAGCGGCCGGATATACTGGAGAGCAACATTAAGGCATTGCAGGCCGGCTACAATTATGGCGATACGGTAGAGGCATTTTCTGCACGCTACAAAGTAGAAAAGGCAAAGCTGCCGAAAGGTATATATAGAAGCATAACCGGCAACATAGCGCTTACTTACGGCCTCATTGCTGCCGCTGAGAAAAGTGCATTACCACTGTTCCTGGGCTCATATCCTATAACACCCGCATCAGATATACTGCACGAACTGTCGCGGCATAAAAACTTTGGCATCCGCACCTTCCAGGCCGAGGATGAGATCGCGGCTATTACTGCGTCCATCGGCGCGGCTTATGGCGGCAGCCTTGGCATTACCACTACATCCGGCCCCGGCATGGCATTAAAGGCCGAGGCTATGGGACTGGCGGTGATGCTGGAAATTCCTTTACTCATTATAGACATACAGCGTGGCGGGCCATCAACCGGGCTGCCTACCAAGACCGAGCAAAGCGATCTGCTACAGGCTTATTATGGCCGTAATGGCGAATGCCCAATGCCGGTAATATCAGCATCCACACCCAGCGATTGTTTTGAGGCGGCATATGAAGCGGTGCGCATAGCAGTGCAGCACATGACGCCAGTGATACTCCTCAGTGATGGTTACATAGCAAATGGCGCAGAGCCATGGCGTTACCCGAAGAGCGCAGACCTGCCGGCAATAACGGTAAACTTTAAGAAGGGCCTTGATCAGGATGAAACAACATTCCTTCCCTACCTGCGTGATGAGAACCTCGTACGCCCATGGGCAGTACCCGGTACTCCGGGGCTGGAACACCGCATAGGCGGCCTGGAGAAAGAAGACATAACCGGCAACATATCTTACGACGCGGAGAACCACCAGCACATGGTGAAAACCCGCGAAGCTAAGGTGGACAAAATAGCAGAACACATACCGCTGCAAACCCTGGACAGCGGCCCGGAAACCGGGGATGTGCTGGTACTGGGCTGGGGCTCTACCTATGGCTCCATAAAGAGCGCGGTAATGGAACTACAAGCGCAAGGTATGCAGGTGGCACATGCTCACTTGCGGCATATGCGCCCTTTCCCACGCAACCTGGGCGAAATGCTCAAGAAGTACAAAAAGGTGCTCATTCCGGAAATAAACAACGGCCAGCTCATAAAAATAATCCGCGATAAATACCTGGTAGATGCCATAGGGTACAATAAAATAAAAGGCACACCGATAACAAGGACGGAATTGGTGACGGCAATAGCGGAGTTAATTAGTTAAAGGGTAAAAAGCCAATTGGGGTAAGTTCCACTCATGTCTCAACCCATTTCCATATTCTGGTTTCGCCGCGACCTAAGGGTTGATGATAATGCAGGGTTATATCATGCATTGCGCAGCGGCAATCCTGTACTTCCCATCTTCATATTTGACACGAATATACTAGACGGGTTAGATGAGAAACGTGACCGGCGAGTACACTTCATTCACAATGCGCTTACCACAATCCAGGCTAACCTCGAGGGCATGGGTAGTACGTTGCAAGTATTACTGGGCAAACCGCTCCATTGCTTTAAACAACTTACGACTGATTATCAGGTAACGGCGGTTTATACTAATCACGACTACGAGCCATATGCGCTGCAGCGTGACCGGGATATCAGGATATGCCTTGAGGAGAAAAATATAGCGTTCCACACTTTTAAAGACCAGGTGATCTTCGAGAAAGATGAAGTCGTAAAAGATAACAAAGAGCCTTATACGGTATTCACTCCCTATAGTCGGAAGTGGAAAGAAAAACTCACAGATTTTTACCTGCAAGCCTATCCTACCGAAAAGTACTTCCATAGTTTCTATAAACAGCCTTCAAAACGATTATTCTCTTTAGATGATATCGGATTTAAAACTGCCCCACCCGGTACGCTACCTGCAACGCTGGATGAAGAAATCATCCGGCATTATGACACTACCCGGGATTTTCCCGCGGGTGTCGGCACGACAAGACTGGGAGTGCATCTGAGGTTTGGAACCGTCAGCATAAGACAGTTAGCGGCAAGAGCGCAAAAATTGAACGACACTTTTCTGAACGAGCTGATCTGGCGGGAGTTTTACATGATGATACTGTGGCATTTTCCGCACGTGGTGAATGGCTGTTTCAAGAAAGAATATGACCGGATAAAATGGAGGAATAATGAGCATGAGTTTGCACTATGGTGTGCAGGGCAGACTGGCTACCCTATAGTAGATGCAGGTATGCGCGAGCTGAATGAAACCGGTTTTATGCACAACCGTGTGCGCATGATAGTAGCCAGCTTCCTTACCAAACACCTGCTTATTGACTGGCGTTGGGGAGAAGCTTACTTTGCTGAAAAACTGCTGGACTATGACCTGGCGGCAAACAACGGCAACTGGCAGTGGGCAGCAGGATGCGGCTGCGATGCCGCCCCTTATTTCCGCGTTTTCAATCCTTACTTGCAAACCCAAAAATTTGATCCGGAGCTGAAATACATAAAGCAATGGGTGCCAGAATACGATCAACTCACGTATGTGCACCCTGTTGTGGATCATAGCATGGCTAGAGAAAGATGCCTGAAGATTTACAAGGAGGCGCTGACACGCAACGCATGACCTTACTTTTCCACCACAAACCGTAGCGCCTTAGTTTCGCTTTTGCTTTTTACGATAAGAATATAAACACCGCTGTCAAGGCTGAAACCAAGTTGTAACTCCTCGTTGATAATGCCACTGGAGGCGATCAATGTGCTTAGATAAAACCTTTCCCCCGTTATATCTGTAACCTCTATAACTACCTCTTCATCTTTTCCCGAAGCGATAGTGCCACGTACAGTAAATGAGCCGTTATTAGGGTTGGGGAACATGGTGACTTCAAAGGGAACCGGATTAACTACGATCTGAGTGACCGTTACCGACTGGTCGCCATTGCTGGTCAATACGGTATGCGTAATGTTTGCGCTGCCCGGATTCATGCCGGTTACTATACCATCCGCATCAACCGTTGCCACGCTGTTATCATTGCTTATCCATTCACCGCCTGCCGCTTCATCAGCAATATTTACTGTTTCGCCAACAGTTGTAGTTGCTGTTCCCCCGTGATGCGGTGGTGCAGGGCTGGTGCCTATAAACTTTGCAACGGTAACGCTGCAGCCAAAACTGTTGGTAACCACGTAGTCGATGTACGTACTCCCAAAGCCTGTTGCGGTCACAATGCCGGTGCTGCTGCCCACAGATAGTATTGATGGGTTAGTGCTCACCCATACACCGCCCGGCGTAGCATCGGATAGGGTTACCGGCCCTCCGCTATGAGATACAGTGGACGGCCCCATTATAGGCGCTACTGCAGGAGCCGGGTTTACGGTTAGCACTGCTGTGCGGATACAGCCGTTGGTGGCTGTAAAAGTAATGATGGTGGTTCCTGGTGAAACGCCGGTTATAGCGCCGGAGAAGCTCGCGCTGGCAACCGCAGGACTGCTGCTTAACCAGGAGACTGTTGGGGTAGTGGCATCAGTGAGGATCGTATAAGATCCTGTGCATACCGTCAGTGAGCCGCTGATTGTTGCAGGAAGGGGGTTTACCGTAATTACCATCACTCTGTAACAGCCTGTGGTACTCAGGGTGAACGAAATAGCTGCAGTGCCCGCTGTCACGCCGGTAACATCGCCGGATCCGTTTACAGTTGCGTAAGCGTTGCTGCCGCTCCAGTATCCGTTCCTGGATGTATCAATGAGTGTTATGGACGATCCCGCACACACTTTGTAGGTAGGGCCATAAAGAAGGCCCGGCATAGAGTCTGTTACGAAAATAAACGTT
>CAISPO010000035.1 GCA_903887415.1 uncultured Bacteroidota bacterium | reverse complement strand
TTTGTGTTACTATTTTAAGAACTTTTTGTTACCGTTTCTTTACTTTCATTCCCGTAAGGGAGTGCAAAGGTAGGGAGTTGAAACCACACTGCAAAATTGTTTTTAAAAATACTTTTTCAACAACAACTTTTTCGCTTTCGCATCCTCACCTTTTAAAGAACTTTCCCCTCCAGTTTTTCTTTTTGGGAGCGCAAAGATAAGGAACCTCATCTAACCAGCAAAATCTTTCTGTTATAATTAAGTGAAAGAAAATTGAATTGGGAATTTGTCTTTTGGGGAATTGCGATTGGAACTATTGCTATCTCGGAATTCTCTTCAAAGACAATATGGATGCGGATCTACGTAATAATCCTTATTCAATATACCTAATTCCCAATTCCATTTTTATACCTAATATTGTCCCTCCAAATTATTTTATGAAGAAAGCGGCCATTCTCTTATACACTTGTGCAGCCATTTTGTTTTTTACAAACTGCCACAAGAAGCTGCATCCTGCAGTTGCGAAAACCCCGGCGGAAGAATTGGACTACGCCACCACTCACTACACGGAGGCCCAGCGCGCACAAGGTAAAATTCTGTTTGAAAAGAATTGTGCAGCATGCCACGACCTGCCTGTAGCCGCGGAAAACACCATACCGCAATGGGACGATATACTTCCAAAAATGTTCAAAAAAGCAAAGCTCAGCTACGATGATGCCGGCCTCGTAAAAGCCTACCTCATCTTTAACGCAAAGAAATAATAATACTCCTCAATCATGGAAATCCTTTAATCAAGTGGATCAAGGTTCAGATGTATTGATTAATCCAATAAGCCTATTACCGTTTATTGATGTGTTGTCGCGATATTTGTTTAACCAAAGGCATTAAAAAAAGCACACATGAAAACGGAAGCGGTAAAATTTAAAATAGGTATTGTTTGTTATCCCACGTTTGGCGGCAGCGGTGTGCTGGCTACAGAGCTTGGCCTGGCCCTGTCTGATAAAGGATACGAGGTTCACTTCATTACCTATGAACAGCCGGTAAGGCTTACCCAGACTTTCCATCCCAATATTTACTTCCACGAGGTAAAGGTGCCCACCTATCCTTTGTTCGATTTTCCACCCTATGAAACGGCTCTTGCCAGCGCAATGGTGAATGTGATCGTGAACCAAAAGCTGGACCTACTGCACCTGCACTATGCAATACCACACGCCTCAGCAGCCTACTTCGCACGGCAGATACTCAAAAAGACCGGTGCAGATGTGCCATTTATCACCACGTTGCACGGTACCGATATAACATTGGTGGGCAAAGATGCTACTTACGCGCCGGTAGTCACTTTTTCTATCAACGAATCGGATGCGATAACAGCCGTATCCCAGAACCTGAAGGAAGAAACATACCGTTCTTTCAAGATTGAAAAAGACATACACGTCATCCACAACTTTGTGGACATTAAACGTTTTCACCAGACCGATAAAGACCACTTCAAGCAGATGCTGGCACCCGGCGGCGAGCGCATACTCGTTCATGTGTCCAACTTCCGCAAGGTGAAGCGGGTGAATGACGTGATACATATATTTGACAAGGTGAGCAAGGAAATACCCTCCAAGCTGCTTATGATAGGCGATGGCCCTGACAGGCAGCAGGCCGAAGAACTTGCACGTACACTAGGTATTTACAACGATGTCCGTTTCCTGGGTAAGCAGGAGCAGATAAGCGAGATACTTAGCATTGCCGACCTTTTCCTGCTCCCCTCAGAGACCGAGAGCTTCGGCCTCTCAGCGCTCGAGGCAATGGCCTGCAGCGTGCCGCTTGTAGCCACTAACGCCGGCGGCCTGCCTGAGATCAATATAGAAGGCAAAACCGGCTTCCTCAGCAATGTAGGCGATATAGAATCCATGGCGGCCCATGCCATCTATATCCTCAGCGATGACGACCGGCTGCAGGATTTCAAAAAAGCAGCCATAGCCCAGGCCCGCAAATTTGAGAAACAGCACATCATACCCCAGTACGAAAAGCTGTATTGCGAGGTGATAGCGGCTTATAAGGCAGAGAAGCTATTTGTGGGGTAGGGGGCAAATTTACCGCTACTATCAGTTTTTCGTCGGTATAAAACACTTACGCCTAGGGAAGATTGCCTTTTTTCCATTAACTTCCAGTTACATTTAGATAGCTTATCCACCCGGTTTGTTTTAAAAAATCCCTCCGAAACAAATTTATTCCATAAATTTGGATATAATAATTGACACGAAGGTGTGGCATTGAAAATGCTGCATTGAAAAAGTGTGCATCTTAACGACCCCACAGGTTTTTTTATGAAAAAAAATTACTTCTTTGTTCTGTTCACCGTTGGCCTGTTTTGCAGCTTGTTTTCTTATGCACAATCCGGCAATATCTACGGATTTGCTGGCAATGGCGTGGCTGGCTTTTCTGGTGATGGCGGCCCGGCGACCGCCGCAAAACTGAATGACCCGACGGATGTCTTTGAAGATGGATCGGGCAGTTTCTACATAGCCGACCGCAACAACAACCGCGTAAGGAAGGTCAACGCTGCCGGTGTTATCTCGACAATTGCCGGAACCGGAACAGCCGGCTATAGCGGTGATGGTGGTCTTGCTACACTTGCGAAACTGAACCATCCCAATGGAGTGGCTGTGGATGCCACAGGCAATATTTACATTGCCGATGAAAGTAATAATGTGATACGTATGATCAATCCTGCCGGTATCATATCCACGGTTGCCGGAACCGGGACAGCAGGATTCTCGGGAGATGGTGGGGTGGCAACCAGCGCCAGGTTGAACGATCCCCAGGCAGTTGCCAAAGACCTCTCGGGCAATATCTACATTGCTGATAATAACAACAGTCGCGTACGCATGATCAATCCTGCCGGGATTATTTCAACCATTGCCGGTGGTACCGGACCGGCGTTTTCTGTGGACGGTGTTCCGGCGACTTCTGTCAGCCTGTGTAATATTCACGATGTATCAGTGGATAACGCTGGGAATATATATTTCACCAACCAGGGATGCTGGCACTTTTTAAGGATAACCGGTGGCTTATTATATGACGAAGCCGGCGCTGTCGCCGCCTCCTATACCGGAGATTGCGGGCCCGCAGATTCTGCCGATGTTCAGTCACCTTATGGTATTTATCCCGATAATCTTGGCAACGTATATTTATGCCCGCGCGGTAACAAACGCGTAAGAAAAGTAAACACGGCGAATTATATAACAACCGTTGCCGGTACGGGTGTAATAGGATATAGTGGCGATGGCGGGCCAGCATTGAGCGCCACAGTATCGTCCACTATTTACGGGGTCTATGCTGATCTTTCCGGCGATGTTTATTTTGCAGATGCGGGGAACAATGTGATCCGTTATTTCCATTCATCGAGCACGGATACCGTTCCTGTTGCCGTATGCTTTGGCGCTGCAGATACGCTACGTGACTCCTCCACTTATGGCGCATGGGAAAGCAGTAATACGGGTGTTGCAACAGTCGGTTCGATCTCCGGTATTATCACCGGCATTTCATCGGGTACTGCGCTTATATCATTTACAAATCCGGCATGCCCGCAAAACTTCATCGTAACTATATCGCTTGCAAATGTGACCGGTGCGGAAATATGCCAGGGGGCTATGGCAACACTGACTGATTCAATTGCCGGAGGCATATGGAGCAGCGGCAATACGCTGATAGCCACAATTGGGTCGGGTACAGGGGTGGTGACTGGCGTTGCTACGGGTATTGACCCAATAACCTATGTCATGCCTTCAGGCTGCACGGCCACGGGCAATGTAACTGTGGATATCACGCCTGGACCCATTTCCGGTAGCACATCCGTCTGCGCGGGATCAACGATAACACTTAGCGATGCCGTAAGTGGCGTTTCATGGAGCAGCAGTAACATAGCGATCGCTACAGTAGGGACAGATGGAACCGTGACCGGGGTAGCGGCAGGCACGGCAACGATAACTTGCTTCGTAGTGTCCTGTTACACTACATTGACCATAACCGTAAATCCGCTGCCCAATGCGGGCGCGATAACCGGAACACTTACTGTTTGCCCGGGAGCTACAACTCCGCTCACCGATGCTACTGGTGATGCAGGGGGTATTTGGAGCAGTGTTACTACCACCATTGCTACCGTTGACGCCACTGGCCTGGTGTCGGGTGTGACAGCGGGCACAACAATCGTTTCCTATACTGTTACCAATGGCTGCGGAACTGCGGCGGCTACAGCGGTCGTAACAGTAAACCCGCTGCCTAATGCAGGCGCTATCACAGGTACGCTGATTGTTTGCCCCGGCGCAACTACACCACTTTCAGACGCTACAGGTGATGCCGGTGGCGTATGGAGCAGCGTTACAACTACCGTTGCTACAATAAGTGCTACAGGCCTTGTTTCAGGAGTCGCTTCAGGTACGTCAGTAATATCTTATACAGTTACCAACTCTTGTGGTGTGTCTGCTGCAACAGCAGTGGTAACGGTTAATCCTTCGCCAAATACCGGCGCTATTACCGGAGTGCTCACAGTTTGCCCCGGTGCAACGACACCCCTTACTGATGTTACCGGTGATGCTGGGGGCACGTGGAGTAGTGTTACAACTACTGTAGCTACAATCAGCTCCACCGGGCTTGTTTCAGGTGTTGCACTTGGTACTTCAACTATTTCTTATACGGTTACCAACAGTTGCGGCACTGCGGCCGCTACAGCCATTGTTACAGTAAATGCATTGCCCAATGCCGGTGCTATAACAGGTACACTTACCGTTTGCCCGGGCACCACTACACCGCTAAGCGATGCAACTGGTGATGCTGGTGGCGTATGGAGCAGTGTGACCACCACAGTGGCTACTATTAGCGGCACCGGATTAGTGTCAGGTGTTGCCACCGGCACTTCTGCAGTATCTTATACAGTTACCAATAGTTGTGGCACTGCGGCAGCTACAGCTATAGTTACGGTAAATCCATTGCCAAATGCCGGCGCTGTAACGGGTACATTTACCGTTTGCCCCGGCGCAACAACAACAGTTAGTGATGCAACTGGCGATGCCGGTGGTGTATGGAGCAGTGTGACAACTACTATTGCCACGATCAGTTCCGTAGGTGTAGTTACCGGGGTGGCTACAGGCACCACCGTAGTATCTTATACCGTTACTAACAGTTGCGGCACAGTCGCTGCAACGGCAATAATTACCGTGAACCCTGAGCCTAATGCAGGCGCAATTACAGGGACACTGACTGTTTGCCCTGGCAGCACTACGCAGCTCAGCGATGCTACCGGCGATGCTGGCGGCACCTGGAGCAGTGTTACGACCACAGTTGCTACTATCGATGCCACCGGGCTGGTGACTGGTATAGCTACCGGTACATCAATTATATCTTATACAGTTACTAATAGTTGCGGCACTGCTGCGGCAACTGCCATCGTTACGGTTAACACAGTGCCAACTGCCGGAGCAATAACCGGTGTGCTTACAGTTTGCCCAGGAGCAACCACGCCGCTCACTGATGCTACCGGCACTGCAGGCGGCGTATGGAGCAGCGTTACTACTACTGTCGCTACGATCAGTTCCACAGGTGTGGTTACCGGTATCGCTTCCGGTACCACCACCATATCTTATTTGGTCACTAATAGCTGCGTCACCCTGGCTGCCACCGCGATAGTGACAGTAAACCCCGCGCCCAATGCAGGCGCTATTACGGGTACATTTACCGTTTGCCCCGGCGCTACAACCAACCTCACTGACCTCACCGGCGATGCTGGCGGCACATGGAGCAGCAGTGCTACAGTGATCGCTACTGTGGGCAGTACAGGGGTTGTTACCGGTGTGCTTGCAGGTACTACGAAAATATCATATACGGTCACTAATAGCTGCGGTACAGCTTCTGCTACGGTCGTTGTCACCGTTACTGCTTTTCCCAATGCCGGTTTCATACTCGGTACACTGGCTGTTTGCCCCGGCGCCACCACAGCATTAAGCGATGCATTTGGCGCCGCGGGGGGTACCTGGAGCAGTGTTACCACTACTGTTGCCACTATTGCCGGAACGGGGATAGTTACCGGTATAGCTTCAGGCACCACAACCATATCTTATACGGTTACAAACGTTTGCGGCACACGCGCTGCTACAGCCGTTGTAACGGTAAATACCGCCCCGGCACCCATAATTACCCCATTGGGCGATACTACATTCTGCCCCGGCAGTTTTGTGGTGCTGACTGCTAACCCCGGCGCAGGCCTTACCTACCAGTGGTATGTTGGTGGAGTGGCCATTTCCGGTGCGCTTACTTCAGAATATATTGCAACCACAGGAGGCAGCTACACGGTAAAAGAAACACTTTCCACTGATGGCTGTACCGCTACATCCATTCCCATGCTGGTTGCTGTAGATAACCCGATCGCCACAATAAGCACGACCGGCGGTATGACTACTATGTGTGCAGGTACCACCGTTACCCTCAATGCGAACACCGGTGCGGGCCTTACTTATCAGTGGCTGCTTGGTGGTATAGCGATTCCTGGTGCGGTGTCCGGTTCTTACACAACCACCAATGCCGGAGGTTACTCTGTTGTAGTAACGAATGTCACCGGCTGCTCAGCAACATCTGCTGTTATTACTTTATCTGTCAACCCTTCTCCTACGGCCAACGTTGTTTTGTCTGGCCCCATTACGTTCTGCCAGGGTGGCAGCGTGATGATGACCACTGATTATTCAACTGACTATTCCTATCAATGGTACAATGCTTCAGGCGCCATTTCGGGTGCCAATGGCCAGTCATACACGGCGACAACAACAGATGGCTACTACGTAATTGTTACTAATGGATATGGCTGCAGTACCACTTCAGTAACAACCAATGTAGTCGCAAATCCTTTGCCCAATGTAGCGATCGCCGAAAGCGGCCCAGCCATTTTCTGCACCGGCGGCAGTATTACATTAAGCGCAGTTAGTGGCGGATATGCTTATCAATGGTATCTCAGCGGCTCACCAATACCCGGGGCTACAAACGCATCTTATCTGGCAACTGCCGGTGGTGGTTACAGGGTGGAGGTTACTGATCTCGCTACGGGCTGCAAAGATGAAACACATGCCGATTCTGTAATAACTGTGGTAGCCACCCCGGTTATAATTCCTATTACATCGGCTTCGTTCTGCTGGGGCAGCAGTTCACTGTTGTCAACAAGTGTATCCGGCGCCACCGGGATAGTAACTTACCAATGGTTCTTGAACAGTATAGCCATACCTGGTGCCACAGGCCCTTTATACAATGCCACTGTTCCCGGAAATTACAGTTGCCAGATCACCATACCCGGCAGTTGTACAGCTACAACTGTGGACATGCCCGCGACCGAATTTCCATTGCCCGATCCGGTTGTAAACTTTAATGGCTCCGTATTTTATGTCGGCACCTATTATATCTCCTATCAATGGTACAAGAACCTGGTAATGATACCGGGTGCCACTACATTCAGCACCCTTTCCACCGGCGCAGGCGATTACAAAGTTGCCGTTACAGATACCAACGGCTGCCAGTCATTCTCTGATGCTTACATCTATACCGGAGGAAGCACCAGTACTGGCGTGAAGAATATAACAAAGGGTGGGGTAGAGATATTTCCTAACCCCGCTGCCGATGAGCTGACCATCCAGCTTGGCGACTTATCCGCTTATAACGTGTTCACCATTACCAATAACCTGGGCCAGCAATTGATGCAGCAAAAGATCATCGCCACCCAAACAAAAGTTGATCTGCTGAACCTTCCTGCCGGGGTGTATTACATCACATTCAGAGGCGATAATGGAACAGAGGTGAAGAAATTTGTGAAATTGTAAAACCTTACTACCGGCAGGCAGGTCTGAGGTTCAGAAAGGTTATTATACAAGCCCCAGCTGTATCGCCTTTTTTATCAGTGCTGCAACGTTTTTTACGTCCAGTTTCATCATCAGGTTGAGGCGGTGGCTGTCTATAGTGCGCTTGCTTACAAATAGTTTGTCGGCTATTTGCTGGCTGGTTAGGTTGGCGGCAATGCATTGCAGCACTTCTTTTTCCCTCCGGGATAGCACCAGTTGTGAATGGGGATTATTCTTCATCTGCCTGGCATCGGCAGCCATTTTTTCTTTTAAGACAGGCTCGAGGTATTCCTCGCCCCGGTACACTGTGCGAATAGCCTCTGGCAAAATATTCCCTGTTGTGGTTTTCAGAATATAGCCCAGCACACCGCTGCGCAGCATACTGTGTATATAATACACATTGTCGAGGTTGGTTAGTGCCAGCATCCTGATTTTCGGGTATGCTACCCTTATGATATCAGCGATCTCATCACCTGTTTGCCCTGGCATTTGTATATCCAGCAGCAGCACATCTGGTTCTTTTTTGGCGATCCCTGACAGCAACTGCGCTCCGTCATGATAACTCCCAACGATCTCCATATCTGCGCATTTGCCCAGGATGTGGTGCAGCCCGTCTATCACCAGCGGATGATCATCGGCTATTGCTATTTTGATCTTAGGATTCATGTGCTTTCATTTTCTGCGTATCAAATTCTATATATACTGAAGTTCCCTTTTCCGCTCCCGACTCTACTGTTAAATGTCCCTGCATACTGCTTACCCTTGTTTGCAGGTTATGCAGTCCTATCCCTTTTTTCAATGCATCTGTGTCAAATCCCACGCCATTGTCTTCAACTGTTACCGTGAGCAGATGTTCGTTTATCAGCAACTGCACCAGGACGGTACTGGCCCCAGAGTGCTTAATGACATTTTTCAGCAATTCCTGCACGATACGGTATATATTCAGCTTGCTGCTTTGGGCCAGGTTGTCAAATGAGCCGAAGGACTGGAAATTGATGCGCACGGTATTTTCCTGTTGCACAAAGTTGCAGTAAGTCCGGATGGCATCGGGCAATGGCTGTTTTAGCAGCACTTCAGGCATCAGGTTGTGTGCGGTTTTTCTTATTTCATCGCCCATATCATCCAGCAGGCCCATGCCATCGCGGAAAGAAGCTGTTTGCAGGATAGTTTCATTTTCCTGGCTTGCCGATGTAAAGCGCATCATAGCAGCCGAGAGGATACCGCCAATTCCATCATGCAGTTCCCGGGCTATGCGGCCTCTTTCTTTTTCCTCACCCTGCATTACCCCCCTTCAATATGCCGATGGTGTTTTCCTGCTCCAGCGAGGCTATTTTAGCTGCCTGCAGGCGCTGTTTTGCCTGCCCGTTCCTATACACACTGGCCATGATCACGGCGAGTAAAAATATACTGCCCACCACAGACACTATCCATATATTTTTGCGCACGATCTTGTTATTCTGCTGCACGATCAATAGCTGGTTTTGTACTATTTGCTTATCTTTTTCTGCGGTTTTGTACTTCACTTCCATTTGGTTTATGGCAGTAATGTTTTCAGAGTTCGTCAGAGAGTCCCTTATCACCATCAGCGAATCTGTGCATTCCAGCGCTTTTTTGTATTCGCCGGTGGCCCTGTAAACGGCTACCAGGGCAGTGTAAAATGCATCGTAAATATCTTTGAAATTATGCGCCTTCGTTTCCTTTAATCCCTCGTTCAGGATTTTCTCTGCTTCCTGGTATTCGCCGATATGGCAAAGCGCTTGTCCCAGCGCGCACGTCGCCGAAACAACAAGATAGGGAAAATGATCTTTGCCAAGCGAGATCGAGCGTTGCAACAGCGGTATTGCTTCCTTATATTTTCCACGCTCCATCATGGCTTCCCCCAGGTCATCATTTGCAACGACCTCCAGGTCCAGCTTCCCTAATTTCTTCCCTATCTCCGCTAGTTCGCTAAAGCATTTTATGGCGCTGTCCGGATGATGGGTAGTGACATAATACTCGCCTATATTATTCAGTGAGTTGGCGAGCTGGTAATCCTGGTGCGATAAGCGTGACACCTCTTCACCTTGCCGGAAATATGCGATCGCCTTGTCGGGCAGGCCCATGCGGATAT
Source organism: uncultured Bacteroidota bacterium (assembly GCA_903887415.1). Taxonomy (GTDB): domain Bacteria; phylum Bacteroidota; class Bacteroidia; order Chitinophagales; family Chitinophagaceae; genus Nemorincola. Next base: position 47,441 of record CAISPO010000035.1, on the reverse strand, counting down.
TTACGCTACCCAGGTTATTATATACATTGGCTGTCGTATGGGTTGGGGGCACGTTTTTCTTTTTCAGGTCATCCAGTGCTTTATAATAGTATGCCGATGCCTGTGCATAATCTCCCTGTGCGAAATAAGCGCTGCCAATACCATTGTAGCGCCAGGCGATAGCATCTTTTATCGTCGATCGCTCTGCCCATTGCATCGCTTGCAGGCAGCAATTGCGGTCCTGTACAAAATCTTCCTTTTCCGAATATTTTATGCTCTTTGTTATCAGGGCCAGAAACGCTCCATCAGCATAGTTGGCGTCAGCGCTTAATTGCGGGATCCTGTTATACAACACTATTGCGGTGTCCGGGTTTAGCGTCTTATCCGCAACATGCTGCAGATGGTTTATAGCAGCGGTATCTGTCCCTGCCTTAATGCCCGCGGATTGCCCCAATGCCACATTGCTGTAACCGGAAACCCAAAGAAAAAGTACCGATATAATTAAATAACGTTTCATGTTGTAATGCAAAGTACAATATATGCCCCGGCTAAAAAATCAGTATTTATACTGATTTTTAAGAAAAAGGCGCTGTGTACTTTTACACGGTAAATCACCTCTAAAAACAAGCGTATGAAAAAGTACATAACCTCCATTGTAATCATTATTTCAATTCTTTTCGGCGCTAATGGCGCATTTGCACAGGGCGGATATATTTACACTGCTGCCGGCAATGGTACTGCAGGCTACTCGGGCGATGGCGGTCTTGCTGTAAACGCAAAATTGAATAGCCCTACCGATGTATGTGAAGATCACGCAGGTAATCTATATATTGTAGATCAGGGGAATAACCGGATAAGACAGGTAAATGCGACAACACACATAATTACTACCGTAGTCGGAAATGGCGCAAGCGGCTATACCGGCGATGGCGGGGCTGCAACTGCTGCCGAACTTAAAACCCCTAATGGAGTTGTCGTCGATGGGGCAGGCAATATTTATATTGCCGATCAGGGTAATAATGTTATTCGTAAAGTGAACACTGCGGGTATCATATCCACGATTGCTGGTACGGGCACTGCTGGTTTTAGTGGTGATGGAGGACCGGCAACTGCTGCCGGACTAAATGCCCCAACTTCCATAACGGTGGATGCAGCCGGTAATTTATATATTGGTGATGATGGTAATCATCGCATACGTGAAGTAAGCACCTCCGGCATTATTACAACAATTGCAGGAAATGGCGGTAGCGGCAGTGGTGGTAGCTTTTCTACTACAACAGGTGTAGCCGCTACTTCAGTTGGTTTATGTACCATTCACCGTTTGGCAGTAGATGCTGCGGGTAATGTTTATTTCACCAATCAGGGATGTATCGAGTTTTTAAAATTAACTCCAGCAGGATTGCTTTATTTGGAAGAAGGCATTTTCACACCATGGGGGGTAAGTACCGATATCGCCGGCAATGTTTATATGGCAACTCATGGAGATCTTATTATTAAGGCAAATGCTTCTACCGGTACTGTTGATACCTTAGTGCGCGATAATGGAGGTTCCTCAGGTTCTATAGGTGATGGCGGCCTATCCATTAATGCTACTGTATCATCTCCTAATGGTATTTACGCCGACATTATTGGAAATCTATACGTTGCAGATCAGGGCAATAACCGCATCCGCATGATCACATCTTCGGTTATTGCTACTTACAATGCTGGCAGCTTTTCTGTATTTGTAAATGAATATTGCAACGGCCCGCAATTAACCATTGCTACAAGCTCATATTCCGGCACAATAAGCGCCGTAACTAATTTTGGTGACGGCACCACAAATATTTCCACCATCCTTCCCGCTTATTCCGGTGCTGCAGGTTACGCCACTTGCAGTCATAATTATTCGCTTCCCGGAACTTATTCTTTAAATACCAAATTAATGAATGGGGCTACAGTTGTTGATTCCCTTACTTATACTTACGAATACACACAGTGTGTGACAATGCCAGTGAAGTTTTACTGGGATAATAATGGCAATTGTATAAAAGACAGTGGAGAGAATTTCAATTCAATACCTATATTAGTACAAATTGACTCTAATGGTGTGCCTGTAGATACGATCTCATGCACCAGCGGCATTTATTATACCGCTCATGGTTCACCAAGTGATATTTATGCTTTCCGAATTATTGCAAATGGTGTCGCTATTTCTTGCCCCTCATCAGGAATTATTTATGATACCATAGCTGCTGGTATTTATAATCTGAGTGTAAAATACGTCGCGGTAGAGTGCCCGACCAGTGGGTTTGATCTTTCTGTTACAGATGTTGTGCCGGTAACTGGTGAGCATGACGAATGGGGCAATATATATGTAAGCAATAATTATTGTACCCCTACAAATGCAACTGTGGTACTGCACTACGACACACATTACAATGTTCAGGAAAGTACCGGCGGCGGCCTGGATGTGCACCCGACACCTGCTTCCTACACTGATTCTACCATTACGTGGAATGTTTCCGGGCTAACATCCGCAACCGGTCCCGTTGATCTTTACTATGCTATCTGGACGGATCTTGCATGTTGCGGTTATCTGTCAGCCGGGCAACCGATCCATTCCTATGTTACAGTTTCACCCACGGTTGGCGATCTGGATCTGGCCAATAATAATTGCGAGATATGGGATACCGTTAGAGCTGGTTGTGACCCCAACGAAATGTCTGTATCCCCTTCAGGTTGTATCCCTCAGACCAGTGGAGAAAACTCTTTACAATACACTATAACATTTACGAACGTTGGCAATGACACGGCTTTCAATATTTATGTTATGGATACACTGCCCAATAATGTTGACCCAAAAAGCCTGCGGATAGTAATGTCTTCAAACACCATGAACACGTATATGTTCAACGATGGTATAAACAATATTGTTAAGTTCGATTTTCCAGCCGTAAACCTTTTAGATAGTACTGTATGTCCCCAATGTGGAGGCGCAGTTGTTTTTAATATCCATACATTACCCGCTTTGACGGATGGTACAACAATATTTAATCATGCAGGTATATTTTTTGATTACAACCCAGTTGTATTGACCAATACGGTAGAAAATACGGTAGGTAATTGCCTAACATCAACTAAAAATATAACGGCAGCAAAGGCGGGCATCCAACTCTTCCCTAACCCTGCCTCAGATGAACTCACCATAAAAATAGACCAGAATACAAACGTATCATTTACTATCACCAACAGTATAGGCCAGGAAATAATAAGCCAGCCCCTCCTGGGAACCAACGGGAGCACTATCCAGGCAAATGTTAATGTAAGCACACTGCCTGCTGGCCTATACTACATTAGTTTCAGGGGAGACAATGGTACAGAAGTGAAGAAATTTGTGAAACTGTAGGTTATATTTCTTCTCGAATACGACTGGATCAATATTCCGCTTTTCTAAAAAATCAGTATTTATACTGATTTTTAGGAAAGAAAGGGGATGTACTTTTACCGGATTATTATATTTTTAATCTGATTTACCCTAAAAAATTATTTTTATGAAAAAAATAGCCCTGTTATTTATTCTTTGCCTTTTTTCGGCTCACGCATTTTCGCAGACAACAGTTGTTATCAGTTCCGCTGACACAAGCGGTGCATATACTACTGGTTCTGCAACAGCAACCACCCGCACGGACGATGCGATCATTACAACCTCGACCACTCAAAACGGTTATGCGGTTTTTGATCTCAGCGCTATTCCGGCCGGTTCGGTGATCACAGAAAGCGCGCTTGTCTTTTATGTGTCTGGCTATACGGCAGGCGTAGATGGAGTGTGCAACACCTACGGCTATGCCGGCGACCTTTCCATGGTGACGGTGCCTGCGACTCTGTTTTCAGATATTACTGGTGGTACGCTTCTTTTTAGTGGCACACCACCCGCAGCAGCCAGTTATGGAGGTTCAGTGGGCTACGATTCTTTATTTTCCACCTCTGTCAGTGCGCCCATCAACAGCTTTATCCAGGCTAATATTGGTAGTAAGGTGTCCGTTGGTTTTTCCGGTGGAGGCACAAGTGTTTACACGATCACCGGCGAAACGGCATCCATAGCTTTTGCACCTTTCCTCAGGGTCACTTATTCTCTGGGTTGCACCGGCACACCTGCTACAGGCTCCTTATATGCCAGCGCTTTAGATGCATGCCCCACAACAACAGTTGTTGTAACCAATAGCACAACCTACGGTACGGGGGTCACTTTTCAGTGGCAGTCTTCGTCCGATAGCGCCTCCTGGACCAACATTTCCGGGGCTACGGCTGCATCCTATATATTTTCCGGCCTTTCAGCTACTACTTATTACCGCTGCCAGAATACCTGCACATACAGCGGACTGTCTTCGAACTCGGCTGGTCTCAAAATTACCTATTTGACTACATGTTGTACGGGTACACCACCCGTTGGTGTTGCCTCAGCCAGTACTACGTATTGCAGTTCATGTTCGCTCACTTTGAGTTTAACTGGCTATCCTGCTACGGCTGGTATTTCTTACCAATGGCAAATTTCTTCCGACAATGTTACCTGGAACAATTTTACAGGGGCAGCGGGCTCGCCATATACCTTTACTCCGTTCGGTGCTTATTACTATCGTTGCATCGCTTCCTGCGTTTACAGTGGTTTATCGTCCTATTCTTCAAGTATTTATGTAGGATACCAATATCGCCTCATTGTTGATACTGTTTCGTTCTCTTCCTCGTCCACTTGCGGCCCACCTGTATTTTATGCACAGGCGAACGGATCGCCAATGTTGAGTTTGAAAACTTACTATGGCGATGGTACAAGTGATACCGCAACCACCATGATAAATGATACCATAACATCTCATCTTTCTACAACACACACCTATTTATATCCTGGTACATATACGGTAAAGGAGGTACTGTATTACGCAAATACACCGCAGGACTCTTTTATTTACCCACACTTATCTTCTTATTGCAATATTTTACCTTTCGATCTATACACCGATATAAATGGCGATTGTATAAAAGAGTCGGGGGAGCCTTATAATTCAACCTCCGTTAAGATAAAAGTTGATTCCAGTGGTATTCCTGTTGATACCATTTCTGCAACCAGCGGGTTTTATTATGTTGCCCACGGCCCTATAGGAACAATTTATGCCTTTACACCGCTGTCTTTTTCGGGTTCCATATATGTGAGGTGTCCCGTATCTGGGGTGCTGTATGATACCATTTTGTATAGTTCCGGCACATACAATAACAAAGAATTTGCATTGAGTTGCACAGGTACCCCATCTGGATTTGACCTTGCGGTTTATGGTGTAATACCCGTAACCGGCGAACACGACCAATGGGGAGATGTCTATGTTTCCAATAATTATTGCACGGCAACAGACGCTTCTGTTACGTTGCATTACAGCAAAAAATACAATGTGGACATGGGGGGATGGCTTGACGTTAGCCCGTCACCGACAACGTACACCGACTCTTCAATTACCTGGAATGTAACTGGTTTATCTTCTTTTGATCCCGCACCCGTGGACTTGTATTATGCGATCTGGTCGGATGAAGGATGTTGCGGATATTTAACTCCAGGAGACACTACCAATACCTATATCACCGTATCCCCAACCGCTGGAGATGCGGATATCTACAATAACTACATGATCATTGTGGACACGGTAAGAGCAGGTTGCGACCCCAATGAAATGTCCGTAACCCCATCTGGTTGCATCACTTCAGATACTGATGGCACGGTACTGCAATACACCATTCACTTCATGAATGTTGGAAACGACACCGCCTTTAATATCTATGTAATGGATACCTTGTCTGATAATGTGGACCCAAAGAGCCTGCAGATACTTATGGCCTCAAACACCATGAATATAGCTGCGATCAATGATGGCACACATAACATAGTCAAGTTCGATTTCCCGCAGATAAACCTTTTAGACAGCGCTGCCTGCCCGCAATGCAGCGGCTCAGTGATCTTCACTGTCAAAACAAGGCAGGGCTTACCGGAAGGTGCCACTATATTTAATCGCGCCGGTGTATATTTTGATTACAATCCGGTTGTTATGACAAACACCGTTGAAGATATAAAAGGTGGCTGTTTCGCCAATGCGGTGAACAATGTAAAACCCGCAAGTGCTGGTGTGCAGATACTTCCAAATCCTGCAACCGATATACTCACCATAAAAATGAATCCGGACGCCTATACTACGCTCACCATTACCAACAGTATAGGCCAGCAAATGGCCACTCAGCCCCTAACCCAAACCAGCACCAAAGTAAATGTAAGCCTACTGCCTCCCGGCCTGTATTACATCACATTCAGAGGCGATAATGGCACAGAAGTAAAGAAATTTGTAAAGTCGTAGGGGCGGACCCATGTGTCCGCCCAAATCTCGCGGGGAGAGGTCTAACCCGCCGGGCAAAAACATTTTTGTATATTTGACCAAAATGTTACCCTTTATCCGCCGTAGCTTCAGCCAAGGCGGATAAATGAATTATGAGAAAGACCGCATTATTATTTCCGCTGATCATTTTTTGTTTGTTGCTGTCTGCTATTCGTGTCCGTGCACAGGCGGCGCATATAGCGCCGCATCCGCCTCCGGTACATGTTAATAAATACAAGAAAAAAGATACCATAAGGATAAGTCCCTATGTGCTGGATACATTGCTGGAGCCCATACCCATGAAGCGGGCCTACTTTCACGACAAAATAGACAAAGAGCAGAAGCGTGCAGACGATGCCGATGGTGTGCCAGACTGGAAGGTGCATTATGGGAACGACTCGGCGGGGACAGCTATTATGACCCATGCGCTGCTGCACAATGTGGACCGCATACAGATCATCATAGAAAACATGCCCGCCAATGGGCGTGATGCAGATGCCGTGAATCAGCAAAAGATACGCTACCTGCAGGCGTTGTGGGAGCTGATGCGCCAGTACAATGGTGACCCCAAGCCCACGCCGGACTTCTATAATAAGCTGGTGGCCAACATGCACGACATGCTCATAGCCGCCAATGACAATAAGCTGATGGAATTTGCAGTCGCAAACACAAACGTCTATACGCTGGACAACGGAAAAGTATTGCTGGATAACCAGCCCGCAGTGCGCAGCTACTTATATACGCAAATGGGTAAAGCAGACCCCGTAATGATGGCCCGGAGGCTGCAGGATTTTGCCACAGATACCTTTGCTGGCCGTATTATCCAGGCAGCCGCACTGCGTGCGCCAGACCTGATATTTAACTATGCCACGTCCACGAACGATCTGCTCAAGAATGCAGTGGCAGGGACGCCAGATCCGCTGGTACAAGCCATTGTGAAAATAGCCACTACATCAAAAGCCCCGCTGAAAGCGCTGCCCATGCTGGCAGATGTGTATTATGGCCGAAAGACAATAGAGGAAATAGACACGATCGCAAAGCAGCCCGGCCTGTATTTTGAGAACCTGGTAAGGCTGAAGCTGGAGAACGATACCATAGCACGGCACATCTATACCGAGGAGCTTAAATACAGGACACTTACCGACTTCGTGCGCCAAATGAATGAGCTGCATGAAGCCAAGGACAATATACGTTTTGGGTGCATAGACAGTTTGCCGCCAGGTGCTTTGTATTTTATTATGATCTACGGGCAGGATGAAATATATACCAGCAGCTTTCTTGGCACGTTCAAAAGGATGATGGAGCGGATGAAGCCTGCCAAGGGCGATGAACTGCTATCCGCGATGCACTACGACCACTTCCGCACGTTTATCCGTATGTGCGCTGGCTACAACACCTTGTCCGACTTCCTGGCAACGATGGATGACACCACCAAGACCACGCTGATGACCAGCTTCATTGGCGGCTTGCAGAAAGGAAGGCAAGATGACCTGGAAGATGCAGTGGATGTGGCCGACGCTTTTGGCAGCATAAAAGACTCTGCGTTGTCCGCATTCCTCCAAAATAAGGTAAGAGAGAATTATGAGCTGTCTTATAAGCAATCAAGCAAGAAAGGCGTAGTGGTATATAGCCTGCTCGCCATGCTTTTTGAAGGCAATAAAATATCGGGCAGCGATACTGGTGCTGCGGTGGCATCCGCAAGGCTGCGTCTGCCGTCTATAAACAAAGTGCCGTTCAATAATCTTGTAAATGATTCGGGTATCGTATATCAGCAGGTTTTCTTTTTTGGGGATGAGGATGGGGTAGCGTCTTACGACAGCTATATGGACGATTTTAAGAAAAACCCCAAATGGAAGATCACCACAGATTCATTCTGGACGGTGATCTCCTCCACAGAAGGCAAGCGGATAGAGATATATGCTAACCGGCCGCTGCCGGAGCCACAGGATGAAGAAGCCACCGACAGCCTCATCAGGTACCTGGACTCGAATAACATTCATCCCACTATCATGATACACCGGGGGCACAGTTACCACCTGCCTTTCACATTATCTAAGCTGAACAAACAGGTGAAGATCGTTATCCTGGGCTCCTGTGGTGGTTATCATAATCTGTCCATTGTCCTTGACCATGCTCCTGATGCACACATTGTTTCTTCAAAGCAGACCGGTGTTATGGCGATCAACGAGCCCATCATCCGCTCGCTGAACACCATGTTGCTCGATGGCGCCGACGTAAACTGGATAACCATGTGGCATGAGTTGGATGAATATTTCCAGAAAAGAAAAGACCTGCTGGAGCGCTACGATGACTATGTGCCGCCCTACAAAAACCTCGGCGCTATATTCATCAAGGCTTATCGGCAAATGATGAATTGATGCCGGTAATTGGCGTAAACAAATGCACTCGTACTTAGCGGCCTTAAAAACGAAATGAGGGAACTGCGAGCTTTGCACCTTTGCGAGAGACCTTTTTTTGCGAGGTCATTCTCAATTTGCTTATTGGATACCTTCGATCTCCTGCCCGAATTGCAGCATGAAACCATTATTATCCCTTATTGCAAACTCCCTCATGCCATATGCGAAGTTATCAATAGCGTAAACCAGCTCCACTTTATCTTTCAGCTCATCCCATATCGCATCCACTTCATCCACCCTTATATAAAAGCTGCCGGTGAATTTTGGGCCGTCGTAGGGCATATGCTCATTAGGCAAGGCAAGCATGAATACAACCTCGTTCCGGGAAATTGAAGCCCATTGCCATTCGTCAGAGGAGTTGTCGCACGTAAAGCCAAGTAGCTCTGTATAAAAAGCTACGGTCTGCTTTATGTCAGGAACCCATAGCATTGGTGTTAATTCGTGGAATTGCATGTCTATATTTGTTTTGTAAAAGTAGCGTTAAAATAATTGGTGTTTTAGACGGTGGAATTCAAATCTTCGTATAGATGTGATTCTGATATTTTTTGAAAAGGAAGCCCAAAGGGCTTCAATATGAATAGCCACCGGTGAAGCCGGTGGTAAAATGGGCGAAAAGTCCCAACCCCAAAGGGGTTGAATGTGATTTCAGTGCGAAGATTTGAATTGAACCCTTTTAAGCAGGCTAAACTTTAACGAATATCATAGGTCTAATCGGTATTGATTTCTTATATGGATCTACAGCAACAAAATAAATTGCTTTACGCACGTGCGGGTTTCGGTATTTCTCTCAATAACTATAGCAACCCATTGCCAATAGATAAGGCAGTGGATAACCTTTTTCCAAAGGTTGCGCCAGGCGCACTGGAAATGATAACTGAAGCGGAATGGGCGATGAACAGCCCCAATGCACTGAAAGCGATGGATGACAACGCAGATGTAAAGGAAATGAAAAAAGAGTTCAGGGAGCGTACTAAAGATATGAACCTGTTATGGATGCAGGCAATGGTGGATTCCAGCTTTCCGCTGCTCGAAAAAATGTCGCTGTTCTGGCATGGGCATTTCGCCACGCACATCAATAATCCGTATTACGACCAAAAACTGCTGGATGTCATACGGAAAAATGCACTGGGCAATTTTGGCGATATGCTGCGCGGGGTGTCCAAAAGCTCTGCCATGCTGCAATTTCTGAATAATAAGCAAAATAAGAAGCAGCATCCAAATGAGAACTTCGCGCGCGAAGTAGTGGAGCTGTTCACGCTCGGCAGGGGACATTATACAGAAGACGATATCAAAGAAGCGGCACGGGCCTTTACGGGCTGGTCATTTGATGGCCAGGGCCAGTTCATTTTCAGGCCGAAACAGCATGATGCCGGCGAGAAAAAGTTCCTGGGCAAGAACGGTAATTTTGACGGCGATGACATCTTGAACATCCTACTGGAACAAAAGCAAACCGCTGTTTTCATTACACAGAAAGTTTACCGGTTCTTTGTGAGCGATGAAAAGATTGATGATAACCGGGTAAAAAAGCTCGCCACGGATTTTTATAACAGCAAGTATGATATAGGCAGCTTGCTCCGCAACATTTTTACCGCCGATTGGTTTTATGAAGATGCTGTGCCGGGCGCGAAAATAAAATCACCGGTAGAACTCTTGGTGGGCTACCAGCGGTTGATACCGATGCAATTCGAGAACCATAAAACAACATTGAATCTGCAGCGTGTGCTGGCGCAATACCTGTTCAATCCGCCGAATGTAGCCGGGTGGCCCGGCGGCACTACCTGGATAGACAGTTCCTCTCTAGTCACACGTATGAGGTTGCCGGAAGCATTTTTTAAATCAAATGAACTTGATCTTAGCCTGAAAGAGTCGGACGCGGAAATGGCGGAAGCGCACCATGAGCCGGTGAATATGGAAACACAGCCGGTAAAACCGTTTCGGGTGGGCAGGGCAGATGCCGACTGGAGCGCTTATGTCGCATACTGGAAGGGGTATAAAAAAGACGAATTGCCGCAAGCGATCGCTGCGTACTTATTGCCCTCATCGCCAACCCAGCAACAGATAATGCAGGTCATCTCATTTGCCGACAATGACAGTATTGATGAATTCATTAAGAGCCTTACGATACTATTCATGGAACTGCCCGAATACCAGTTAACCTGATTTTTTAACTTTTGAACTTTAAATAATGTCTATATCACGCAGAAAATTCATACAGCTTGGTTCACTGGCCAGCGCATCGCTGATGGTGCCGGAGTTTTTAAAAGGATTTGAGTATAGGCCGGCAGCGCTGAGCAAGGGCAATAAGGCGCTGATAGTGGTGCAGCTATCAGGCGGTAATGATGGGCTTAACGCCATTATTCCTTATCGGAATGATATATACTATTCAGGCAGGCCGCAGATAGGCATTAAACGCAACGATGCACTGGCGCTTACAGACGATGTGGGCATCAATCCATCGCTGAAAGCGGTGAAGCAGCTATATGACGAGGGGCATGTAAGTATTATCAATGGGGTAGGATACCCGCAACCCGACCGGTCGCACTTCAGGAGCATGGATATATGGCAGTCCGGCAGCACAGCCTCAGCGATCGTTACAAGCGGTTGGCTGGGCAGGTACCTGGACAACGCCTGCGCAGATTGCAATGTACATAATGCAATGGCCATAGAAGTTGACGACACGCTAAGCCTGGCCATGAAAGGTGAAAATAATAAGGCAATAGCGGTTCGCGATATAAACAGGTTTCACGAGGCCGCAGCCAATACTTATTTCAAAAAACTGGCAGCGCACAGTGATGAACACGATGCACATCTTGCCGGCTATCTCTACAAAACACTCCGGGAAACAACCTCGGCCGCTGATTATATTTATGCGCAGAACAAGATATACAGTAGCACGCAAACCTACCCGGATACGCAGATCGGCAAGCGCATGAAAACTATTGGCTCGCTCATTATATCGGGTTCAGAGACGCAGGTGTACTATGTATCGCACGGCAGCTTCGACACCCATGTAGGCCAAACAGACCGCCAGAATAAGCTGTTCGAGCAACTGGACGGCGCACTTGCTGCGCTGGTTAGCGATCTGAAAGTCAGCGGGCGTTTTGACGATGTGCTCATCATGACATTCTCGGAGTTTGGCAGGCGGGTAGCCCAAAACGCCAGCAACGGCACCGATCACGGCACCGCCAGCAGCATGTTTTTTATCAGCGGCGGCCTCAAAAAGGCAGGGCTGTATAATGATATCCCAAGCCTCACCAACCTCGACGAAGGAGACCTCATCTATACCACCGATTTCAAGCAGGTATATGCTACCGTGCTGGATAACTGGCTACAGGCAAATTCGCAGGCCATCCTGCAGAAAAAGTATGAGCATCTGTCATTTATTTAATGTCAGTTCTATACGAAATAACCCGTAGTAAAGTGGTCAGTACCGATTTTCAGCGGTCAGACGCTTTACTACGGCATCAGGCTTATCCGATTCGCGATCATTTACATACTCCATAATCACGCCATATGCCTCCTTTTTAGTACCTTGTATGGCTAAATTGCCACAGATGCCCGTGATTCAGAACAACTGGCGATCAAGTCCTGTATGTATATGAGAACAACCAAACCTTACTATCGTTTATTTTTTTCTTTCCTGGCGATCTTTTTGTTTTCGTTATCAGGATATGTTGCTGCACAAGAAGGCAAAAATGCGCACATCGTTCGCTTGAAAAATGGTATAGTCAATCCTGCTCCTAATGCCCGGCAATGGCTGGACAGCATGGCGCACATTCCTGCCGGTAAAGAGCCCGTGCAGGTACTGATACATTTTGCCAGTGCAGTTACTGAAAAGCACAAGGAAGTGCTGCGCGCAAATGGTATCACCTTATACGACTATGTGCCTGAAAATACTTACTACGCCCTGGTACAGTTTCCTTTGAATAACGAAAATGTCCTCGCTGTTCCTGTTCATAGTATCATTAATACCCGGCCGGAATGGAAGGCAGATGATGTTATCTGGAAACAGGTAAACGGGAATCCGGCTGCTATTAAAGTGCTGGTTTCTTTTTATCCGGGTATTGACGCGACCGATATAAAACAATTCATCGCAGGCATTGGCGGGCAGATAGAGACCAGCCCGTTCGAGCGGTACGGGTCTTATAAAGTAGTGATCGGGGCCAACAAGGTGAGGGGCCTGGCCGAATGGTATGGTGTGCGCTACATAAGCCCGCTTACTAAAATGGTACCGCTCGATGTGCAATCTATGCCTGCAGTGAAAGGTAATATTGCCCGTGGGTCTGTGTTGTACGGTGGGTATGGCTTATTGGGCGATAGTGTCACTGTAGGTGTTGGCGATGAGTCTTCAGGTATTTACCATGCCGACCTCAGAGACCGCATCACCAATTTTAACCCTGCGCCAAATGAGCATCATGGCGAGTTTGTAAACGGCGTTGTTGGCAGCGCGGCCAATATCGATCCGTTGGCAACGATCATCACCCCGCATGTACTTTTAGTAGATCATCTGTTCGACCTGATCCTCCCCGCAACAGGTTCTATGCTTCATGACTACAATATGACGATCACCAATAATTCCTACGAGGTGATCGCAGGTGATTGCGGCTATGCCGGTACCTACGATGCTTATGCGCAGTTACTGGATACGCTGGCTATTGAGTATCCGCAGGTGTTGCATGTTTTTGCATCAGGCAATGACGGATCTAATACCTGTGGTGCGTTTCCTAACGGCTTTGCCACAATAGGCGGCGGGTATCAGCCGGCCAAAAATTCTATTGATGTAGGCAGCATGACGGACTTTTTATATGAAGCGTCTGATGAGTCGCGTGGTCCGGTAAAAGATGGCCGCCTGAAACCGGATATGATCGCTATTGGCCTTGGTGCATATTCCTGCATTGGCGTAGATCAGTATGAATGGTCTGCAGGCACCAGTATGGCTGCACCGCAGGTGGCAAGCGGGCTTGCTGCGCTCACCCAGCGATATAAGCAGCTCAATGCCGGCGCACAGCCACGCGCCGATGTTTTAAAAGCAATAACGCTGGATGGCGCTATGGACCTCGGTAATCCAGGTCCGGACTACAGCTATGGTTTCGGCGCATTAGACCTTTACAGGTCGCTGCAGATACTGGATAACGGCCACTATTTTACAGGTTCCATTTTCAATAACGAAACGCAAACTGCAAATATCACCATTCCCGCAAACACTGGCCAGGTGAAAATAATGTTGTACTGGAACGATGTGCCCGCAAGCCCCACTTCTGCTGTGCAGTTAGTTAACGACCTCGATCTTACCGTCACGGATCCATCCTCTGGCATACATCTGCCGCTGGTGCTCGACCCCACACCCGCCAATGTAAATAATAATGCTACCGAACAAGCTGACCACTTGAACAATGCAGAGCAGGTAGTTATTACCAACCCGCCTGCCGGTAGTTACACGATTAATGTAAAGGGCTTCAACATCCCCCAGGGGCCGCAGCAATACGTTATCGCATACGATGTTGTTTCTACAGGCATACATCTTACCTACCCTATAGGCGGGGAACAATTACCTAATGTGGATAGCATCCGCATTTTTTGGGATGCAGTTACAGACGGTAATGCATTTACCGTCGAATTTTCTCCCGATAATGGTGTAAGCTGGCTGCCTATATCGAATGCTGTATCACCTGATGTGCGGCATTGCGACTTTGTTCCTATGGGTTATAATTCAGGCAATTGCCTGGTTCGCGTTAGTCGCAATCTTACCGGTGATGTGGTTACTTCAGGCAGGTTCGCAATTAATATGCAGCCCGTTGCAACATTAGATACGTCACAATGTCCCGGCTATGTGAACATACACTGGTCACCGGTTCCTGGTGCTACGAAGTATTTAATGCTGGAGAAAAGAGGGTTTTATATGCAGGTAGCTGATTCGGTAAGTACCGACACCACTTATTCATTCGGCAATATGTCCCTGACGGAAAAATCTTACGTAGCCGTTCAGCCTGTCCTCAACGGGATACCCGGCTATCGCAGCGTGGCAGTCATCGCGCTGGCAGATTCCGGAAATTGCACAAAGCCGGTCTCCTCGGGCGATCTGGCAATAACCGGTGTATTGGCTCCGGTAAGCGGCCGCATGTACACCAGTACCCAGCTTGGCACTGTCGCCATGCTGGTCAATGTAAGGGACCTCTACACTGCCGGTTGCACAAACTATACTTTGTCCTATCAGGTAAATTCCGGTGCCTGGCAAACCGTAACCAACCCAGGCTCAATTCCCGCTAACAGTGTAGTCACAATAGGCATTCCCGGTTTGTCTTTTGCGGATACAGGTGCATACAATATTAACGTAGCTATCCACAATCTTGATTTGATCGATCCGCAGCCAGGTAACGATACAATTTCATTTACTGTAATAAGCATCCCGAACGATACCCTGAACCTGGCAACACCATTTATCGATGGTTTTGAAAATATGCCGAAGTTCTCGGTTGATCACGACTCCATTGGGGTTTCGCCCAATGGGCACTGGGATTACTTTAACACCGATGACTCTGGCAGGATACGGTCTTTTGTTGACGATGACGTTACCATAACCGGCAGCAGGTCTGTGAGCATGGATGAAAACCAAAACGTGCTGAATGGCAGCCACAACACTTTTGTCGGCACATTCAATCTTGTCAATTATGATACTGCCACCTCGGAGATAAGGGTTGATTTCGACTACAGGCTTCATGGCAATCCCAAATCATCAAGTGGTAACCTGGTGTCCGCACGTGGAAATGATGCGGCTTCCTGGTCTCCATTCTATACCTACGACCTCGCCGTTTACCCTGGTTCAGTCACTCATGTGCAATCCTTGTCGTTCACAGATGTGTTAAGGCATAGCGGCCATAATTTCTCTGCAAGTACGCAGATATCCTTCGGTCAAAGTGATACTTCACTCATTGCCGCCCCTGACTATGGTAATGGTATGACGTTCGACAACTTTAGATTATACACGGTAACTAATGATGTTGGGCTGGTGAAGATCGTTACGCCGCTGGCCAACAACTGCGGGCTGCCGTCATCTGCGCCGCTTACCGTCCAGGTTAATAATGGTGTTAACTATCCGCTGAATAATGTGCAACTGTTTTACAGCATGGATGGTGGAACAGTATTTACTGGCACCATAAACTCTATACCCGCAAAGGATACCGTCAATTTTACTTTTGCGCAGCAACTGAATGTTGCACCGGGTTCCACCCATGTGCTGAGTGTTTGGTTGAGCGAAGCAGGAGATAGTTATGCGCCAAACGACAGCATTCTTAATTACAGCTTCCGCAACAGCGATATCATCAGCACTTTTCCATACCTCGAAAACTTTGAGTCGGGCGATGGTGGCTATTTTAGTGCAGGTATCAAAAATTCCTGGCAATACGGCACTCCGGCCTCGCCAAAGATTCATAAGGCTGCAAGCGGCACCAAAGCATGGAAAACCAATCTCACCGGTAATTACAGCAATCTGGAAACATCTTATCTTTATTCGCCCTGTTTCGATATATCACAGTTGTCGAATCCCATGCTCAGCTTAAGTGCGGCCATGGACATAGAAAATTGCGGCAGCACACTTTGCGACCAGGGTTATATAGAATACACATTCGATGGGGTAGAGTGGGCCAAACTCGGCGCTGCAGGGCAAGGCACCAACTGGTACGATTCCACGTTCGACATCTGGAACACCGAAGGATTTACCCGCTGGCATGTGGCTTCTATCCCGCTGCCGCAGCCACCCATAGGGCAAACCATCCATTTCCGCTTTGTGCTGGCTTCCGATCCCGGCGCCACCTTCGAAGGTATTGCTGTGGATGACATTCACATTTACGATCTATATTATCCTATATTACCAGCCGCAAGCACGGTGGCCATTACCCAAAATCTGAATACCAATATTTGGGGAAATTACTTGCTGAATAACCAATTGCTCGCTTCGGTAAATCCAATGAATGAGGACTTAAACGATGTGGCCGTAACATTGTACGCCCACGATACGGTAAGCAACCCCGGTGCTACGCAATACACCTTCCCGCGCAGCTATACCATAAAAGCCGCACAAACTCCTGCCGATAGCACAGCCATCCGCTTATATCTTTTGGATAGCGAGGTCGTAAATGTGCTCAACAATACTAATTGCCCTTCCTGCTCACCAATCCAGGATGCCTACTCGCTGGGTATCACCCAATACGATAATAGTAATCCAAATTCGGAAAATGGCTCGCTGGCTGATGATACCGGTGGTGTATTTACTTATTACCCTTACCGCTCTGTAAAGTGGGTGCCATATGACAAGGGCTATTATGCCGAAATTACCTCGAAGCCTTTTTCTGAATATTGGTTCAACGATGGCGGCCCAACCGGCAATTTCCCCGCCGGTACAGACTATTTGAATTTTATTGCCTTTAAGAATGGTCCGCAGGCAACAGCGTACTGGTACTCGCTGATAGATACTGCCGTGAATATATATACCCTCCAGCGGTCTTCCGACAGTATTAATTTTACAACAATTTTAGACACCGCGGCACTGCACATTACTCCCGGCCAATATTCGTATAACGATCAGGTGACTGTTCCTGATTCAGGTGCGCTATACTACCGGCTGCAATGGACAATGACAGGCAGCGGCACCGTTTATTCATCTCCGGTGCGCAAAGTTAGTAGCGCTGATTCTGCAAATAACCTCGTAACAATATTTGCCGTACCGGTTGGCCATCGTAGTGCGCTTATTGGCTGGACATCATATATAGATGGCATGGTAAACCATTATATTCTGGACCGTGCCATAGAGAACAATTCCTACACCGCTGTCGCCAATGTTCCCGCATTAAACCATTACGGACAGCAATACGAAGTCACGGATCAGCCCACAATAGCTATTTCCAATGGCACACCGGTGCATTACCGCCTTACTGCAGTGCTCCAGAATGGCACAACAATAGTGCTGCCCATCCGCACGATAACGTGGGATAATGGCAACTCGGTAATGAATATATACCCTAACCCGAACTACGATGGTAATTTCACCATCCAGTGGCATGCCGATGCGGGAACTGTGATGTGGGTGGACATTTTTGACGCATCTGGCAGGGGCAATTATGCGGCAACCGCTACCGCGACCCAATGGAACAATACCACTACCTTTCAAACAGCTAACCACGCGAAAGGAATTTACTTCGTTCGAATAGACATTGGCGGACAGCGTTATACCGCAAAATTGGTTTATGAATAGCTTCACAGTTTGATCATAATTTTATTTTTACAAAGAGCGGCAACACTTTGTCGCTCTGCTTGCTGGGACGGCGGGCTTTGCAGCTTTGCGAGGGAAACCTTTTTTGCGAGAGATACTAACACCGAAGTGAATTATTTTAGTTGCAAAAATCAAAAACTCACTATACTTTTAGAGATTAAAGAGAATTAAACATGGAGAACCTGCTTGGACTAGGCGTATTTGGAACTTTTGGTCAGCCTTATGGTTTTCAACAGGCATTTAGTTTCGATGTTGAATTTAGCAAAAGCCTCGACCTTGATAACGAAGAGATCGCACTTTTCCCCGGAACAGAGCTATATAGTGTTAAAAGAGAATTTGTAAATGGCGTTTATTCTATAGCTTTTTGCCTGTATTCACATGCCAGGGAGATGAATGCCAACAGGAACGGCACTTTCATCGGCTCGGCAATTGTATTGCAGCAGGTGTATGTGGATCCCAATACTATCTACAAACTGCTGCGGGAGCTGCACGACGATATAATTAACAATGCGCAGAACCTGAGTAATAATACCATCCAGGTAAGGCAGGCCGTAAATCTTAATGTAAAGGAACCGGCACAGTTCCAGACCGTAAAATTCAATACAAAAACCATTGAAAATACGCCTTACTACAGTACCAAGATAAACCCGCAAAAAAAGTTTTTCATTAATCCGGGTAATGTAGAAAACACGCCGCAGGTAGTTCGTTTTTTCGATGAGGCGCTGAAGAGCTATAAAGACGCGGAGACGCTGTACTTTTCTTTTAACGATAAAATATCGCACTACATACATAAGAAGGGTGCAATTAAGGTCATTGAATGGGATGATTTCACCAGTTACAAGGACGGCACTCCAAGGCCACCTGAGGCCGTAAGCACTACGCCAAAAACTGCACCGGTACCGGAAAAGCCTGTGCAGCCAGTTCCGCCGGTAGCTGCCGCAATGCCTGCGCTGCCGCTCGGAAACGCAGCCATTCCGCTAGACCATGCGAACCGTGAAGAACTGCAAAAGATGGTGGACGAATACGATCGGCTCATTGACTATTCAAAGCAAATGCGCGATAAGCTGGACAGCCTTTTGCTGAAGGGCAATCAACCAGTTGCCGCAGAAATGCCCATTCCGCTACTTGCCACAGCAGCGCCTGTTCAACAGCCGATAAATCCACCGGTACCAGAGCCGATACCAACACCTGCTCCTCAACCGGTGCACGAGTCCAAACCATTACCTGCGCCAACACCCGAGCCTGTACCGGAAATTAAAACAGCTTCTGCGCCTATACCGGCGCCGCAGCCTGCACCAATACCAACTCCTGCACCGGAATCGGTACCTGTTCCAAAGCCTATAGCTCCAATGCCTGCTCCGATACCCGCGCCGGAACCAATACCTGAACCCGTTCCAAAGCCTATCGCTCCTGTGCCTGCTCCGATACCCGCGCCGGAACCAATACCTGAACCCGTTCCAAAGCCTATCGCTCCTGTGCCTGCTACGATACCCGCGCCGGAACCAATACCTGTACAAAAAACCGAACCCGCGCCAGTTCCTAAACCTGTGCCACCGCCGCAGCCTGCTCCCAAGCCGGTCCCTGCGCCTGCTCCGTTACCACCCGTTACGTCTAAGCCGGAACCTGCGCCCGCTCCTAAGCCATCGCCCGCTCAGCCAAAACCCCATCCGGCGCCAATTCCGAAACCAACGCCACCACCAGCGCCACCGCGCCCGGAGCCAAAACCTCAACCCGTTGCCAGGCCAGAGCCGGTACCACCACCTAAGCCTGCACCAAAACCAGTACCTCCTGTGGCCCAGAAGCCGCCTTATCATACTGCGAAGAAAGAAGCGCCTGCTAATGAAATGGACTTTGAGCCAACTCCTTTTTATAAGAGGAAAGGTGTGATCATTGGTGTTGTCCTGCTCTTAGTGGTAGGGGCAGGTGCCGCATTCCTATATAAAAGAAACAGTTCCAAACAAACAGAAGCATGGGCTGCCGGGACAACCGATAGCCTCAACATGCCATTATCCCACGACAGTACAGCGCATACGGTGGCCGCTGCTGCACCAGGCGATGCTAAACCTGCAGAGCCTACACCAGCCGCATCACAGCCCGAATCTGCCCCTCCCACGCCGGAAGAAAAACCTGCTGAAAAGCCGGTTGAAAAACCAGCCAGGGAGCCGATTGACCTGAATACAAAAAAAACCAAAGCCGTAAAAGAGGCCAAAGTGGCAAAGGAAGCACCGAAACCGGCTGAAGAACCGCAGGCCGAGGCACCGCATGGCAAGGAGCTCAACCCGAGGCCCAACAGTGAGCTCAGTGAAAGTGAATTAACCGACCTGAACCAGTTTGGCATCAAAAATATGGTGCTGTCAGAGCTTGCAGCCATGATCTTGCAGAAATATCCTGAAGTTGGCAATATCTATCAGCACCAGTTAAAAGACTATTCTCTGGCATTGATGCAAGCCAACAAAGGCTGTTTTAAAAAGACCGCCGAAGGATACGTTTGCATAGCGGATGCCTTGCGCCATGTGCCCGCCTACAAAGGCCAGAAACCAGCAGTGACCTTCCCTAAATAGCGAAATAAAGCAGTGATAATACGCTGCACAAGCTCTTAATAGGGAGAAATGAGAGCTGAATAACACCTCCTATGTTTGCAAAACTCATACTCGTACTTGGCGGTCTTAAAAACGGAATGGGGGCACTGCGGGCTTTGCGTTCTTGCGAGAGAACCCTTTGCGCTCTTTGCGAGAAACCTTTTTTGTAGGATACTTCTCATGCTGAATTTTATATTCGCTAATTTTGCACCTTTCTAAATATACCGCATGGGATTATTTGATAAGATATTTAAACGCAATAAAGAGCAGCAGGAACAAAAAGAGACGCTGGACGAAGGGCTCAAGAAAACCAAAGAAGGATTTTTCTCAAAGCTCACCAAGGCCATTGCGGGCAAAGACAAGGTGGACGAAGAAGTACTCGACAGTGTGGAAGACGCGCTGGTAGGTGCTGATGTAGGCGTGGACACAACAGTTGCCATTATAGACCGCATTGAGGCCCGTGTAGCGAAAGATAAATATGTAGGCACTTCTCAGCTCAATCGCATATTGCAGGAAGAGATCATGAGCATGCTCACCAATGCTCCCTCAAATGAATTTGCCACATTCGATGTGCCTGCCGGCAAGAAACCATATGTGATACTCGTAGTAGGAGTGAATGGAGTAGGCAAAACCACCACTATCGGTAAGCTGGCGTATAACTTTAAAAAAGCGGGAAAAAGCGTGGTACTTGGCGCCGCCGACACCTTCCGCGCTGCAGCGGTGGATCAGCTCACCATATGGAGCGAGCGGGTAGGAGTGCCGATAGTTAAAAAAGAAATGGGCAGCGACCCCAGTTCAGTGGCTTTTGATACCGTGCAAAGCGGAATGGCCCGAGAGGCCGATGTAGTGATCATAGACACCGCAGGCAGGCTCCACAACAAAGCTTACCTCATGGATGAGCTGGGCAAGATACACCGTGTGATAAAGAAGAAAATGCCCGATGCTCCCCACGAAGTTCTATTGGTACTCGATGGCAGCACCGGCCAGAACGCAATAGAGCAAGCCAAGCACTTCACCGCCGCCACCGATGTCACCGCTATAGCCATCACCAAGCTCGATGGCACTGCCAAAGGCGGCGTAGTCCTCGCCATCGCCAATCAATTCAGGATCCCCGTAAAATACATAGGCGTAGGCGAAAAAATGGAAGACCTCCAGATCTTCAACAAAGAAGAGTTTGTGGATAGTCTGTTTAGTTTGGAGAAGTAATACATTTTTAAATAATCGGATACTGATTAGAGTTAGCGTCAGTACGGCTCATAGCCGTCAGACGCCCTAATGGCAACTGCGCCGATATTTTATGTTCAATCACGTCCTCGTGGCTCTGCTTTTCTCAGAACTCGGCGATACTTGTTTTAGGAAAGAACGGAGAGCGTTGCAGTTACGAGCTACAGTTCCTAAATTGCCGGTGATCCGGTGAAGGGAGAATCTCCCGGAGGCAAACGGTAACGGCAGCAGTCTTAATTTTCAATAAAACTGAACATATCAACTATGAATACCCAACCCCGTTTGTCTTTTTTATATACCATATAGCCCCCGCCTCGGCCATAAGAATCGCTTGTTTCCCGGTACACTATGCAGACAGTATTATGCTGCAAAAACAATGGTGCCGATAACAGCTCATGGTGTGCATCGACCCCCGTTATTACCTGCGGTTGACCGGTCAGCAAGCCCGTCGCAGATGCCAGTTTATTTATCCATGCCGTATCATGTTTTGCACTAAAGTGCTTCCTCAGGCAGCTCATATCCTTACTCGTTAATCGTATAGTATCTGTATTTTTAGGTGCAGATCCGCAAGGTGCCTGCTCATAACACACCCACGGCTTTGTCGAATCCAACTCGGAAGATTCCAGGAAAAGGCGATCACTTACCGAAATAGGCGGCGACCAGATGTATATATCATTCACGTGGTGTAGATCTGCAGGTATTAGATATTTAAGAAAATCATTGCATTGCTCAATATATTCCGCGGAAAGCTGCTGCGCGACAGAATGGCCGGTGATGCAGATCAATAGAACTAAGGAGGCTATTATCTTTCTCATAGGAGCGCAAAAGGTGCTTGCAAATTAGTATTATTTTTCACCAGCGCACGCGACTATTTTTCCCGGGGATGCAATTCAAATTTTCGAATCGGAGCGATAGTGAAATTCAGTTAAAAAGAAGCCCAGAGGGCTTCAATGTGAATAGTCGCCGGTGAAGCCGGTGGTGAAATGAACGAAAAGTACCAACCGGGTGGGGGTGAATGTGATGTTCAGTGTAAAGAGTTGAATTGCTCCCTTGCCCAAATAATTTACCCGGCTTACGACTGGCATGCATTCTAGCTGAAAAGCTATAATAACAACATAAATATCAACCGCTTACTAACATTCCCCGCTGTATGCACGTCAATGATAGAAACAGATCATTAATTTATGCGAATAGCTTTTTTTGTGGCAATTATGTTGGTGATAGTAGGAGTGTCGGGTTGCTGTAAAAGGCAAAACCTTGCTGCGGCTGCAATGCTTTCTCCGTCTTCGTATGTTATGTCTGCTACGCTCACAAAGTCAGGTGATGTTACCAGTTTTTCGGCAATAAGCGACCAGTATGTCACTGCGGTTAAAAGTGACAGCACATGCGTTATTACAGGTAATGATACTTCCGGCACAATAGTAGTATCCAATTTTACATTTAAGATCGTTGGTTTTTATGGTGTTGGAAGCTACTATATAGATAGCGCATCACTCAATCATGGCGATTATGAAACCAATGGCCTCATCTATACGCAAACTTCTTTTGCGCAAGGTACCATCACAATAAACGGTGTTGTTGGCAAGAACATATATGGTGTGTTTCAAGGAACGCTCGCCAATGGTTCCGTTGTTGCCAATGGAAAGTTCACAGCCCTTGGAAAGGGATTTTAACAAACCGGGACAAATATTTTAAAACCTTACTGGAGAACTATGTCGCGTTTCTTTGCACTTTTTTTTATAGGTTTTGTTTTCTGTCATGATGCTTATGCGCAGGGCTGGATATGGGGCAGGGGTACCATTGGCAATAATGTCACATCGTGGCCTGTAGCTACCGACCCTGCGGGCAATGCGTTTGTGGCCGGCATATCTTCAGGTGAAATCTCCTTCGAACACTATGGCTTGCCCTTCACCGGTACCGGCGATCTGTGTGAGCTGGCAAAATATGATGGGTATGGGCACTTTCTATGGGCTCGCAGCACCCCCGAGGGATCTCATTCGTTCCTGATCAATATTGCCACCGACCTCGCAGGCAACTGCTACTTGCTCGGCTGGATGCTTGATTCCACTATACAGTTAGGTTCATTTACACTCATCAATACCGCGTGGCCCAATGCGCAGTATTTTATCGCAAAGTACGACGGCGATGGAAATGTGACCTGGGCAAAGAATGCCGGCGGCAGATCGGGTACAAATGTTGCTCCGCCCGTGGCATTTAACGGTGGCAGCACCGCAAAAATGCTTAGCCTCGGCGCGATTGCAACCGGCCCGGATGGAGACGTGTATGTAACAACCTGTTTTAATTTACCAACAGTAACCATTGGCAGCAACACCCTTATCAACAAAGACAACTCAGGAGCGACTGATGATATTTTGCTGATAAAATACGACTCCCTGGGCAACCTGGTTTGGGCTAAAAGTGCTGGTGGTACAGGTAATGACATACCTTTTAGTATTGCTGTAACTCCGGCCGGCAGCGTCTATATAGCGGGTATGTTCAATTCGGACTCTGTTGCTTTTGGGCCATTGGCCATAGCAGACACTGGTACAGGGCCACAACGTTGGAATGCCTTTATTGCGCGTTATGACACTGCCGGTAGCCCCACATGGGCCAGCGGTAGTAGTGGCTCCGGAATGGTGTATGCAAGTGGCGTAACCACTGATGTCCACAATAATGTTTATCTCACAGGTGGTACTGCCGAAGATCAGTTATCCTTCGCAGGTACAGGCTTTGTAAACCCATATCCTGGCCAGCCTGTTCAGTACATCGTGAAGTTAAATGCAGATAATAATTTTGTGTGGTCTAAGTCTTTCGGTTCATCAACCGGAGGTAATACATGGGGGTATGGTATAACGTATTCTCCAATGGGCCAGGTATGGGTGAGCGGTGCGTTCAGCGACCAGGTGCGTATAGACGGCCAGGTTCTAGTTGTTCCACCTGCCAGTGTTGATCCAGTCTTTATCGCTGGTTTCGATACATCCGGCTATTATACCTTTGGAGGAGTTCTGCAAAGCGGTTCCACCCACCAGGCAAATATTGCCTGCGATCCCTATGGCAACGTTCTTCTCTGTTCAGATTATAAATATCCGTGCACACCGTTTATTATTGCTAATGATGTTCTGGCTACTGTCACAACTGCCGAAACATGGCAATACCTCGCCAAGTACAGTTTTATCTCGGGCTCCGGTCCTGGTTCAGGACAAGGTTCCGGACAGGGCGCCGGCGGTGGTTTAGATGGAGGTGCCTATACCATTTATACCGAATTCGACACATCTATGTGCCCCAGCGACAATATGCTGCTTGTAGCCCCACCCGGCTACAGTCTTTATACCTGGGGCGATGGTAGTTCCGACTCCGTGTTGCATATAGCCGGTGCTGGCACTTATACGGTGAAGGGACTAGGTAATACTGATGTTGCGATAGTAGAAACGTTCAATGTAAAAACAGACAGTGGGCTCTGCAACTGCAATACGGTAATACCAAACGCTTTTACCCCCAACGGCGATGGCTTGAACGATGACTTCGGCCCGGTTTTTGACCATGGCTGCGCGGTAAATTTCTACGCATTTTCAATATACAACAGATGGGGACAATGTGTGTTTTTTACTAAAGACCCATATGCTAAATGGGATGGAAGATATAACGGTGTATATGTTGACTTGGATGTTTACAAGTTCTATCTGGTCTATTCTACAAATCCAAATTATCCACAGCACACAAGAAAAGGCGACGTGACCGTGGTAAGGTGATTATACCAAATAGATAACAAAGTCAGGCATTTGATAGTAGCCCTGGCCTTCAGTCCCCGGTATAGGAACAAAATTATGAGCTGGCGCTAGCCAAAATGCTTGTGATGAATTTAGTTTTCTAAAGGTAAATACACCTATGAAGATGTCACCAGCATCAGCGTCACATTGCACGCAATGGTAACATTGCAAAGCAGCACGTTCTTTACGGAGGTTGAAGAACCCTGCTTGTATATTATATCAGAAGGGATACTGCTATGAGTGAACAGATAATGCACCAGCCACAGCCCAAAACCGGAGGCAGTATCATATTCGCCGGAAAGTTGCTTAAAGGCCGCAATAGTAGTGTTTGTGGAGCAGCCCGCAATGAGTGGGTCCATGAGAAATTTGTTTCGGACATCGCCATTCATACCACACATCATTACATCTATATCATCATTGGTAATCCCATTTTTTTCCAGCATATCGGCTATAGCTTGTTGCAGGGCATCGCTGGAGGGTTGTTGCAGCATCGCTATGCCGTGTATGGCGCAGGTTGCGTTGTTCGGGTCGTTGCTGAGGGTGAAAAAATGGGCCCCTTCACCACCTATGGAACCCTTTGTGTCGTAATGTGATAGCAGAGTGCGGCTGTTTACAGGTTCGTCTTTATAATAATCTATCTTGTCGCGTATAATAAAGTATTCTTCCGTAAGCTCGTCGAAGCCGCCTGCGAGCAAGTATTTGTTCCCAGTGGCTTCAGCCAGCATCATTTGCGCGTCAAGCAGGCACAGCTCCAGCGAAAAACCACGGTGCACATAGGTCTGGTTGTAGCGGGTGCTTTTGGTCATCATAGCCAGCCAGCCGTTCACAGAGTTGTAGGTGGACTGTATAAAGCCGGTAGGCGTAAGCGCTTCTTCCTTCAGGCTGATCATATCTTTGAGGAAGTTTTCCATATCCGTAACGCTGCCGCGGGCTGTCCCTATAATGATGGCATCAGGAGTAACGATGCCGGCCATTTCCAGGCTGCGCATCCCAGCAGTAATGCCCATTTTCAGCATACGGCTCATGCGCCTGATGGCTACGGGCGATATGTACTTTGCGTAATCAGGAGCGGTAACATACAGCTTGTTATCATCGCTGCTGATAACGGGGTTAAGGAACCGCTCCATATCATAGCTATGCTGCGGGGATATAGAACATGCAGACAATATGTAGAGCGGTTGTTTCATACGGTGGCAAGATAGGAAAAAAACGGGCGCAGAAAAGGCCGCGATAATTTTTCTCGCTAGTGCGCAGCCTCTATAGTCATGGGGCAAAGCATAGGCAAAGCCAATTGTATATTTGTTTTTGGCGGCCTTTAAAAACAAATGAGAGAATTGCGAGCTTTGCGCCTTTGCATGAAATATTTACGCCTTGCTGAATATGAGTGAAACATTGCTGCCGCCGAAGCCGAACGAATTGCTAAGCACATGGTTTATAGGTGTGTGCTCCATCAAGGAGCTTACCGGCTGTATGCCGAGCTCTTCCATACGGGTCTCAAAGTTGAGGTTGGGCAATATCATCTGTTCTTCCATAGCCCACATGCCAAAGATGGCTTCTATTACGCCGGCTGCAGCCAGCGTATGTCCGGTAAACGGCTTGGTGGAACTGAAATAAGGTGCGTTCGTTCCAAACACACGCTGAATAGCTAGGCCTTCGGAAAGATCGTTGTTTTGCGTGGCCGTGCCATGAGCGTTAATATAGCCAATATCTTCCGGCGCAAGGGCCGCCATGTCGAGTGCCTGCTGCATCGTGCGGCTGGCCCCTTCGCCTGTAGGTGACGGGGCAGTGGGGTGATAGGCGTCATTTGTATTGGCATAGCCGCTGAGCACCGCAATAATATTCGCGCCCCTTGCTTTTGCCGATGATTCAGACTCAAGCAGGCAATAGCCGGCAGCCTCGCCCAGGTTTAGCCCACCCCTGTTTTGATCGAAGGGCTGGCAGGGCTTTTTGTCCACATTCTTGAGGCTGTAAAAACCATTCAGTGTAAATCGGCTCAGGGCGTCACCGCCGCCGCATATGGCTCGTTGCACAATGCCCTGTTTTATCATCCTCGCTCCCAGTATCAGTGAGTTGGATGAAGAGGAACATGCAGTGCTTATAGTAGCCATTATTGGTTTTAACCCATAATGATCCGCTACATTTTCCGTGCTTTCCGCGCAGTCGAGGGTATTGATGTATTTATTGTTTTTTTCGTCGGTACCGGTTGCGATCACATCCATGTAAATGTCTTCCATCTTGCTCATGCCGCCTACGGTATTGGCATTGATAAACGCAAAAGGCTCGTTGCGCAGCAGGCTGAGGTCTGTAGTTTGTAACAGGTCATCCATCGCGGCAAGGCAGAGAAGGGTAGTGCGGGTATAGCCATTATCGCCGGTGGGAACCCCTAACTTTTCAGATAGCTCATCATTACTCATCTTTATCTCGCCCAGCACAAACTCATCTGCATGTACAGACTTAAGATGGGTAACCCCGGTTATGCCGCTCCTCGATGCACGGAAAGCAGTGAGATGGGCGTCCTTGCCGGTGCCCAGTGCAGATATGATGCCGAGCCCTGTTATGACTACTCTTTCCGCCATGCGGCGTTATATTTTGCTGTGTTGCTGAATGTATTCCGCCATAGTTTGCACCGACGTAAGTATTTTGCGGCCTTCGCGGGCGTCTTCTATCTTAATGCCGTAGTTGCGCTCCAGCAGCACCATCAGCTCCAGCGAGTCTATACTGTCCAGGCCCAGGCCATCACCGAAGAGAGGAGCATCATCTTTAATATCTTCTGGCTTCATTCCCTGCAGGTTCAGTGAATCTATTATCTGCTGCTTCAGCTTTATTTTGAGTTCTTCCATGAGTTTATTTATGCGTGCAAATATAAGGTTTATAAATTCCAATAGTAGTGTGAGAAAAGACCTTCCTTCTTTGATCCATTGGCTCCATCTTCTCTGGTGTCTCGAATAAAGCAAAAGAATTATCCTTTGAGCACTCCTTATGTAGGCTCAACAGGGGAAATGTCGAACCAAATCTTTGAAGATTTGATTGAAATTTATAAAATTGCCCAAAAACTTAGAATATAATCCATTAAATTAACGGTACCCACTGACAAAAACTACGAACCAAATACGAGAATTTTGTCATAAAATATATGCAACGATGAAATTGCTCAGATAACATAAACATTTACTTTAGTGTTTTAATTTGTGTGTTGTGTTAAAATATTATCTTTACGTAAACTGAAAATATGAAAAAGATTTTTCTTATTAGCTTTCTTGCCCTATATACCTTGACAACTCAGGGGAAAATTTC
This sequence comes from uncultured Bacteroidota bacterium, assembly GCA_903887415.1. GTDB lineage: Bacteria > Bacteroidota > Bacteroidia > Chitinophagales > Chitinophagaceae > Nemorincola. The sequence continues at coordinate 18,527 of CAISPO010000035.1, read as the reverse complement.
CCATAATCTAAAAGATAATACATTAACAGGCGTTGCTGCTTTATCACAGATACATGCATCTCCTTCTTTTATAGAGAATAGAGGCCAAATAACAGACCAAAACCGCAAAGTAAGGCATGATATCCAGTTCAAGATATCAGCTGTACGTGGCCTCAACATCTTTATAGGCAATGGCGCAATTCACTATCAATTTTACAGTTAAGATCAAAGACCAATACAATAGGACGGAGGACATCACTCCCGATGAGGTACGCCAGTTCGAGAAATATAAGAACTGGACTGATGAGGAGATAAGCGGGCTTATTGAAACAATTAAAGCGTACACCCGCTTTATCTATAACGTATGTTCCAAACGGCAGAAAGATGGCAAGCAAATTGCATTACCTATTGAAACAGAAAAACTTAAAGCAGCATGAGCGACAACACACTATTCAAAACCTTTGCTAAAGGCTCTCATAAGTCAAAAATCAAAGGAAGTAATTGCGTTATCTATACCCGCGTTTCGACAAAAGAACAGGCCGATAATAATTTAAGTCTGGACACTCAAAAGAAAGCCTGTGAAATATCTGCTAAAAAAAGTGGCTTACAAATCATGGGCTATTTCGGTGGGACGTTTGAAAGCGCGAAAACTGATGAAAGAAAGCAATTCAATAATATGCTTTCCTTCGTAAAGAAAAGCCGGGAGAAAATATCCTACATTATTGTTTACAGTGTTGACCGATTTAGTCGTTCAGGAGCAAATGCAATTTATATAGCTGATCAATTAAAAAGCCAAGGCATAGTAGTATATTCTGTTACTCAGCCAACGGACGCCTCAACAGCCAGTGGTACCCTGCAACAAAACATTCAATTCATCTTTAGCGAATATGATAATCAACAGCGTAGAGAAAAATGCATGGCAGGTATCAAGGAAATGCTATTGCGTGGGGAATGGTGTACCGCTCCACCTATCGGCTACGATATAGTACGCTCAAATGGGAAACGGTCTATTGTCGTGAATAGCACAGGTAAACTGCTCAAGAAGGCATTTTACTGGAAGATTAAGGAGAAGATCACCAGCGAAGAGATCATACGCAGGTTGGCAGCGCAGGGGGTGAAAATAACCAATCAAAGAATGTCTGCATTCTTTCGTAATCCTTTTTACTGCGGTTTGCTCGTTCACACAGCATTAGAAGGGCAGATAATAGAAGGTAACCATGAGAAGCTGATTTCAAAAGAGGTCTTCCTTGAGGCAAATGATATTCTTTCAGAACGTAAGCAAGGATATAACTCCAATCCTGAAAATGAGGATATCCCTCTAAAGCGGTTTTATAAATGTGATGAATGCGGTCAATTTTTAAGGGCCTATAAAGCCTCTAAAAATCAGCAATATTATTACAAGTGCAACACGCTCGGCTGTAAATGTAACATGAGAGCAGATACACTTCATAAAAGTTTTATGGGTATGCTTTCTGGTTTTTCTTTAGAGTTCGATGAGGCTACACAGTATCTTATAAAGCAACAAATGATTGTTGAATATAACCGACTGAATGATCAAAAAGAAGACAACGTAAAAAATGTAGAAAAACAGTTATCTGAAATCAATAAGAAACTTGAAAGACTTGAGGAAAGATATGTGCTTGAGGAAATTACCAAAGATATGTTCGACAAATTTCAAGCGAAATTTCTTGAAGAAAGAAACGAAATTGAAAAGGAATTCTCCAAATTTGGGAAAAGGGTGTCGAACCTTGACGAATACATTGATACAGCGTTCCGGGCATCTTCGAAACTCGCTACAGAGTGGGCTTCCGCTGATTACAACGACAAACAAGCCATTCAGTATCTCGTTTTCCCTGACGGTATATACTATAATCGAAAAAAAGACGAGTGTCGAACTCCCAAAAGCAATAAGGCATTCAGCTACTTTGCACGCATAGCAAGGGTTTCAGACGCAAAAGAAAAGAGGGGACTGCAATTTGATTTGCAGTCCCCTCTTTGGTAGCATGTACGGGAATCGAACCCACTATTTCACCAAGAGCCAACACCCTGAAAGTATTGTAAATACTGTATTTCAATTCTTTTGCCTTACTTGCGTTAGAGGTTATTTTCACACATTTTGTTACTCTATTGTTACTTTTGAAAAACTTTGTTTAACTTTACGGAACATTATAAAACCAAAGAAAAATAAAAGCATAAAACCCTTTATTGTAGCATGTTTCAGGAGATAACAAGTTTCATTAACCAAGTAACAAAATCAAAAGTAACATGAGCGTAAAACTTAGGGAACGTGAAAATTCCGACAACACGACAACGTTAATGCTGGATATTTACCACAATGGCAAACGCTATTATGAATTTCTAAAGCATTTAAAGCTAATCACAAAACCAACTTCCCCGGTTGACAGGCAAAAGAATAAAGAGAATAAAGCATTAGCCGAAAGCATCAGGAATAAAAAAGCTATGGAATTGGAGGGATCTGATTATCAGGTTGCTGCGAAGTTTAAAAACAGGGTGGATTTTTTGGAATACTTCCAAAAGTTCATAGACAACTACAAGAAGAAAGATAAACGTGTTATTGTTAGCACCCTTGCCAAATTCAAAGACTATCTTAAAGAGGACAACATTAAAGGGCTTACAATTAATCAGGTTACGGAAAGTTTGGTTATTGACTTTAAAGACTATCTTTTAAGTGAGTTAAACGGAGAAAGCCCCGCAAATTATTTCAGCAAGTTTAAAAAGGTATTAATTCAGGCAACAAGGGATAAGGTAATAAACAATAACCCTGCATCCAATGTGTCTGTAAGGCGTGTTGAGGGGGTGAAAAAGGAAATCTTAACTATGGAAGAGATACAAAAATTAGCGGCAGAACCGATTACCAATATTGAAGTAAAAAGGGCTTTTATTTTTTCCTGTTTTACAGGTTTGAGGTTTTGCGATATAATAGCTTTGAAATGGGAACACCTGAATTTAAAGAACAAACAATTATCAATAGTACAATCCAAGACCGGGCATAAGGTTAGTCTTAATTTGCATGATTCAGCGATCAACATTTTAGGAAAACAAGGTGTTAGCACAGAGCCAGTTTTTAAATTACCATCTCATACCGCTTGCCTGAAAGATATTAAGCATTGGGTAAAAAATGCCAAAATTCAAAAGAAAATCACATGGCATTGCGCCCGGCACTCATTCGCTACAAACATTATTTTCTTTGGTGCAGATGTAAATACAGCGAGTAATTTATTAGGGCATACAACACTTAGATATACCCAGCGTTACACGCATGTTGTAAATTCCCTGAAAGAAAAAGCTATTGATAATTTACCTTCGGTTAATTTTTAATCAAAAATGGATTCTGAAATTTTAAAACAGGATGACTATATTTCAATTATTATGGATGGTTTAGTAAATCATTCTGATGATTTAAATACATTTTTTGTTGCTGAGGCTAAAGTCAGATATTCTTTTAAAAAGGAGCGTCTTGAATTTTTACAACATTTAAATAGTGCAACAAATTACCTCTATAATTTGTTTATCAAAAAAGCCCGTGATAGTGAACCAATAAAGAAATATAAACCCAAAAGCTATAAAGATGTATTCAATGGGATTGAAATGGTGCCAATGGAGATCACGAATTATAATCCTTTATCGCCGGAGTATGAATATGTAGAGCCTACTATTTATGACGTACTAATTGACTTAGAGAAAGAATTTAAACATCTGGGATTTGAATATGCAGGTTATTTGAGTGTATCAAATATTGAGTATGCAGAAACCCAAATAGATTCTGCTAAAGAAACAATTGAAGAAGATACCCCACCTAATAAATTACCAAATAAAAAACTGCTGTTATCATACAAATGGCTTGGTAAAAAGGAAGAATTAAACCAACTGCATGAAAAAATGATAGACGGTCTTATTTCTTCTGATACTCCAATCGTTGATTTCAAAAACATTTTTTCAGAAAAAGAAATTTCAAAATTAAGACCCGTGAAATGGCATGATGGCAATGCGTCTGAACTACTATATTTTATTTTGGAACTTTCCGAAAAAGGATTGATTCATAAAAAAAATCAAACAGATTATAAACAGCTTGCAGGCTGTTTTATAAAAAATGATTGCAGCGTATTTAAAGAGAATTTCAGGCAATTGAAACAAGATTTAGACCTGAAATTATCTTCTGAAAAGAAAGACAGAATTGATACTCTTTTAAGGGAGTTCGTATAAACATTATTTTCCCGCCTTATTTACATTCAGGTTTACATTCAAGCAATGTAAACCCTTTACCATTCTATTATTTAGTCTATTTGCACTTGTTAACACATAAGGACTACCGGTAGTCCATTTCCTTAACTTTTAAAATTTAAGAAATGGACAAAATAACAATCCCACTACAAGAATTACAAGTTATCCACCAAAAGTTGGATGCTATAAGTATTGCTATGCTTGCAAATAAAGTGGTGCTAACTTTTGATGAAGTTGCAGCTTATACCGGGCTATCAAAAAGCTACTTGTATAAGTTGACATCAGGTAATGTAATCCCACATTATAAGCCCAACGGTAAAAACGTTTATTTCAATAAAGCCGAAATTGATACATGGCTTTTACGGAATGAAGTAAAGACTAATGATGCACTGGAGCAGGAGGCGATAAATCATGTAACACTAAATAAAAAGGGGTGATCGTGGAACAGCAAAAAGATACCCCAATTGAGCAAAGCGATGGAAAGGAGAGCGTTAATATTCCTAAAGGCACATCCTTAAATAATACTGCGATTGCAGTATCTGAAAATCTAAAAAAGGTACTCGCCACACAAGACCAATTACGCAAATTGGTAGCAACCGATATTATTTTTTCAAAACCGATTTTAGAGCAATCCGGCAATGCTGTAATATTTCCGCATACTATAAATGTGATACAAGGGCAAGCCGGAGTACATAAAAGCAGGTTGGCAGAAATTATTTGCGCTGCATTACTTAAAAGACATGATTGTAAGAATGAGTTGTTAGGTTTTAAACGCACAAACTTAGATGCAGCATATACAGTTGTGTATGTTGATACCGAGCGGAATTTATTGGAACAATTACCCTATGCTTTACAAAATATACAAATCAAAGCCGGAAATAAAAAGGAAGACGTTTTGCCAAACTTTCAATATATCTCATTGCTCCAGGTTAAAAGAAAAGACAGGTTTGATACCTTAAATGAATACCTGAATCATTTACGTCTTACTAATAATCAACCCTTATTTATTGTACTTGATGTATCCACCGATTGCATAGAAGATTTTAACAAGGCTGATAAAAGTATGGAGCTAATTGATTTAATGAATGTGGCTGTAAACGACCATAACGCAATCTTTCTTTGTGTTATCCATGAGAACCCGAAAAGCGATAAGGCAAGAGGGCATTTTGGCACTGAATTAATGAACAAAGCCAGCACGGTTATGCAGGTGGGTTTTGAAAAAGATGAGCAACAAAACGATACTGAATTAATCAGGGCTAAGTATTTAAAATGCAGAAGTACAGCAAGGCACACACCATTTTATTTTAAGTATTGCAAGGATGCGAAAGGTCTTGTATTGGCATCTGATAAAGAAATATCAGATGCTGTAAATAGTAGAAAGCATAAGGCAGGTATAGAGGACGTTATCGAGCATCTTGAAATGTACATGGGTGATGGCACAACGTTGAGTAGAACTGATTTGCTTGATAAATTATGTGTTGATTTTAGTTCATCCTATAGAACTATGGAATCCCGGATAAAGGAAATATTTGATTCTAAAATGGAGTTAAGAGACAATGAAGCCCGTGTTTGCCACCTTCATAAAGAAACTGCTGAAAAACAAATTATATATTCACTTAAACAGGCTGAAAGCCAATAGGGTAAACACTTTTGCAACTTTGCAAACACCTTTGCAAACCTGCTTTGCAACGTTTGCAAGTTTGCAAACCCCTATATAGGCTTTTGCAATTTGCAACCATTAATAAGCCCGTTTTAAAATGCAAAAATCAATACTTGATATTGAAGTAAGTTGCTTTGCAAATTATGATACGCCGGGTGATCCCCGGAATGTAAATTTATTAAGTTGGCTAACTTCCGATAAATATAAAAGTAAAGTTGATGAAATACGGAAACTGACTGATAAGACACTAAGAGATGAAATCAAAGCTACACTCCCGGCTATTACACCAAGTGGAATTTTTACATATCGTAGCAGTAAAAACTTAATAAAACTTAGTGGGTTAATTCAGTTTGATATTGATTTAAAAGGCAATGAAAATATCCTAAACTATGCTGAATTAAAGAACCAGCTAACCAATATTAATAACATAGCGTATTGCGGTCTTTCTGTTTCAGGAAAGGGCTATTGGGGTTTAATCCCTATTGCCTACCCGGAACGACATAAAGAGCATTTTAAGGCAATAGAAATTGGTTTAAAGAGTTATGGCATCAATATTGATCCAGCACCTAAAAGCATTGTAAGTTTACGTGGATATTCTTTTGACCCCGATGGCTATTTTAATCATAGTGCTGAAATCCTAAGTAGGGTGCATATTGACACACAACCCGTAAAGACAAACTTTAAAAGTATCATTTCTAAAAGTATAACCGGGACTGATAGCCGCGCATGGGTAGAGCGTTACATAAATGAGTTATTAAACCGGAATATTGATATTGCCCCGGATTATGAAACATACAGAAACATCGGTTTTGCATTTGCGCAGGAATTTGGAGAATCAGGCCGGAATTTATTTCATACAGTTTGCAGACCAAGTAATAAATATCTATTTGATGATACGGAAACACATTATACTAATTTTTTGAAATCAAGCGGGCAAGGTACAGTAATTAGAATCGGCTCTTTTTTCCACTATTGTAGATTAGCCGGGATTACTTTTAAAAAAGGGTAGGTAAATTAATGTAGTAAGTTGGTTTATGACTTTATAATGATACATATAAATGTATAGGTAAATTGTATATTTGCCTATTGAGGTAAAATGTTAATTTCAAAAACGTTTCAAAAACGTTTCAAAAAAGTTTCAATTTGTACGTACATTTGTAGTACAAAGTAGCACAAAGTGATACAAAGTAGCACAAAGTGATACAAAGTAGCACAAAGTGATACAAAGTAGCACAAAGTGATACAAAGTAGCACAAAGTGATACAAAGTAGCACAAAGTAGCACAAAGTATTTAACCTCTAAATATCTAAAAATGGCACGACCAATCAAAGAAACACCCGTACTTACAGGTAAGGATGCTGTTCGTTTTGTCCATGAAATGAAACAAAATGAGGGTAAGAAAGTTGATCCAAAAGTAAGAGAAAGAATGAAACAAAATTTCTCTAAATTGCAGGGTATACAGCAATTCTAATTTTGGATTTAAGTTTATTCAAATTACTCCGTCTTTCGGATTCTCATAATATTCTCCCATTTGATTGTGGAGATGCTGATCTAAATGATTTCATTGCAAACGATGCGAAAGACTATATAAAAAAATTACTTGCAGTTACTTATTTATTGGAAGATGGCGGCATAACAGCCGCCTTTTTTTGTGTTTCTAATGATAAAATTGCTATAGAAGATATGGATTCCAATACTCAATGGTGGAAGAGAATTGGTGGTAGCATGCCTGAAAGAAAGAGATACAAAAGTTATCCAGCGGTAAAAATAGGGAGATTAGCTGTTGATACCTCTATGCAAGGTAGAAAATTAGGTACAACATTGTTAGATTACATAAAGGAATTTTTTATTACAAATAATAAAACAGGATGTATGTTTATAACTGTTGATGCTTATCAGCAATCATTAAAATTTTATGAGCAAAATGGTTTTAAATATCTTTGCCCTAAAAAGGAGGAAGAAAGAAATGCTACAACAAAACTTATGTATTATGATTTACGGGAATTAACACCGTAGTAATTACCCAAGCTCCAGTACCCTGATTTAGCTTTCGATCTAATCCTCAACAACATCAAGACACTACCAAACATTTGAAGCGTATCTGTTTGATTTACCGGGCTGCAGTTTTCCAATTTAGCAGCATCACTAATTCTCAACTCCGGTTATTAGGTATGGTGTCATAGGCTTGCCATCGCACAAAGCCAACGCCCCGCCTATGCACCATTTCCGGCGGTTACTGTATCTATGGCTTTGCAACGCTTATGTAAACATGCCAACGCACAGCCATATCTACACCGCCTCCCTTCTTTATGTCCGCCCCCGCATGGCCTCCGCTCATGGCGCACTACTTCGCATTTGCAGGTATGAAACAGCGGTTTAAACATTCAGCAGGGGTATAACTATTGAGCGACATTACAGGGGCTTAGTATGCTTTCGTATTGCTATTCGCTATGGCATGGCGGGCAACCGCACAGGCCAACCCACACCCACGCACAAACTATTGTCTATTTGTCCGGCAGGGCAGTGATTAGCTGCCCACATCACAAAGCTAAACACCGCAGCAAATCACACGCCCCGGCACAGCAAGAGTAGCTCTTTCACCACATCATATCACAGCCATCGCACCGGGGCTAAAGGTGATACAATGTGGTTCAATCGCTACACTTGCTTTTTGCCAACGCTGCCACCAATGGAATAGTTTTTATCCTGGCACATCCACCGCACAGGCTAACATCACAGGGGGCGGGGAAAAAGAAATTTAAGCTATAGATATACTGGCGCGAACAGGAGCAGCAGTAACACTATTCAGATTCAACTTTTCTTACCGCATCATTTATTGTTTCAAAACGCTAAGAGCAGCAGTAATTTTTTTGGACATTATCAATTAGCATTTTAAAACAAAAATGATGTAAGAAAATAAAAAATGCTTATCAAAGAGTAGTATTTTAGCAACCTAAATACAACGCAAAATGAAAACATAAAAACAACAAAGACTTTTTTAAGATAGTGTATTACACATAGGTATTGCCATTACAGAATCGCCAGTTCAAATAACCGAAAGCAATGCAAATGGATGTAGTACGCCTCACGGCGTAACTGTATCTTTTGCTTTCGATAGGCTCTGGCGAGCCTTGTAGTGGCGAGGGATTTTCAGTTACGCTATTTTTTTGCTCACAAATGAAAACTAATCAAAATGAAAAAATTATTATTTGCATTATTGATATTGCCCTTTACAAATCAAGCGCAAACATGGAATTTAGTTGGCAGCGCCGGATTTTCATTAGATACGGCATATAATACCTCAATAGCCATAAATAGTAGCGGTACACCTTATGTAGTTTATCAGGATGCCGGATTTAGCAATAAAGCAACCGTAATGAAATTTAATGGCAGCAGTTGGGTAAATGTGGGAAGTGCAGGATTTTCAGCAGGGGGAGCAGAGAATACTTCCATAGCCATTGATGGTAGTGGTACGCCTTATGTGGTTTATTCTGATGGCAGTGTTGGCAATGCAGCAACCGTAATGAAATTTAATGGCAGCAGTTGGGTAAATGTGGGAAGCCCCGGATTTTCTGCGGGAGGGGCAAATTTCACATCAATTGCCATAGACGGGAGTGGTACGCCTTATGTAGTTTACGAAGATGGGATTTATTCAGGGAGAGCTACGGTAAAGAAATTTAATGGTAGCAGTTGGGTTCACGTAGGTAGCCCAGGATTTTCAGCAGGGGCATCGCTCTATACCTCTATCGCAATTGATGGCAGCGGTACGCCTTATGTAGTTTATGTAGATGGCAGTGTTGGCAATGCAGCAACCGTAATGAAATTTAATGGCAGCAGTTGGGTAAATGTGGGAAGTGTAGGATTTTCATATTATGCAACACTTTTCACATCAATCGCCATAGACGGGAGCGGTACGCCTTATGTAGTTTATCCGAATGGTGGAGATGATGAAAAAGCCTCGGTGATGAAATACAATGATACCAGTTGGGGGGGGGGCATACCCATAGGTGGTAGTTGTTGCTTTTCAGCGGGTGTGGCTCATTATACATCAATAGCCATAGACGGGAGTGGTACGCCTTATGTAGTTTACGAGGATGGCTATCCTAATGGTCCGGCAACCGTAATGAAATTTAATGGCAGCAGTTGGGTAAATGTGGGAAGCCCCGGATTTTCTGCGGGTGAAGCTGATTATACCTCAATAGCTATAGACGGGAGTGGTACACCTTATGTAGTTTATGTAGATGGCAGTGTTGGCAATGCAGCAACCGTAATGAAATTTGGCACAACACCATCCCCAATAATCGGTAGTGATACTATATGCGTGGGGGAAACAACAACATTAAGCGATATAACAACCAGCGGAATATGGAGTAGTGCTAATACAAGTATAGCAACTATCGGCACAAGTACGGGTTTTTTAACAGGCGCAGCAGAGGGAACGGATACAATATCTTATACGGTATCTGGCATTTCAACTACTTTCAGAATAACTGTCAATCCTTTGCCATTAGCGGGTACTATCACAGGCGTTTCAAGTGTTTGTGCTGGTTCATCTATCACTTTGACGGATATTGTTACGGGTGGCGTATGGAGCAGTAGTAACACATCTTTAGCTACAATAGGCATAGGTGTAGTTACAGGCGTATCAACTGGTTTAGATACTATAAAATATACATTCACCAATGTTTGCGGAACAGCAACAGCAACAAAAAATATTACAATTAACCCCTTACCATCAGGGATAACCGGAACTACAAATGTTTGCGCAGGGCTTACTATTACTTTAGATGATATATCTACAGGTGGCGTATGGAGTAGCAGTAGTACATCTATTGCAGCCATTGGTACATCAGGTATTATAACAAGTGTTTTATCTGGCACGGCAATTATTACCTATTCTTTACCAACGGGATGTACAACAACCAAAATTATAACCGTTAATCCTGTACCTGTGGCAGGTACAATCATAGGATTAACAAGTGTGTGCGTAGGTTCGGATATTACGCTATCCGATGTAATAACAGGTGGCACTTGGAACTCTTCAAATAGTAACGCATTTGTTTCAAGTGCAGGGGTGGTTTATGGTATTACGGCAGGTATGGATAACATCTCTTATAGTGTTACTAATTCCTGTGGAACTGCATCAGTAGATACAGCGATTAATATATTAGACTGCGCAACCGAAATAAAAAAAATCAGTAATCAATCAACACCATTTATTACCATATTCCCAAACCCAAACAAGGGATTATTTACAGTAAATATTTCAACCCCTGATAATGAAGATGCCCAAATAGTTATCACAAATCTTTTGGGTGAGAAAGTAAAAGTAATAACGATACCTACGAACAAAAAAACAGATGTACATCTACAATCCCCGGCAGGTATTTATTTTATTTCAGCGGTAACAAAAAATGAAAGCATTACTAACAAAATCATAATTGAATAGTTGACTATTTACTGATTCATAAAAACAAGAAAATGATAGTAAATGATTTAGAGAAAGAAATAAAAGGAGCCAATAGATGGTTAGACAATAACCCTGATATTATATTGCTTTTTACTCAAAAAGAAGGAGTGAAATATTTAATCAACAACATTAATAGTAAGGAAAAGCAGTTAAGAAAATCATTACAGCAATTAATGTTAGAATCGCTTAAAGACGGGCATCTAAATAATATAGTGGATGATGAAAACAAGGATGAAATCGAGGAGATAATTAATGAAATATCCGATAAGGTTTCAGGCAATAATAAATTCACAGTAAAGTTTTCAAATAAGGATTGGGAAGTTCATAAACCTTATAAGCTCCAAACAACAGATAATGATAATAATGCACTAATTGAGTTAACAGGTTACATTAATGCAATCGCCAAATTGCTAATAGAAATTAGCGATTCACCGAATAAATTATCAGACAATTTACACAATGAGTTATCCAAACTTTTAGACCGTATTGATGAAAAACCAGCAATGACTTTTGATGAAGAGGCGAATAAATTATTTATAGAGGCAGGGGTTCTGTTAGTTGAAAAATGTCATGTTGATCCTATTAGCATCAGTAATGAAAATGGTATAGCCGTAACAAACAAAGTATATCAAGAGAATTGGGAACTCTGTCTTTATTGGTTAATCGCAAAAAATAATTTTTGCAGATGCTTTTTACAAGGCTCATCAAATAATGCCATCATTATTGGGAAAGAAAATAATGTCAAAGCAGTAACCGATTGCATCGAATCTGAAAGAGAAAAGATAATGAAACTTGGCGTAATTGGAGCAAACCAAATTTTATATACAAGGTTGCTTGATTTGAAAACAATAAAAATTAAAATGCTTGCATCGGGCGAAATTCTCGAAAAACCACAACTCTGGCTAAGTCGATATTTTTTAAAAATCGGTGTTGAATTTGAGGTAATTGACGAACGAGAAGATGTCATTAAATTAAATTCGGAAAAAGATGATTCTATTAATAGTCGATGTTTATCAGCGATGTACCATTTGATTTCAGATAAGGTGATTACCAGTACAGTTGAAATGAGAAATAATAATGATGAAATCAATGCCTATATTAAAGAAAAATTCCCCAATTTAGGTCATAAGGTCATCCATTTTTGAGGGCAGAGATACCCCGAGTAAATAGGCGTATTGTGTTAGGCATTTTGTAGAGCGCAGCCCCACAGAGCCGGTAAATTTCGTTGTAAACCCTTATAGAATAATATCTTACTCAAAGTAATTTCTTTACCTGATTTCAGGCTGAATAACAGCAATTTTTCAATAACATCATTAAACACCCCTTTAGTATGTAATGGTATAAAAATGAAATTCCTAATGCCAAAATCGGAAAAAGTTATGCGTGAAGTACCCATAAGCTACAAGGGGTGAAAAGGCGTTATTTGACGATTAGCCGGGTATCGCTCATCAGATCAACAAAATACCCTGTCATACGATTAAGAGTAAATAATTTCCCGCCCACTTGTAATTAGTTCTGCTTAGACAAACAGCAAAAAGGATAAAGCAGGGAATAATTAGTAAATACTCCCCAAAGTACAAATACCTTAACTTTTGTTACTCTATTGTTACTTTTAGAAAACTAAAAAGCCCACAAGGCAATGCCAGTGGGCTTCTTAGCTACTCTTGGATGTAGCATGTACGGGAATCGAACCCGTCATTCCTCCGTGAAAGGGAGGCGTCTTAACCGATTGACCAACACGCCATTAGTCAAACTTGGTATTTTTTATTTTTAAAGAACTATTTCATTTTCCTAAACCCCTCTCCTCCGTGAAAGGGAGGCGTCTTAACCGATTGACCAACACGCCATTAGTCAACTTGGTACTTTTTATTTTTAAAGAACTGTTTCATTTTCCTAAACCCCTCTCCTCCGTGAAAGGGAGGCGTCTTAACCGATAGCAACACAGCTATGTGTCTTTTTCGGAGTGCAAATATAGGGCAGTATTTGTTCCCCTCAAAATTTTGCCGCCATTTTTTATAGATCGGCCATCGCTTCTATTATACCCAGGAAGTCAGCAGCCTTTAACGATGCCCCTCCTATCAGTCCGCCATCCACATCAGTGCAGGCAAATAATTCTGCTGCATTGGAAGGTTTGCAGCTGCCACCATAGAGAATGGTCATATTAGCGGCTGCATCGCCGCCATACTGCGCGGCAATAACACTGCGTATGTGTGCGTGCATATCCTGCGCCTGGGCCGATGTGGCTGTGCGGCCAGTGCCTATAGCCCATATAGGCTCATACGCCAGCACTACATTAGCTAATTGAGACTCCGGTAAGTGAAACAGCCCTTCTTTTATCTGGCCTTCTACATAAGTGTTTTGTGTGCCAGCATCGCGGATATCCAGCGGCTCTCCGCAGCAGAAGATCACTTTCATATCATTGCTCAGCACCTGGTTCACCTTTTTGCCAAGCGTCGTGCTGTCTTCTTTAAAGTATTCCCGCCTTTCGGAATGGCCAATGATCACATAGGCTACTTCGGCGCTTTTCAGCATACTTGCCGATACTTCGCCTGTGTATGCGCCTGATGCTTCACTGTGGCAGTTTTGTGCGCCCAGTTGCACATCTATCATGCCGGTTAGCTGTGATGCAGTTTGCGTGAGGTGCAGGTAGGGTGGGGCTATCACCACTTGTTTGTCTTCGCTTAATACGGGCAGTCCTTTAAATATCTCATTTACCAGTTCTGCGCCTTCAGTCAGGTCCATGTTCATTTTCCAGTTTCCGGCTACTATCTTTTTTCGCATGTGTCTTGATTTGAAAATTTGAAATTTCCCGATAAATACCGGGATGAAATTTGATTGTTTTTATTGCTTGCGGAAATGATCAAAAATATACCGGTACATTTCCATCTCGGCTTCTGACAATTGCTTGCTTCTTCTGCCCATCATGCGGTTGGCGGTTTCCATTGCGCGGTTAAAAGTATAGGTAGTGATCCCTTCGCTGCCGCCCCATGAAAAGGAAGAAACAAATTTCTCAGGGAAGCCACCGCCGAAGAGATTGCAGGATACGCCCACCACTGTGCCCGTGTTAAACATCGTGTTGATCCCGCATTTGGAATGGTCGCCCATAAGCAGGCCACAAAAGGTAAGGCCCGTTTTCACCGATTTCCGGGCCGCTTCATCCCATATTTTTATCTCATCGTAGTTGTTCTTGAGGTTGGAGCAGTTGGTATCTGCACCCAGGTTGCACCACTCACCAATTACCGCATTGCCCAGGTAGCCGTCATGTGCTTTGTTACTGTTGGCAAAGAATACCGCATTATTGATCTCTCCGCCCACTTTGCAGCCAGGCCCTATGGTTGTGGCGCCATATAGTTTGGCGCCCATTTTCACTACTGCATGTTCACATACGGCTATAGGCCCGCGCATCATGGTGCCCTCCAGTATTTCGGTGTCTTTTGCTATATAAACGGGCCCCGTAGCCGCATTGATGATACAGCCGGCATATATCTTCGCCCCGTCTTCTATAAACAGGTTTTCATCGCCGGTTACCGTTACGCCTTCCGGTATTGGTGCACTTTGTCTTTCATTTGTTATGAGCGAGTAGTCGTCACGAAGCGCACGGTCATTAAGCGTGAAGATGTCCCAAACATTCTTTAAGGAGTAAACCGGGCCATCATACTGCAGTTGGGCCAGCAATTCCAGTCGCTCATGAAAGTCTGAAATGCTATACTCATGTGCTGCAAGCCGGGCAGCGATCACAACGCCATCTTTTGCCAAAGCCTTGCCAAGGGGTAGCGTATTGATAGCATCCATCAGGCCGCTGTTGCCAAAAACAGCTCCGTTAAGATATACATTGTCGTTAGCTTCATTGAACTGGAATACTTTTTGGAGATAATCTTCAGTAAGTGTGCTTGTGGTTGCTCCTAGCAACAGTTCCCAGCGCTCGCGCATGGTGAGGATACCGCACCTGATATCCGCAACCGGACGGGTATGGGTAAATGGCAGGAGGCGGGCCCGGTCAGAGCTATCAAAAAGAATATATTCCATAGGTCCTTTAAAAGAAAAATCCCGGCAAAAGTCGGGATTTTTCGTGCTTATTGCAAGTAAATAGATTATTTCGCTTTCTTCGCGTAGCGGTTCTTGAACTTCTCGATACGGCCTGCGGTATCCACAAACATTGACTTACCGGTATAGAATGGGTGAGATGTGTTTGAAATTTCCACTTTAATAACCGGGTATTCTTTGCCATCTTCCCAAAGTACTGTTTCCTTGGTAGGAGCGGCAGAACGGGTCAAAAACATGTGCTCGTTGGAAGTGTCTTTAAATACTACCATGCGGTAGCCTTCCGGGTGAATTCCTTTTTTCATTTTATTTTTTTTTAGTGCATGGATTTTGCCATGCGTGAATTAAGGGTGCAAAGGTACTTTAAAAATTCAAAAATTAAAAATCAAAATTTAAAATACCGGGAGGCGGTGGTTATTCAACAAGTTTTGCGATGTCTTGTTCTGCCTGCTCTGCGGTATTGTACTTACCTATTATCTTTCCGTTAGGGTCTATAAGAAACGCCTGCGGGATAAACTGCAAGCCATACAGCGGGCAGGCCGCTGAGTGCCATTGCGCAGGGTTCAGGTCGCTCATCTGGTATGGCCACGAAAGTCCGTCTGCGGCAATTGCTTTTACCCACGATTCTTTAGCCACATCAAGGGAAAAGCTGACTACTGTAAAGCCGTTTTTTGCACCTTTAATTTTTTTCTTAGAATACTCGTTATACATTTTCACCAGTCCCGGGTTAGCGTGCCGGCATGGTCCGCACCATGATGCCCAGAAGTCAAGCAGCACTAAACGCCCTTTGTTTATCTCGGAGAGCTTCATTGTTTTTCCTGCCGGGTTAGGGTAGGCAAGCTCAGGGGCTTTTTGTCCTATTTTGATGGTTGTATTCTCATACTGTGCGCTGGCGGTGCAAATAACGCCCACCGCAAGGGCCAGCGTACTAATAATTTTTTTCATATTTTGTCTATTGTGAGGGTGTAAATATAGGGCAAAATAGTGTGCAAACGCAATGGCTGGAATGTGAAAATTTAGTAATGCGGTTTATTCGGCTCCAAGATGAGGTTCAATCATAGGTAAATTGGCAAATTTTTTACGAAACATTTTTTTTCTGACCTTTGCAAATATAAATGTACCAATTATCCCTGCGTATAGCATGCCTACACAGTAAACCATGTAATCGTGTTTGACAATGCCGAAAAGAAT
Organism: uncultured Bacteroidota bacterium; assembly: GCA_903887415.1. Lineage (GTDB taxonomy): Bacteria > Bacteroidota > Bacteroidia > Chitinophagales > Chitinophagaceae > Nemorincola. The sequence goes on along the minus strand of CAISPO010000035.1, from coordinate 1,944 downwards.
CGCGGTTACAGTACCTGTTAATGTCGCTGACAAATACCCGAAAAGATATGTTTTTGTTTCAAAAATTTCATGTGGCAACAGTTTCAATTCATCTCTTTTTAGATACGCGTTGAAATACATTCCTGTAAAAAGAGCAGCTAACCCACTTGCGCCGCCAAGAAAAAGAAACATAACAGGAACGACATCTGCTTCGCTGATCATATAGCCTTCAATTAAGAAAACTGTGCTCCATAAGAATTTGAGGGGGTAAACATATACCAAGACAAGAAAGATCAGGAACCCATTTAAAAATATGGTCACAATATCATTCATACCATAGCGCCTGAAAAAACGATATTGTTCGTACCATATCCTGAAAACAAGCACGAAACATCCAAGGAATGGAAGAGTGCCTTTCATGCTTTTAAGCAGTTCATGGGAATTTTTGGGAACATCCAATGAAAAAATGATGAGGCTTATTGCAAAAGCAAAAGCACCATCGCTAAATGCTTCAATGCGTTTGGGCTCGTGGCTGCGCCATTTGATTTTATCCTTTGCAGATGTCTTAAGTTTTGCGAAACCATTACGGATCATAATGCTATTTTACAGCAAAATAATAATGATTTACAGAAAAAACTAATTAACGATGATCAATAAAAACCGTCTCAGTTCTCAAGGTGCATTAGACGCAACCCACCCAAAGGGCATCCTGCCAATTTGCGACTTTTCATCGCGTATATCCTGGTTGCTTTTTAGCTTTTCTGCATACCAGCTATGATCTTTTTTATGCGGTCTTTCTGGTCGTCCGGCGCTTTTGATAATGCCGTTTTATAGTTGCTGAGCGATTGTTTGTTGTCGCCTGCCTTGCCATATGCTTCGCCCATGCTGTCATATGCATTCCAGCTATCCGGGTGTTTTTTTACGTTGATCTTAAATATTTCCAGCGCAGTAGGCATATCGTTTTCATTCATTAGTTCATAACCAAACATATTTACGCTGTTCTCACTGGCTGTTTCGGCTAGCGTAAAAATGCGCTTGATTGCTTCTTCGGCATCTTTTGTATTGCCCATTAATTTGAGCAGTTGCGCCTTGGCTGCAACATTGGTAAAGTTCTCATCGATCAGTATCGACCGGTTTACCCACTTCATCGCCTCATCATAATTGAATTTGTTCTCAATGCAGTAATGTGCGGCCTCTTCCCATCCATGCCAGCCAAATCCCGGCTGGTTTTTTAGTTGCTCGCGGATGCGCTTTAATGAAATGTTCTTTACATCTACAGTTATGGTAAAAGGCACTTCCAGTTTTTCCCAGGAGAGGGTAGCATTGGCCGACGTTGCCGAACGGTCTGTAAACGTGTAGTCCAGCCATTCCTGGAATTTATGCTCGGCAGGCTTTGCTTTTACTCGCAGGGCGTCTTCTTTCTCATTGTAGAAAAAACTACCCCACGACGTATGGTCTTTAGAAAAGATGATCACCCATTCGTCCTTATCAGGTATCATGTGCAGGCCATAAGTGCCGGCAGGCAAGGGGCTCCCGTTTATGTTCACATCGTCCGTAAATGAGATGGTTGTATTCTCATTAGCGCCTGCTCTCCAAACCTTGCCATATGGCACGAGCTCACCCCATATTTTTCTTCCATTTACATATGGGCTGTGATACACTATGGTAATATCTGTGTAGCCTATACGCTGTTTCACCTCTGATAGCTGGCTCACCTCGGGCAGCACCAGCGACGGCTGGGCAATAGCATTAACGGCTGCATACAGGCAGAAAAAACTAAATAGAATAAAGTGCTTTGCTTTCATTGGATTTTTTTTATTTGAGCACACAACTATCCGAAACTTTTTTGCCTGAATAGCGGCCATACCTTTGGTTAAGAACGACCAAAACACAAAAATATGGGGCTATTCAAACGTAGTAAAAATAATAACAAACCGTTACTGCGCCAAATTCTGGATTTAATAC
>CAISPO010000034.1 GCA_903887415.1 uncultured Bacteroidota bacterium | reverse complement strand
TGAATCTAAAAATGAACCGTACATACTGTACAGAACATTATAGAATGGACTGATGAAAACTGCACAATTAAGTGCTTCAAGACAATCCGCAAAGAGTTTGCAATTATGAAACAATAAACCACTGTCAAAGAACTGCAACAAAGATAATACTTTTTTCAAAAAAACAAAAAAAATCTAAATTTTATGCAAAATTATTGTCTGGGAGGCAATAATTTATAGAAATAACATTATTACAAATCTATATTCATAGAGCTTAATTTCTCTAATTGCTTTGCTCAATAATGAACCAAAAGCACAAGTGTGCCATAGCCACAGACACTGATAGCGGTAAATAAGCCGGGACCTTAATAAAAACCCCTAACATTCGTAACTTTGCCCCCGGAATTTCAATTCATTAAATATGTCTTATTCTCTGAAGAATAAAGTACGGCTGGTAACGGCGGCTTCGTTGTTTGACGGGCACGATGCATCTATCAATATCATGCGCCGCATCATGCAGGCGAGCGGGGCGGAGGTGATACACCTGGGCCACGACCGCAGTGTGCAGGATGTGGTGGACTGCGCGATACAGGAAGATGCAAATGCCATAGCCATTACCAGCTACCAGGGCGGGCATGTGGAATACTTCAAATACATGTATGACCTGCTGAAACAGGCTGGCTGCGGGCATATAAAAATATTTGGCGGCGGCGGCGGCGTGATACTGCCTACGGAGATAAAGGAGCTGGAGGATTATGGTATTACGCGTATCTATTCGCCGGATGATGGCCGCTCGCTGGGGTTGCAGGGTATGATAGATGACTTGCTGGAGAAAAGCGATTTCCCTACGGGCAACCGGCTGAACGGAGAGGCCGGCCACCTGGGCGAGCGGGATGTGAAGTCGATAGCGCGGCTGATATCTGCTGCGGAGAATTATTATGACCTGCCGGAAACGCAAGCCGCATTGAAAAAAGTCAAAAATGAAATCACAAATTCCAAGGTTCCTGTATTGGGTATAACTGGCACTGGCGGCGCTGGAAAGAGCTCGCTGGTGGATGAACTGGTGCGGAGGTTTTTGCTGGATTTTAAAGATAAGTACATAGGCATCATATCGGTGGACCCTACGAAGCGCAAGACTGGTGGCGCACTGCTGGGCGACCGCATACGTATGAATGCGATAAGGAATGACCGGGTGTATATGCGCTCTATGGCTACGCGGCAGAGCAACCTTGCCGTTTCCAAGTACATACATGATGCGGTGAATATCTTAAAGGCAGCGAAGTATGACCTGATCATACTGGAAACATCGGGCATAGGGCAGAGCGATACGCAGATCACTGAGCATAGCGACATGAGCATGTATGTAATGACGCCTGAATTCGGCGCGCCTACCCAGCTCGAAAAGATAGACATGCTGGACTTTGCCGATATTGTTGTGATCAATAAGTTTGACAAGCGCGGCGCTGTGGATGCCCTGCGTGATGTGAAGAAGCAGTACCAGCGCAATCATAAACTGTTTGACAAGAAGGCGGACGATATGCCGGTGTTTGGTACGATCGCCTCGCAGTTCAATGACCCGGGCACCAATACCATGTATAAGGCGCTGATGGATCTGCTGGAAGTGAAGACCGGTGCGCCGCTACATAGCAGCTACAAGATAACGGACGAGATGAGCGAGAAGGTATATATCATTCCGCCAAACCGTACCCGCTACCTGAGCGAAATAAGCGAAAACAACCGCAAGTATGATAAGTGGGCCAGGACACAAGGTGATGTAGCACAAAAACTATATGGCATTAAAATGACCATAGAGACGCTGAATGCAATGAAGGTGGATGACAAAGACCGGCTGATAAAAACGCTGCAGGAGGTATATGCAAAAACAGAGCTGGAGCTGGACCCCAAGAACAAGCACCTGCTGGAAAACTGGGACGCCAAGAAGAAACAATATACCGGCGACTACTACACCTACAAGGTGCGCGATAAAGAGCTGAAGATAAAGACGCATACCGAATCGCTATCGCACCTGCAGATACCCAAGGTGGCGGTGCCGGGATTTAAGGCCTGGGGAGAGATACTGCAATGGGCGCTGCTGGAGAATTTCCCCGGTGAGTTTCCGTATGCTGCGGGTATATATCCTTTCAAAAGGGAAGGCGAAGACCCGGCGCGTATGTTTGCCGGAGAGGGTGGGCCAGAGCGTACCAACAAGCGGTTTCATTATGTATCGCGCGGGCTACCGGCCAAGCGGCTGAGCACGGCGTTTGACAGTGTGACGCTGTATGGACAAGACCCCGACCACAGGCCGGATATTTATGGAAAAGTGGGCAATTCGGGTGTGAGTGTGTGCTGTCTTGATGATGCTAAAAAACTGTACAGCGGTTTTAATCTTGCCGATCCGAAGACATCGGTGTCTATGACGATAAATGGCCCGGCACCTACGATCACGGCCTTCTTTATGAATGCGGCGATAGACCAACAATGTGAGCTATATATAAAGGCTAATGGGCTGGAGGAAGAGGTGAGTAAAAAGATAGAAGCCATCTACAAGGAAAAGGGGTTGCAAAGGCCATCTTATAATTCGGGCGCTGCTACAGGAGCACCAGCGAGTAAAGAACTACCGGAAGGGAATGACGGCCTTGGGCTGATGTTGCTGGGCGTAACAGGCGACCAGGTGCTTCCCGCCGATGTGTATGAGAAAATAAAGAAGGATACACTGCAGGCTGTGCGCGGCACGGTGCAGGCAGACATACTGAAGGAAGACCAGGCACAGAACACCTGTATCTTCTCGACAGAGTTTTCTTTGCGCGTAATGGGTGATGTGCAGCAGTATTTCATCAACCAGAAAGTGCGCAATTTCTATTCGGTATCTATAAGCGGCTACCATATCGCTGAGGCGGGCGCAAACCCGATCTCGCAGCTCGCATTTACTATATCTAATGGCTTTACGTTTGTAGAATACTATCTGAGCCGGGGCATGCATATTGATGATTTTGCGCCAAACCTTTCCTTCTTCTTTAGTAATGGTATAGACCCTGAGTATAGTGTGATAGGCCGCGTGGCCCGTCGCATTTGGTCGAAAGCGATGAAGCTGAAGTATGGTGGCAATGAGCGTTCGCAGATGCTGAAATACCATATCCAGACATCGGGCCGGTCACTGCATGCGCAGGAGATAGACTTTAATGATATACGCACAACGTTGCAAGCGCTATATGCAATATATGACAACTGTAACTCGCTGCATACAAATGCCTATGATGAGGCTATAACAACACCTACAGAAGAAAGTGTGCGCAGGGCAATGGCGATTCAGCTTATTATAAATAAAGAGCTTGGCCTTGCTAAAAACGAGAACCCACTGCAGGGTTCATTTATCATAGAAGAACTGACGGACCTGGTGGAAGAAGCAGTATTGGCGGAGTTTGACCGCATTACAGAAAGAGGTGGGGTGCTTGGGGCTATGGAAACTATGTACCAGCGCGGCAAGATACAGGAAGAGAGCCTTTATTACGAGACACTGAAACATACGGGCGAGTTCCCGATTATTGGGGTGAATACCTTCCTGAGCTCGAAAGGGTCGCCCACAGTGATACCATCGGAAGTGATACGCTCTACGACTGAGGAAAAGGAATTCCAGATACAAACAGTGGAGAACCTGTGGAAGCGCAACGAAGACAAGAGCGGCGATATGCTACACCAATTGCAGCAAAAAGCCGTGCATAATGAGAATATATTTGAGGCACTGATGGAAACTGCCAAGTATTGCTCGCTGGGGCAGATAACAAAGGCGCTGTTTGAAGTGGGAGGGCAGTACAGGAGGAATATGTAGGGGAAAATCCCAAACTAAAAATTCTAAATTCCAAGCGTGTATTCTGCAATGAAATTTTGTTGCTAAATTTGAATTGAAGTATAAATTGTATTTTATGACAAGTGCCGTTAAAATAGAAAGCGAGCTTAACAGCTATATTCATCAGCTTAATACTGCCCAAAAAAAATCCTTATTGGGATTTATTAAAACTGTTTTGTCTCCAAAAGAAGAGGAGACCATTACAATAGAACAGTATAATAGGGAGTTGGAAGAAGCGGATGCTGCGATTGATCGCGGCGAATACTATACCAATGAAGAGGTATTTGAGGCTGCCAAAAAAATAATACATGCCGGGAAATAATGTCAGGTGGTATGTATCTGCAAGAAAGCAATTTCTCTCCGCGCTTGAGTATATAAGGACTGATTCGGTGCAAAATGCTGAAAAATTCTATGATAAATTATTTTTGAAACTTGAGATTGTTTCCAAAAATCCTGTATCATGTGCTCCAGAAAAGTTTAAAGTCGCTAACGATGGCAGTTACCGTGTTTTCACTTTATATAAGTACAGAGTGTCTTACCGTGTAAAAGGAGATGAAATCAGGATAGTGCGTTTTCGCCACTCAAGCATGAAGCCCAGATACTTTTAGTGCTATTAATTGGTACTATATTTTACTCAGCTTTTACCAACGCTTTTAATGAATTGCTTGTCTTCTACTAGAAATACAGCCTTTCTGATGAAATATTTTTTGACGATACTCCCTATACTGTTAAGTGCAACCGTTTTCGGTCAAAAAGCGGGCCCTAATGCGGCTGGTGTTTACGAACGGCCGGAGGTAGCTGCGCATTTTGCTGCGGGAAGGGACAGCCTTGACCGGTTCATAAAGCACAACATCCACATGAAACATGCGGGGAACGATAAGGTTGACAACGCAGTTGTGGTTTTTCTTGTGGAGAAAGACGGTCATATTAGTGCGGCTGAGATACTGCGCACAAGCGGTGATAAAGATTTTGACAGTGAAACAGTGGCTATAGTGAAGGCAATGCCTAATTGGGTTCCTGCAAGGGATAAAGGAGCGGAGGTACGCTCATCTAATATGCTCACGTTCTATCAGACAAAATAGGAGTTTTCCGAGAGTAGAAATTTTCCACCCCTAAATGAGACCTGCAGCTAATTTTTAGCAAATATGATGATCAGGCCTGGCTGTTCTTCATTGCCTGTTTTCTATCCCTGGCGCGGCGTACAAACGCATAAACCAGTGTAAGCGGGAAATAAGCGGCAATAACCCGCTCGCAATTAACAAAAATGAGGTGCTCAGGTGTGTTTCGCAAGAAGAAATAGGTTCCGATCTGGAATCGAAACAACAGGAAATCGATGAAAATAAATGTGGCGATCAACGCCGCCGTTGTCGCGATATAAAGGAGGTATTTTTTTTGAGGAATGTATTTGCTGAACAAAAAGTAATAGTGAACTATAGCCATTAAAGAAGCCAGGACAGCACACTCAAACGTTAACAAGAGATCATGCGAGAGCGGTGTGACGGCCCCATTGGATAACCGAAAAGGGATAATAAATGAGGCGATAATGATAACAAAACTGACAGCCCACCATAATAAAAACTGAGTTAATAGCAGCCGTAAGCTCACGGTTTTCTGATCCATAGCGTTATTTTATTCAAAATAAACAAAATGCAACGACAGTTACAAATAAATGTATAAGGAACGATGCCAAAATAAACGCCACCAATTTCAACAATTCTGTGCCATTTGTGCTTCGTTGCAGAAGTCCTTAAATAATTCATTATTCGCGGATTCCGCGCCTTGCACAAAAAGTAACATAATCATTAAACTTAATGGTATTTATTTTGTCAACGTTCCTGGAACAGTTTATTTATAGTTTACGTTCTTTATCAACTAAAAATTTTTACTTTCGCATACCTGCCTGCCGGCTTAAAATATATCAGTCACCAGTTATTGCTAACAATGAGTACATTATCAATAGTCATACCTGCTTACAACGAAGGCCCTACTATTCATAGAATATTGAATAAAGTAAAGGCGGTAGTGCTGATCAACGATATGAAAAAGGAGGTCATTATCGTCAATGACTGTTCAAAAGATAATACCGAGGAGGCCATTCTTGCATACAAGGCTGCAAACCCGGACCTGCCGATAGCTTATTACAAACACGAAGTGAACCAGGGAAAAGGCGCGGCATTGCATACGGGCATTGAAAAGGCTACCGGTGATTATGTGATCATCCAGGATGCCGACCTTGAATACGACCCCGAGGAATACAATATACTATTGAAGCCGATCCTGAACGACTTTGCCGATGTGGTATTTGGTTCCCGCTTTGTGGGCGGGGAGCCGCACCGCATCTTGTTTTTCTGGCACTCGATAGGCAACAGGTGGCTTACCACAGCGTCTAACATGTTTACCAACCTGAACCTCACCGACATGGAAACCTGCTACAAGCTCTTTAGGCGGGAGATGATACAGGGCATAAAGCTGGAGGAGAAACGTTTTGGTTTTGAGCCGGAGGTGACTGCGAAAATATCACGCGTGCCCAAGGTGCGCATATATGAGGTAGGAATTTCGTACTACGGACGTACTTATGAAGAGGGCAAGAAAATAGGTATGAAAGATGCTTTCAGGGCACTTTATTGTATCATTAAGTATAATGTCTTTAAGAAATAAAACCCCAAACCCCTAAAGGGGCTTCCCCATATTTTTACTCTTTTTTGATGTTGTTCATTTTTTGGCTGATGCCGAAAAGTTTTATCTTAGCCAAATACTTGGTTCCCCTTTAGGTGCCAGGGCTCGTTTATGCCTCCAATTATTCTTCCAGTTAAAGGAGTTTCTCCCCAGATACCAGATAATTGCTTTATAGCGCCTAATGCAACCATTGTAGGCGATGTAATTATGGGCAATGATTGCAGCATATGGTTTAACGCTGTGGTGCGTGGTGACGTGAACAGCATAAGGATAGGTGATAAAGTGAACATACAGGATGGGGCCTGCATCCACTGCACCTACCAGAAGACAAAAACGGTGATCGGCAACAATGTATCTATAGGCCACAATGCGCTGGTACACGGTTGTACAGTGGCAGACAATGTGCTGATAGGCATGGGCGCGATAGTAATGGATAATGTGACCATAGGCGCCAACAGCATAATAGCTGCGGGTGCGGTGGTGCTGGAAGGTACAGAGGTGCCGCCGGGCAGTATCTTTGCCGGTGTGCCTGCAAAGAAAGTGAAGGACATAAGCCAGGAGCTGCTGAAAGGTGAAGTGGAACGCATAGCCAACAATTATTTAATGTATAGCTCATGGTTCAAATGAAAATGATCCGCATCATTACAAAATCTCTTTTTTTCTTTTATTTTTACCGCTCAAACTTTTAATAAAATGGAATTTCCAGCCTCATTACGTTATACTAAGGATCACGAATGGATCAAAGTAGAAGGAAACACTGCAACGGTAGGTGTTACAGATTTTGCACAGCGCGAACTGGGCGATATAGTATTTGTAGATATTAACACGGTGGGCAAACCACTTACTGCAAATGATATATTTGGTACGGTAGAGGCGGTGAAGACCGTATCTGACCTTTACCTGCCGGTGAGCGGCACGATAACCGAGGTGAACAGCGATCTGGAGGCAAACCCGGAGAACGTAAACAATGATCCGTATGGCAAGGGCTGGATGGTGAAAATGACGCTGGACAACCCCGCCGATGCCGATGGCCTCCTGGATGCCGCAGCCTATAAAGAGCTGGTAGGAGAATAAATGAAACGGATATTCAGTCCGGACTCACCTTATAAGCGACAAGCAAGGTTCTTAGCAATGCTATGGACCTTGCTTATTTTTATTGGCTGTTTCACACCAGGAAAAGATATTCCCAAAGTAGATGTGCCCCTTATAGATAAATGGGTGCATCTTGTATTGTTCGGGGGCTTCACCTTTCTATGGCTTTGCGCCAGGCCGCTTACTAAATTTTCGTGGCTGGTAAAAATGTTCCTGCTAGCCGTAGCGCTCGGCAGCTTTATTGAGCTGATGCAGGGCTGGCTCACCTTCCTGGGCCGCAGCATGGAGCTTATGGATGCTGTTGCGGATGGTATTGGCGGGATGTTGGGGATAGGGGTGTTTTGTTTGTGCGCAATACTCACAAAGAACAAACCTGATCGATAACAGCTTATTTCACTATCCTCAGCTTCGCGAAATTCAGCATAATCTTCTTTACGCCATGTCCCGTGCCAAAGTCTATGCCGGCTATGCGGTTGTTGGCTCCGCCCTCAATAGTAAGTATGGTGCCGAATCCGAATTTCTGGTGCTCCACCTGCATGCCTACTGTCATACCCATTACCTCATCAGCCACGAAATTGGCGGTGGGGGTGTGCGGTGCAGGTGCGCCCGCCGCCAGCTTATCAGCCAGTTTTTTTAGCGATGGCATTTTGTCAAAAGTATTGTTGAGCATGCTCCCGAAGCCCCCAGCGGCCTGGCCTGGCCCCGGCCGGTTGCTTGCGCCGGTAAATGTTCTGTCCAGGTGATTCTCAGGGATCTCCTGAATGAATCTGCTGGGCTCATTCTGCACCAGGCTGCCAAAGCGGTAACGGCTGTTGGCGTAGGTGACCCACAGGCGGTCTTTAGCGCGCGTAATAGCTACGTAAAACAGCCGCCGTTCTTCTTCAAGATCTGCACGGTCGTAGAGACTCATAGAGCTGGGGAACAGGTTTTCTTCCAGCCCCACCACGAACACACACGGATACTCCAGGCCTTTGGCGGCATGTATGGTCATCAGCTTCACTACATCTGCATCCGCATCGTTGTTCTGGTCGGCATCGGTGAGCAGGGTTATCTGCTGCAGGTAGCTGCCCAGGCTTTTATCCAGCAGCTCGCCTTCTTCATCTGGTGTTTCGGTAAATTCCTTTATGGAGTTGAGGAGCTCCTGCACGTTCTCATATCGCGCCAATCCCTCTACGCTTTTATCGTTATATAGTTCCTGTACCAGCCCGGTATGCTTGCCCACTGCAAACGCCACATCGTAGGCGTTTTGCTTTTCCAGCATCGAGCGGAAGCTTTTTATCATCATCACAAACCCTTCCAACTGTGATGAGTGTATGCCGCTCATCTCCGGCTGCGAGATCACTTCCCAGAATGTTTTATCCAGTTCATTGGCCCGAACCATTATGCGCTCCACGCTTGTTTTGCCTATGCCGCGGGTAGGGTAGTTGATAATGCGCTTTATGTTTTCTTCGTCCTGTGAATTTACGATCACGCGCAGATAGGCGAGATAATCTTTTACTTCCTTGCGCTGGTAAAATGAGGTACCGCCCACCAGCTTGTAAGGTATGTTCATGCGCCGCAGGCTTTCCTCAAAGGAGCGGCTCTGCGCATTGGTGCGGTACAGCACGGCAAAGTCTTTATTGCCGTAATGGTTGCGCATCTGCTGCTCCTTTATGGCGTCTGCCACAAACCGGCCTTCATCATTGTCCGTCATAGTGCGGGCCAGTACCAGCTTTTCGCCTTCCACGTTGCTTGTCCATAGCTCCTTTTGTATCTGGTTCTTGTTATTGCCTATTACATTGTTGGCTACATTGAGTATGGTCTGTGTGCTGCGGTAGTTCTGCTCCAGCTTCACAATTTTCACATCCTCATAGTCGTCCTGGAACTGCAATATATTTTGCACCGTAGCCCCGCGAAAGGAGTAGATGCTCTGGGCATCATCGCCCACTACACAAATGTTCTCGTTTCTCGCTGCCAGCATTTTTACGATAGCGTACTGAGCCAGGTTGGTATCCTGGTACTCATCGATGAGTATGTACCTGAAACGGCCCTGGTATTTTGCTAGAGCCTCCGGGAAATGCGTAAGCAGCACATACATTTTGAAGAGCAAATCATCAAAGTCCATTGCGCCATTCCGGAAACAACGCTTTGCATACGCTTCGTAAATATCACCTATCAGCGGCCTTGTAGTCCGGGCGTCTTCCTGCTGTATGTTTGTATCCTGCTTGTATATAGCCGGGTCTATAAGGCTGTTCTTTGCCGCGCTGATGCGGTTATAGACGTAGGCGGCCTTATAGTGTTTATCGTCCAGGTTCATTTCCTTCACAATATCCTTGATGATACTTTTTGCATCATCGGTATCATATATCGTGAAGTTGTTTGGGTAGCCCAGCTTATTGGCCTCTGCCCGCAGTATGCGCGCAAATACGGAGTGGAAAGTGCCGATGTATAAGTTACGGGCCTCTGAGTTCCCCAGTGCCCGCTCTACCCTTTCCTTCATTTCGGCAGCCGCTTTATTGGTAAAGGTGAGGGCAAGTATATTAAACGCATCCACGCCATTGTGCATGAGGTGGGCAATACGTGTGGTGAGTACCTTGGTCTTTCCGCTGCCAGCACCGGCTATGATCATAATGGGGCCATCCACATGCTCCACCGCTATCTGCTGCTGCTCATTCAAGCCCTCTAAATAATTCTGCATAAAGCAAATTTACGGGTAGGAATCGGTAGTTCGAAGCTCACTAAAAAAATAATGGATTGGGGATAAATATGTAATCTGGAATTGGGGATTAGGAATTTGGATTGGAGATTTGTTGTATGATGACAGTTTCTATTGTGCTCTTTTATCCAGCACGAACTTTTCCACCATAGGTATTTCATCTGTGCCCAGCCAAACGATATAGTTGCCACTTGAAGCATCTGCAGCATTCCATCTGTATGAGTAATGGCCGGGTTTAAGGTAACCGTTCATCACCGGGTAGGTTTTTCTTCCGTCCACATTTACCACTTCCAGCACTACATTGGTTTGATGGATATTTATGTCAAAGTCTATTTGCACATTGCCGTTGCTTGGATTGGGAGAGATTGGATAGAGCTTGTGGACAAATGTTGGCGGTTGCAGAGTTGCAACGCCGTCGTTGCGATCGCTGCCATATTTATAAACTGTGTTTGCCGAAAGGTATATTGTACTATCTATTAAAGAGAAGCGGTCGCACTCTTCATTTATGTTCATAAAATTCCAGGTAAGGCCACCGTCATTCGTCTCAAACATACCATTGTAGTAGCCGCCTACCCATCCCTTCTGGCGATTTAAAAACCCTACACCTTGCGTACCTGCGCCGATCCACGGCCATGAGTTTACGTGCCCTACAGGCATTATTTGCCAGGTGTTGCCACCATCAATAGTGTTTATTATTGCCACAGTGTCCGAATACATTGGCTCTATTGAGCCAACACCAAAAAATTCATCAACGAATTGTATTTTCCAAATCCTGCCGCCTATAGTGGTGTCTGAAAATACTTTTGTCCATGTATTGCCACCGTCAACAGTGTGTAGTACAACACTCTCACGCCTATTACCATGGTATGCATGATATCCTGTGATAAAGCCATTGTTTGCAGAAGGGAAAGTAATATCTACAAGGCCTGATGCCAGGTTGGTATCTATATAAGTTGTGGTCCAAGTTATACCTGCATCTGTGCTTTTATAAAACCTTGCTGTTTTTCCACCCCACCATCCCACGCCGTAAAAAAAATTGCCAAAATGGGCCAGACCACAAATGTTCTTTGCGCTTGCTCCTGTATCTGATATATTGGCGGAAATATCTTCCCAGGTTTCTCCGCGGTCAGCGCTCCTGAATATAAGGCCTGATACTGTGCCCACGATACCTACCTGACCATCGCTGGAGAACTCCACGCTTCTGCAATACGCATCAGGTGCTATCGCTTTTTTCAAATACCAATGTGCAGCGCCGTCATAAGTTTTGAATATCATGCCATATGATGAAACAAGTATGCCAGTATCGTGGCTGATAAAGAATATGTCGTCATAACGTCCGGTACTCCTGATACTATCCGCTTCAGTAGGCAACAGCCCCCAATTCAGCGGTGTAAACCAACTGGCACTCTGCGCCAATACGCTTGATGCAGACACTGTGCTTTGTATGACGAACAAAAAATAAAGGATAAGTTTATGCATATTGGAATCTCTTTTAGTACACCACCAGTTTTTCCGTCTGGTTTATGTTGTCTGTTATTACATGAACAAGATACAAGCCTTTTGATAGCAGCACATTTGCGGGTATCTCAATCCGGGTGTTGTTGGTGTTACTATGGCTTGTTGTTTCATAAACCACCTTTCCGGTAATATCTGTAACCACTAATGAAGCCGTTGCAATTGCAGACCTGTCTTTGATGACAACATAACTGTCGCCATGCGTAGGATTGGGCAGTAATGATAAGCCATCTGGCATTTTATCGATCATTGCCACACTTTCCGGAAAACTATTGAAATTAAAATGATCCAAATAAAAATTATTGCCGGAACTGATACCTGTAGTATCATTCGCGCCAGGGTGGTACCGAAATCGAAAAATAGTATAAGGTGTGATGGCTGCTATAGGTAAGGAGATGCTGTTGGCTACCCAATCGCCTGGCCCTGATGGCGTATATGGTGTGCTTACCGCGCCCTTATTGTCCAGCGCCTCTCCTTTCAATACCTTCAGCTTATACCATGTTGAAGCATTGGTTGAGTAATCGATCTCTAAAGAATCGTTCATATTGTGAATATTCGTTGTGAACGATGCCCCCGAAGACATAAAATTGAGATAACACTCGCCTGAAAATACGGTAAGGTCAAAACCTGGAGTAAAGATGTCATCTATATCTCCCTGCGGTGAGCCGGTAGTATTTTCCGGAAATGTACGCGTGTCATAGCTGGTATATTCGATGCTGCTGTTATCAAAGTAACCGGTATTTGCGAGCTGCCATTTAAAGTTGTTCCGGTAATAGTTGAAGATCGGCCATTTGTCCATGCCGCTTCCTGGTGTAAATTCCTGCACATAGTTGAACGCATTTGTGGCTATTGAATCTGCGATAAAAGCCGCATTGGAATTAATAAGCTCTGAAGTACCGGTATTATTGCCGGTTGCGGCAAGTGTTACGGTAACCCATCCGGGTTGGTGGAACTTGTTAACCACTGCCGTTAAAGAATTGCTGGTCGGCACATCGGCATTATTTGAAAAAGTCCATGCCGCTGATACTATTGTATCATTCCAACTCTCGTTTTTAAAAATGATATTCTGTGCCTGACAAGCAAACCAATAAGGATAGTGTGAAGCAAACGGAAAATTTACGCTAAAATCAGCAACCGGCGCGAGGTCCTGCATAGGCTGATTCATTCCTGTCGCAGAAAAAGTATATGGTGCAATCAGGCTGTCTCTGTTTCCAAAATCCAGCTGTAATACGTTCTGCATATATTGCCCTTGTCCATAAGTAAACATAATTCCGCATGTTGTGTTATTAGTCATAACATTTTGAACATTTGGCGTATCGCACGCCGTGTCATAAATATTTGTACACGTATAGTATTCGCCATCACATGGTGGCGTATCTGCGATTCCATCGTTATCTGCACAAAGAGGGTGACCGTAGCCATTGCAGGGGTGTGGTAAATTCAAATATCTGGCAAAGTAGTATGCAATTTCGCCATCGTCAAGGTAACTTGGGTAAGTTTCATAGTTGAATATAATACCGTCATAATAAGGGCTGTATGAGGCTTCAAGAGGAGTGTAGTAATCACCCAAAACCACGCCACCCGCACCTGAAGGAATAGTATTCACAAGCCAAATATTCAAATATCGTTCCTGTGGCCATTGATTTATTTTCGCCTGATCAAGATTGCCAGGCTCATATGTGAGATACGTAAAAACATGCTCCACCCCCTTTGTCTGGTTGCCATATGGGTCTATTGTGGCCAGTTTGAATTGTATCTGTGTGCTTGCCGCCACGGATTTAAATTTATCAATGATGTTTACGGTGTCCGGGTTGGTTTTGAGAAAGTAGGAATTTACCTTGTCTATCCAGTTGTATATAATGGTGTCGGCAACCAGCTCCGGGCCATAATTGTGCAGCACATGCACTACTACAGGTATGGTATAAAGCACAGATCCGCTGCCGCTGGTTGTCCGGTCCACATGGTTCCAGTCTATTTTATCCAGTTGCTTTAATACTTGTTCTGTGATCTGCTGCTGGTAATACTCTGTTGCGGCATTGGCAGATGGCTTCTGCTCACGAACGGGAGCGTTCTGGGCAATAGACAACAGTGCCATTACACACCCGATAAATAAGAGTATAGCACACTTCATAATAGTATAGACGTATAAATGGGTGGAAATCTTGGGTAGTCCGCGAAATAATTCTGCTAGATCTTTACGAATTTATACACTTTGCTATCGGCGCTGCCTTGCAGATGCAACAGGTAAATACCAGCCGGGAAA
Organism: uncultured Bacteroidota bacterium; assembly: GCA_903887415.1. Classification (GTDB taxonomy): domain Bacteria; phylum Bacteroidota; class Bacteroidia; order Chitinophagales; family Chitinophagaceae; genus Nemorincola. The sequence goes on along the minus strand of CAISPO010000034.1, from coordinate 62,905 downwards.
TTGCTGACGTCTATATGTGTGGTACCGTTATTTGCCGACCCGTTGGCCATTCTTGCGCCGTTCAAAGACAGCACATCGTAGCTTAGTGTTTCATTGCCTTTGTAATTTATCATTACCTCATCCTGGGCAGCGGTAGGATACACGTTCACATTAGTGGTGGTAAAAATTGAGGTAACATTATTAGGATAGCTGATAGGCGCGAACCTATATACGGTGCCGCTTGGGGGAAAGGACGACAAAACGTTAACCGTGGTGGTAGGGTTGCCGCTTACCAGCGGGACGGCCTGCACGGTGGGGCTGGCAGGATTCCCGCCCAAAAGATAAATAGTACCATCTCCGTTAGAATCCAGGTTCTGCACAAAGCCCGACATGGTACCGGCGAAGTTGAAGTAATCGGTTCCTGTAATTAAAGACGGGCCATACCGTATCTCCACAATGCCGGAATCTTCATAGTACCATAGCTGCATATCCACAGAGTCGGACATAAAACCAGAGTCAACCAACTGCTGATCGAAACCTGCATTAAAGACCTCGAACTTAAATACCTGGTGCCCGGCGCTGCCTGTTACTTCATACCGTACGGGAGAAAGTGAAACCGTACCCCCACCCACACTTCCACGGTCATCAAGGCCGGCATCAGTGAGTATAAAGCCTGAGAAAGTGGCGCTTGTTGTGTCTGTGCTGGTAGTGTTGGCACCCTCTGAATAAAAGTTGGAGCAATGGAAGGTGTCTATCGTAAAAGGAAAGCCAATAGGGGCTGAGAAAATGCTGTTTACATTCCAAACAAGCCCCGGATGGAAAAGCGTTGCACCGGTCAACGGTGCATATGCCTGATTGTACACCGAAAACGAATAGGGCAATTGCGCTGAAACCTTTACCGTTAGTAAAAGGATAGCAAACGAGAGGACCAGGAATTGTTTCATACCTCTAAAATAGCGATAAAATCGCTTTAGTTTGTCTTGCCGTCTTAAATATCCAGATAATGTTTGATGAATCACTTCTTCACCACCTTGCCTGCATACTCGCCGTTTACTTTCACCAGGAACATTCCAGATGGCAGGTCATTAAGATTCACGATGACGTGGTCGGCACTGCTGAATTTGCGGCTATAGACCTCAACGCTTGCGCCGGTAAGAATGACAACGGCCTTTATTTCGTTTATAGCCCCCTGCATGGGAACTACGGAGATGATCAATTCCTCTTTTGATGGATCGGGTGTTATCTTCACCCGTTCTGCGAAGGTTGATACATGAGCAGGTTCCTCGGCAATTTTTTTCACGAGCTTTGCGGTTACGGTGTCTCCTAAAACCACTGTTTGGATCAGCTTCTTTTTAGCAGCGGGCGCCAGCACATTATTCAGTATCAGCCGGTAGCCCGGTGAGTTAGGGTGCAAACTCAGGTCGGTGGGTGCCGCGCCTACCATGTGCTGGTAGTCTTCCGGGTCGTGGCCGCCATAGAATGTCCAGGTGCCGTCCCCGTATTCGCCATGTATGTAACGTGCTTCGTTTACCTTAGCGAAATCTCCCATTATGAGTACCCCGGGCTTTATTACCTCTTTGCGAAATGCAGTTGTCTGCCCCATAAATCCTTTAATGGTATCGGTATGGTTCTGGCAAAGCATTGCAGCCCCGGGGTCGAACTTTGCCGGGAAGGAAACAAGAATGAACTTATCGCTGTCTTTCAGCACATGCCGGAAATTGGTATTGTCAATATTGGAGTATTCATATTCCAGTTCGTTTGTAGAAATGGTGAAATCCCGAAATGCGAAACATTTTGAATAGTCCAGCTTACTCTGTGCGTTGGGCGCCATCTTGTCGCCATCAAAGGGCGTGTCGCATATATCCGTTCCTTCTGCAGCGAGGGCAATATCGTAAGTATCGGTAGCTGAGCACATGGCAAATAAATTACCACCTGCCGCGACAAAATCACGGATCTTTTTTACCACCGCCAGTTGCATTTGCGACACTTTTTTGAAGCCATGTTTCGCAGCCATAGATTCTGCTGCATTCTTATCATTCACATACCAGGGGGCATGGCGGAATTGCCCCCAAAATTTTCCATACTGGCCGGTAAAATCTTCATGGTGCAGGTGCAGCCAGTCGTATTTGTCGAGGCCGCCGGCAAGCACTTCATCGGCATACAGTTTATCAAAGGGTATTTCGGCATAAGTGAGCGCCAGCGTTACGGCATCGTCCCAGGGCTCTTTGTTTGGCGGAGTATAAACAGCTATTTTAGGCGCTTTTTCCAGCTTTATTATCTCCCCGTTGAAGTTCGGCCCTTTGATCTTTTTTTTGATGGCATCGTAGTCGGCAGTAGTTATTTTTTTAAAGGCTACCCTTCTTTGTGTGCACAGGGCTTCCAGTTCCCTGGTGTCGTCCATTACAAAGCTGCCGCCTTTATAATTGAGCAGCCAGTAAACGGGTTTGTTTTCCCTTAACGCAGCAAAAGCGATTCCATACGCTTTCAGGTGGTTGGTTTGACGCGTGGCGTCCATGGGTATGAACAGTTTTCCTGCTCTGGCCCCGGCGCTTGCCAACATGCCCAACACAAAAATGACAAATAACCTCAACGCTATCCTCATCTTCCCAAGATAACAAGTAATGGAATAAAGTGCAAGCGCTGATGCTGTAGGTTAACACCTCAATAACTGGGCGTAGCTGAATAGCAAAATTTTATTTGTTGTGAGTTTAAAATCAACCGCCTTTATTTTATTTTTAAAACTTAATCCTGGCATTTATGAAACGCTGGCCGTTGCGCGAAGCATATTTCTGGGAAACTACACCGTTTTTCAGGATACTGGTATCCTTTGCCGCAGGCATTTTGTGTTACGACGCCGGTTTATTTAATCTGCCGGGCATTGCTTTGGCCAGTGTTGTTGGTTTTGTTTATTTGCTCTACGCGTTAATTGTCTATACCCGGAGGAATTACTCCGGCGTTGCATTTCTGCTGCAAGCCGTGACCCTGTTTTTCAGCGGCGTTGCTATATCTTATTTCAATGATGTACGAAATGACAGATCATGGTTTGGGAATGGAATAAGGGAGCATAATTCTTACCTGGTGCGCGTAACAGATGCACCCGCGGAAAAAGAAAATTCGTGGAAGGTGCCGGTGAGCGTGATAAACGTAATCAATGACGGCAAGGTATCTGCGGTTTCGGGCGATGCCGTTGCGTATCTCTACAAAGAACAGTTCCCCATGCGGCTGCATAAGGGCGATACGATATTGGTGCCTGGTAAATGGCAGCCAATAAAAAATGCGGGCAACCCATTTGAGTTTGATTATGCAAACTATTGCAGGCGCAACGGACTGTATTACCAGCAAAGCTGTTCCCCCAATAATATACGGCTCTATGCAGCCGGAGATGTTAAGGATGCCGGCATCGCATCACGAGCGCACGACTGGTGCATGACGCAACTGGACCGCTACATCACTGAGCCAAAGACCAAGGGGCTGATACAGGCCATGCTGCTGGGAGATGAGGTGAATCTTGATGAAGACCTGATGCAATCTTATTCTGAAACAGGTATTATCCACATTATTGCTATCTCGGGCGGCAATGTGACTATCTTTTTTCTCGCAATATCATGGCTGCTGTGGTGGCTGCGGCATAAAAAGCATTTGTGGGTGAAGTATGCTATTGCGCTGCCGCTGGTGTGGTTTTATGTGGTGATGGCTGGCGCGCCGCCATCGGCAGTGCGGGCGGCTATTATGTTTTCTTTACTGGCGTTCTCTGTGATTTTGCAGAAGAGTTACAATGGCCCAAATCAATTATTGGCTACTGCCTTCTTACTGCTGTGTGCCGAGCCTATGTGGCTTTTCTCGGTAGGTTTCCAGTTGTCGTTTGTAGCCGTGCTGTCATTGATTTTGTTTTATAAGCCCGTTTATAAATGGTTATCGCCTGTAAATAAGATAGCAAAAATACTATGGGGCACAGTAGCCGCCAGCATAGCTGCCGAGATTTTAGCTGCACCGCTTGTCGTTTATTATTTCCATATGTTCCCGCTGTTGTTTATTGTCGCTAATGCGTTGGCTTACCTGTTTATGGGGTTTGTACTTTTTGCGGGTATGGCGGTTATTTTATTAAGCTGGTTTCCGGCGCTGGCCAAGCTCATTGGTATTTGCATTGTTTGGACGGTGACCTTCTTTGATAAAATAGTTGTGTGGCTGCAAAGCCTCAACCCGGTATCTTTTCATTTCTTGGTGCTGACTGGCGCTGAGCTGCTATTGCTGTATTTGGTCATTACTGGTTTCTCTTTATTTTTTATAAGGCAGCGAAAGGCGGCATTATTTACCGGCATAGCGGCAGCATGTATTTTATTGGTCTCTTTGTGTAACGAAGAATGGATGCGCCTGCACCAGCAGCGGCTGGTAGTATATAATATACCAAAAGCAAGCCATATAGAGCAGATAAAGGGAAGTACATATACTGTATTAAACACAGATACATCGGCCAGCAAAAAGATAAGCTATGCCACAAAATCAGCACACATCAACTTGCGCGCATGGCAGCAAGAGCGTGCCGCGAATGAGATCATGTACATCAACGGAAGGTCTTTTCTTATTCTGAACAGGGAGATCAATACCGGCACACGTTTTCCCGTGGACTATCTCGTTCTCAACTATACAGGCGAGCCTGATGCGGCGAAATTAAAAAACGTATTTGCGCCGTCATTAGTAATAATAGGAAATAATTATGCGCCAAAGCAACGGGAAAAATTTGTAAAGGAGAGCACTGATGCTGGTATGCGGGTTTATGCTGTTGCGGATAGCGGGGCTTTTGTGTTGGAGTAGAAGAATATTACGATTTGTGTATGGCGGGAGCAGAGACGTTGCAATGCAACGTCTCTACTTGCTCTGTATTTTTTTGAGCAAGTTCTTAAAGTATTCCCAAAACGCCGCCTGTTTCCCCATTTGCTCCCGGCCATTCATTAGTTTTACATAATATAATAGCCTGATTTGCGAGCAGTCCTACTTAGCTTTTTTACATTATTAACGGCCCTTGGTGTGCATAGCCAGACACTGAGAGGCATTGTTATTGACGGGGAAACAAAGCAGCCTATATACCTGGCAAATGCTGTGGACAATGCCAGCTCACAGTCCACAGCAACTGATGAGCATGGCACGTTTGCGATGCCGGTTAAAAAAGGCGATGTAATATCCTTTTCCTACATCGGGTATCACACCATTCAGCGGCTGGCAACTACCGACAGTGTACTGACCATTTCCATGTTCCCGCTAAGTGTGGCGCTGCAGGAGTATATACTGCACCCGGACTATACCCCTTACCAGAAAGACTCGGCGGAGATGGCTGCGCGTTATAGTACTGAATTGAATAAAAAACCAATAAAAGTCAGCTTCAACCCCGCGAATGGTGGCGGCTTTTCCGGCCTTATTGGCGCCCCGGTACAGAAGATGTCCAAAAGCTATAAGCAGAACAAAAAATTCAAAGAGAACTACAAAAAAGACCAGGAACAGAAATTTATTGATACCCGCTACACACCGGAGCTTACATCGGCCCTTACCGGTTTTGCCGGAGACAGCCTGGCTATTTTCATGAATACTTATCCCATGGAGTACAAATTTGCCCGCACCGCTACCGACCTGGAGCTGAAGATGTGGATAAGGCAGAACTATAAGGATTATCTAAAGCCTAAGAAGCCTGCGATACCACCAGGAAAAGGACAATAGCCGCAATTATTTGGTTCAAATCTTCCCTTGATCCAATATTTTTTCCTTTTCACCCAAGTTTTACTCCAAATTACACGTCTATATAGGATGAGCTATTGTGTGTGCGGTTAAAGGTTATTAATTTCACTGATATTATCGCTTATATGAAACACACACTTTTACTCCTTTTATGCAGCATTACTATTGCCGCTTCGGCCCAAACAAAGAATGATGCCGCCGGTTTTACTAAGTCAACATCTGTGCCTGCGTTTAAGCAGCACAATCTGTTATTGCAACGTGCGGCCTATGCTGCTGCCACTCCACATACCGGAACCGAGAAAACCACCAGTGGTACCGGCCCTGTGTTCGATACCACCCAATGGAACCATAGAGTGGACTCCACCTGGGGGGCTGGCTGGCCGGACAGCGTGAAGCTCAGCGTACTGAATATGTTCTGGGGGCATATCGATTCCCTGTATCCCTGTTTTGTACACCTTCCTTCTTATAATTGGGACTCTATTGTGAGCAGTATGCAGGCGCAGATAACGGCAGGAGGAGTAAGCGAAGGGAAGTATGCCAGTATGATCAACTATCTGTTAAGCTTGATGAATGACGGACACTCAAACTTTTATGACTATATGGTCAACTACCCATATGCCATATATCCGGGTTTACCCCTGTTCAGGGGTGAATCGGGTAAACTGGGCGCATGTGTAACAACGCTTAATGATACCACCGCGCTTGTTTACAGCGCATTCCCCGGCCATCCTTTTGGCCTGGAGCCGGGTGACATTATACTTGGCTACAACGGTATCCCGTGGACCAGGCTTGTGCAGATAATACTAGGTTATAACCTGCCCAACTCCGTTTACAAAGGCTCTACAGATTCAGCCATGTACCACAGATACATACAGGCTGCCGGTGAAAACTGGTATCTGTTTGATACGATAAACATTAAGAAATGCAATGGCAGCCTGGTCAATTTACCAACCTCATTGATGTCGGGTGTACTGTATAATGATTTTTGTACAGAGCAGATGGATGTGCCGGGGGTGAATAAGCCCAGCTATAACGGTTACTACTACGATGACAGCGATGTGGTATATGGCGTAATGACCGGTACGCACATTGGCTATGTATATATGTACGATTGCGAAGACACGACAGATAAATTATACCGGGCAGTGAAATCGCTTGTAGAAGACAGCATGGTTACTGGCCTTATACTGGACATACGCACTAATTTTGGCGGTGGCTTTGACGCTTACTGGGATGCTTATACCTATTTAACTTCCGGTGGCACCTCGTGGGTAGGCTACGGGCAGCGCAGCGATCCTACCAATAGGCTGGCCATGTATATTGATGGTCCCACAAGCTGGTATGATATAGTTGATTCCGACCCCAACTATTTTCCCCACCCTATAGCCATTTTATGCGGCCCTAATGCAGTAAGCGCAGGCGATTTTTTACCGGTCATGTTCCAGCACAATCCGCAGGTGAAGCTATTTGGCAAGAGTACTGCAGGCGCTTTCGGAAATCTTGTGGAGGTGAATGTAAATAACACAAACTTCGCTACGACTATGCAGCAAACGAATTTCTTCCAGGCATCAGACCCCTCCAATTACATATCGCACACCATGATACCGGTTAACTTCCCGGTATGGCTTGACCAGGCGGGAGTTTGCGCAGGCACAGATACTGTTGTAAACACTGCAGCACACTGGATAGAAGGTACGGAAGCCGTGAAAAATGCAACCGCTGCAACCGTAAAAATCAGTGTATTCCCAAACCCGGCTACAAAATATATCGACATAGCTATTGCCAGCCCTGCGAATGACCAAATGGACGTAAAACTGTGCGATATGCTTGGCGAAGCGGTCAATGATAATGGATACAGTATTGTTCCAGGCAATAATTCTATCAGGATAAACCTGGAAAATACCCAGGTACCATCGGGGAATTATTACTTGTCTTTTCAAGGGAATAACGGCGAGCGGACCATCCGGAAAATCGCTATTATTCGCTAAACATATCATCGTTAGTTAAATAACAACGCACACTTATGTGGAATTTGGGCTAAACTCACCATTTAGCACCTTGCGGGGGCTAGGTTTACCTTGCTTTTTCTTACTTTTACCCCCTTAACTACACACATGCTTCATGTGGCATAAGATAGCCGCTTTTATCATTAAATACCGCATTGCGCTGCTGATAACACTATTGGCCAGCACGGCAATAATGGGGTATTTTGCCGCGCAGGTAAAGATAAGCTATGAATTTACTGCCGCAGTACCTACCGATAACCCCAAATACATAGAATATCAGAATTTCCGGAAGCAGTTTGGCGAAGACGGAAACCTGATGGTGATTGGTGTGCAGTCAAAGGACTTTTTTTCGCCCGCCTTTTTTAGTGATTATGCTGTACTGGTGGACTCTATTAAAAAAGTCGATTCGGTAGAAGTAAATGCTATAAAAGTTGAACCTGTGGAAAATGTGCTAAGCATTCCGGGCGCAATTACGTTGACCAAGGACACGGCTACTGAAAAACTTAGCGTATCCCAGATCGCAGGCAACCCGCCATTTGCTAATACCGATAGCATAAAGCAAACGTTCCTCAACCTTCCGTTTTACAGGGGATTCCTGTACAATCCCGCTACAGACGCCTATATGATGGCGATACGTATCAATAAAAACGTACTCAATTCTAAAGTAAGAGCGGGGGTCATTAATAAGATACTTAATCTCGGTGATGCGTTTGGTAAGAAGCATAACACGGAAATGCACTATTCCGGACTGCCGCTGATACGCACAGCTATGGCCATGAAAGTACAATCTGAAATGAGGTTGTTTCTTATACTGTCGTTTGTACTCACGGCTATAATACTGGTGCTGTTTTTCCGGGCTTTTACGGCTGTGTTATCGTCTATGCTGGTAGTAGCTATAGGTGTGGTCTGGTCTATGGGCGCCATAGTATTGCTGGGCTACAAGATCACCATTCTTACTGCACTCATACCGCCGCTGGTGGTGGTGATAGGCATTCCAAACTGCGTTTACCTGCTCAACCGTTACCACTACGAGTACCATAAAAATCCTAATAAAATGAAGTCGCTGCTGCGCATGGTGGACCGGATGGGTATAGTTACTTTTTTCACCAACCTTACTGCGGCAATTGGTTTCGGTGTATTCTTTTTTACAAAAAGCACGTTACTGAAGGAATTTGGCCTGGTTGCGGGCATTAATATCCTCGGGCTGTTTTTTATCTCCCTGGTTTTTATCCCGGCATTTTTCAGTTTTCTGCCGCCGCCCAAAACAAAGCATACCAGCTACCTGGAGAACGGATGGATCACCAAGCTGCTTGAGCGCATCACCAATTGGGTATTCGGCCACCGGGTATGGATATATAGCTTTACAATAGCCATTTGTGTTTTTTCTGCTATTGGTGTTTTGAGGCTGAAGAATGAGGCGCATATAGTTGACGATCTGCCCAAATCGGACAAAGTATTTATGGACCTGAAATTCTTTGAGAAGAATTTTAAGGGGGTAATGCCGCTGGAAATAATCATTGATACTAAAAAGAAACGGGGTGTGGTTTCTTCACTCACCGTGGTGCGGAAGATGGACGAGCTTGGCGCTATAATGGAGAGCAATCCCGAAATAGGCCATACTTTATCTATAGCCAACGGCATTAAATTTGCCAGCCAGCAATTTTTTGGCGGCGATACTTCTTATTACAGCGTTCCCAGCGATTTTGGAGCAGCCTTTCTGCAACCTTACCTCTCTGCAAAAGGCAGCGGCGGTAAAGACAGCACGTTCAGTAAACTGCTTAATTCTTTTATTGACAGCAATAAGCAGAAAGCGCGCATTACCGTAAATATGGCCGATGTAGGCACTTACCGGCTTCCTGCCCTGCTCGCCAAAATACGCCCGGAGGTGTACCGTATTTTCGACAGCACAAAGTACAATGTTACGTTCACCGGCACCAGTATCACCTTCCTGGAAGGAAGTAAGTTTATCGTCAACAGCCTGCGCGACAGTCTCATACTGGCGTTTATTATTATATTTGGTTGTATGATATTATTATTCCGTTCGTGGAGAATATTACTCATTTCCATAGTGGTAAATATCGTTCCCCTGCTTATTACTGCGGGGATCATGGGCTGGATCGGCATCCGCATTAAACCGTCAACAGCGCTTGTATTCAGTGTGGCGCTGGGTATTACTATTGATGTTACTATCAGGTTCCTTGTCAATTTTAAGCAGGAGCTCGCACGGCACGATGATAGTATAGCAGACACAGTGCACAGAACTATTCATGATACCGGCTTAAGCATCATATATACATCGCTTATACTTACCGCAGGTTTCGGGGTTTTCATCCTCTCCCAGTTCGATGGTACAAAGGCGCTGGGCTACCTGACATCTATTACATTGCTGCTGGCTATGGTTACCAACCTCACCCTACTGCCCGCACTGCTGCTATGGATGGATAAAGTGATAGAAAAAAAGAATGGGGCTATATCATTTCTTATTGAGGAAGAAGATGATGACCTGATAGAGTTGAATGAGTAATTTACTATTTTTGTCACACAGCTATGGAATTCGACAAAATAAAGAACAAAGGACAGGCGAGATTATTCAGGAGTGATTACATGGAGATGATGACGAAAACGCATCCCGTAGTAGTTTACTGTATGTATTTTCCTGTTATTGCCTTTATGCTGTATTATGGCCTCACTCACAAAGGCCTATCTGCCGGGCTGGAAATTGTGTTGTTTCTTGGTGGTGCGCTCCTCTGGACATTGTTTGAATACGTTATGCACAGGTTCCTGTTCCACATGGTTGCGGAGAGCCCCCGTGCGAAGAAGTTCGTCTATACCATGCACGGTGTGCACCACGAATATCCCCGCGATAAAGAGCGTCTGTTCATGCCGCCGGTACCCAGTATTATAGTGGCGGTAACCATATTCTACATCATGTACTCCATTATGGGTTGGAATGTATTGTCTTTTTTTCCAGGCTTCCTGTTTGGGTACATTGTCTATGGCTCCATGCACTACGCCATTCATGCTTTTGCCCCGCCAAAATTCATGAAAGCCCTCTGGCGCAACCACCATTTGCACCACTACAAAGCCCCGGAAAAAGGTTTCGGGGTAAGCTCCGTATTGTGGGACGTGGTATTTGGGACGGTGCCGAAGAAAGAGGAGGCGTAGGTGCTAACCTTGCGTCACCTATCTTAGCATTGATCTTCTCGTTACTGGGTCAATATCATCCTGTTCATGTTTTCTTTTTAGATATTCGGTCAGTTCTTCGGCGTTATAAATTGTAAATTCAAATCCGTCAACATTTTGTTTTGTTCTGTCCAGATCTATACACACGATGTCTTCAAAAATTGTTCGTCCTTGTCCTGAAAATTTTTAAAAAACTCCTTTGTAACACATAATAATATCACCTACACAAAATAGTGAAAATATAGATGATTCATTCGTCACTATTAATGCCCTATCATGCCCGCATCTTTAAAAAATCTGGTGATTGTGTAATATTTTACTGCCCCGCGGTAACTAACTGATGAATAACCATAATTTTCTGAGCATTGGAAGAGCTTTTTCTGAGCACCATAAAGAAAAACAAAGGCGCTATCTTTAGGATGTGCCTTGCATATACCTCGTCGTATGAAGACGCAAAGGACCTGTTCCAGGAAGTGCTGCTGAATGTATGGAAGGCAATGGGTTCTTTTCAGAACAAATCGTCTATCAACACATGGTTGTACCGGATCACTATCAACGTTTGCCTGAGGGCCAATCAAAAGATCAATAAACGGAAGAGCCGGTTTCTGAGTGCGGATGGAATGGCACTGGAGAGCCTGCAGATCTCCGAACCTCACCAAAAATCATATCCGGAACTGTACCATTGCATTAAGAGCCTGAGCGAGATCGAACGGTCGATAGTAATGTTGTTCCTGGAAGATATGCCCTATAAGGAAATAGCGGAAATAACCGGTTTAACAGCAAATAATGTAGCAGTAAAAATGACCCGGATAAAAGCCAAATTGTTTAATTGTTTAACACCGATCTTATGACAGACGAGGAACTAAAGGAAAAGTGGAAAAACCCGGCAAACGAGGATGAAGTATCATTGAATGAAGACAAACTAACTGACGAACTGGACAGCCGGCTGAGAAAATTTGAGCGGATCATAAGGCGGCGCAACGCCCGGGAAATAACGCTTGCGTTCCTGCTTATGCCGTTCATGATTACTGCAGCCTGGTTTATGCATCCCGTATTGGCTAAAACGGGTGCAGTAATATTGTCGATCTTTTGTATCGTTGTTGTGATCGTTTTACGTAAGGTCGCGAAAATGAAGCCCGACGACCTTTCCTTGCCAATAATGCAATACCTGATAGTGTACAGGCAATACCTTGAAAAAGAGCGGAGTTTACTAAGCAATGTGCTCTATTGGTACATTGGCCCATCAATATCAGGGATAAGCCTTATTTTCATTGGCTTTCATAGGTATGTGCCGCTGATAATCGGCCTGCTGCTGGGGGTTCTTGTCAATTACATCAACAGGCGGGCGGTGAAGAATTATCTGACTCCACTTATAGACAAGGTATCCATTGGCATCGACTATCTGACCACGAACGAATAACGAGATGGAACAACGGGATTTTCTAAAAAGGCAAACAGACCAACTTGGGCGTTCGCTGGGCAAGACGATCTCCATGTTGCCGGGACTAAGCAATTATGACAGTGCATATGAGTGGGTTGCAGATATAGAGCAAATGCTGACCGATGAATTGGCCATAGACATAGACTACCTTGTGCTACTGCCGGACAATGATTTTATAAATGAACTCCAGGGAAACCTGAAATTCAGCAATGAAAATCTGATGCAGCTAGCCAACACTCTTGAAGGCATGGCCAATACATTGCATGAGAACGAACAGGGAAATGAAGAGAAAAGCAAACGCCTGTTTGAGAAATGCGTGTGCATTTACGAATACCTTAATTCTAAAAGTAACTATTCGCTGGAGCTGGCATGGAGAATAAAACGGATAAAAAACGATCAACCGCGGATGTAAGCCATTACGCACTTTCGAGAAAAATGTTTTTTAATTCCGTGGTCTTCTGAGTATTATTAATTTAGATGAAAACAGCAACCTTTATGAAATTGTCATTTTGCTTTCTTGTCGTCGTCTTATCCTTTAATATGTCAGCCTCTGCACAAAGTAAAGAGAGACTCAATGACTCGTTATTTACCATCGTTAAGAACTATATCAATGTGCAGAAAGGCGATGCACTGTACGCAATGCTTGATGATGATTTTAAAGCTAAATTCACTCAAGAAACATTTACAACGGTCTTGAAAAGCGGCCTTTACCCGCTTGGTGCAATTATCGAATCTTCCTTCATGGAGATAAAGGATGGCGTGAGCAGTTATAAAACGGAATGCACTAATGCCATGCTTCAATTTAAGATAGGTGCTGATAAAGATGGTAAGATCGCCCATCTACAGTTCCTGCCCTACAAGGAACCCGTTGCCAACAAGAGTTATACAGTAGCTTCAGACAACCCGATGAAAACAGCGCTGGACAGCCAGGTGGACAATATTGCCAGGGCATATGTCAACAAGGTAAACACAGTGGGTCTGAGCATCGGTGTTGTGAAAGATGGCGATACATACACCTATGGTTATGGCGCTACCCAAAAAGAAAATGGTCACATACCCGGCCCGGACGCCATTTTCGAGATCGGCTCTATTACCAAGACATTTACCGCAACATTGCTTGCTTACTTTGTAACAGAAGGCAAAGTATCCCTTTCAGATCCCATAACAAAATACCTGCCCGATTCCGTAGCTGCCAATAAAAGCCTGCAGCAGATAACGCTGCAGATGCTCGCAAACCACACATCGGGGTTGCCGCGCTTACCATCGAACATGCTCTTAAACGCGGCGACAATGGTGGATCCGTACAAAGACTACGATAAAGAAAAACTGTTTGCCTATCTTAAAAAATGCGAGTTGGCATCAGTGCCAGGTGAAAAATATACCTACTCCAACCTGGCTGCCGGTTTGCTGGGCACCATATTGGAACGTGTTTCCGGAAAGACTTACGAGGAAATGGTAACTGATATTATTTGCAAGCCGTTGCATATGAACAACACCGTACAGCATCCTGATGCAAAGCAAAAAGAACAGGAGGTGAAAGTATATAACGATAAGGGCGAGCCCGTGCAGATGTGGAATATGGATGCCCTTGCCGGCGCTGGTGCTCTCCGTTCATCCCTGCACGATATGCTGCTGTATGCGCAGGTCAATATGAAAGAGAAAAAAAGCAGTTTATCAAAGGCGATGACGCTTACCCACCACATCACCTATGATAAGGAAATGACCATAGGGCTGGGCTGGCACATGGGCAAAACAAAGGATGACAACTATATATGGCACAACGGTGGCACAGGCGGCTGTAGCAGCTACATGGCGTTCTCTCCGGATAAAAAAATTGCAGTGGTCGTGTTATCTAATTCTGCTGAGAGTACAGATGTTGTAGGTCAGGATATTTTTAAGGCGCTGCAATGATTGTCCCATTACTATTGCAGAGACGTTGCAGTGCAACGTCTCTACGTACGAACAAAGCTGACCGCGTTGTAGAGACGCCATGCATGGCGTCTTTACGAAACACAAACAAAATGGCAGCCTATATGAACTTATTATCCTTTGCTGCTTTTATAGCATCTGCTTTTGAATGTACGTTCAGCTTGTGGTAGATATTCTTGATGTGCGATTTCACGGTTTCGAGGTCGATGAATAATTCTTCGGCTATGCGCTTACGGCTCTTGCCGGTAGCAATCTGTTCCAGTATTTCCGTTTCGCGGCGGGTGAGGGGCGTTGATTCATTTCTTTTGAAAGAGCTTATCACCATGCGGGCTATGTGCGCGCTCATAGGGCCGCCGCCTTCCATTACTTCATGTATTGCCGCTACTATTTTATCGGCTGGGGTATTCTTGGTAAGATAGCCAGCCGCTCCGCTACCCAGTGCGCGGAAAATGAGCATTTCCTGCTCATATACAGTTAGTATCAGGATATGCGTATCAGGCAGTATTTTTTTGAGCTTGGGCAGGGCGTCTATGCCCGATATTCCCGGCAGCTCCACATCCAGCAAGATCACGTCGGGGTTATCTTTTACAATTCGCTTTGCTGCATCTTCGTAGGAAGGGTAGGTGCCCACGACCTTATACCCTTCGGTATTGCCGATCAGGAACGCATAGCCTTCCCGTATGGTTTCATCATCTTCTATTATCGCTACATGTATATCCAGGTCACGCTTCATAAAACAATAATTTTATCAAAGTTCCGGGTTCTTACCTTACGGTATATCACCTGTTTGGCGGTATTTTAAATGTCAGGCTGATGATCGTACCCTTATTGGCCCTCGAATCGATATACAACTTGCCATTAAGCCGCTCCGCGCGGGTATTCATGTTATTGATGCCGTTCCCCTTTTTCACGGTATGCATATCAAAGCCAATACCATCGTCTTTCAACACCATATGCAGCACATTCCTGTTCTTCAGCGTCACTTCCAGCGATATGTTCTTCGCCTGTGAATATTTGACGCAATTATTCAGCGCTTCCTTGAAGATCATAATGAGGTTGCGGCTCATGTCCATTGGTAGCCGGAAGTTGCGCCATTTTTCATCGGTTCCGGTAAATGTAAAATTCACCTCAGTATCCTGCACCAGTTCACCGCCAAAGTCACGGATGCGGTGCAGTATCTCATACAGGTTGTCGTTAGATGGTTTCAGCGACCAGAGTATGTCCCGTGTGCCGCTGTATAGCTGGGCAGTGTTATCTTCTATCTGACCTAGTATCCTTGTTGTTTCAGGTGTAAGGGCAGCTTTGCTTTTCAGTACGCTCGTGAGTACGTTGATGCGGGTGAGTTTATTGCCTATCTCATCATGAAAATCCTCGGCTGTGCGCACCCGTATCTTACCCTGCTCTTCCATGCGTAGCTTTTGCAACAGCCGTTCTCTTCTTTGCTTCCTGCTGTTCACAATGTATTGCAGCAAAATACCAATAAGAATACAAGCAATAAGCACTGACAGCCGGAACCAGTTTGTTTTTTGAAAGGGCGTAATGATCTCAAATGAATAAGTCAGTTCGGGCAAATGCTCTTCATCGCGCCCGCTGCACTGTACGCGAAATACATACTTGCCGGGCGGCAGTGCAGAATACGTAACAGAATTTGTTGCCGACCAGTCAGACCAAGGTGTTTCGAGGCCATCCATACGGTAACGGTACAGCACTTCCTGCGACCCGCTTAGTGTTATGGCCTGGAAAGTAAACGAAATGTTGTTCTTTTTATAAGGCAGGCGCAGGTTGTAGGGTATGTTGTACCAGTTGTCGGTACTGTCGTAGTAGCTGCGGTCGATGGTATTTTCACCACTGAGTTTCACTGACTGCAATACAATGCTTGTGGGTGCAGACGAAACTATATCCGTATGTGGCTGGTAATGGATAGCGCCGTTGGTAGTGCCAAACCACAGGCCGCCATCGGGTTGTTTCAATACGGAATTGATATTGCTTTCCATACCGGTGATCCCTTGCGCTTTTCCATAAAAGGCCACCATTGGCTCGCCGCCTTCATTCATCGTTATCTTATGAATACCGAAACCTGTACCCGCCCATATGTTCCCATCATTGTCCGCAATGATGTTGTAAATGAAATCGGAACGCAGCCCCTTGCTTTTATTGATAATAAGCGATTTCCCGCTCACCATATTATACCGGATGAGGCCATTTTCTGAGCTTCCTATCCAAAGGTCTTCACCCTTCAGCACGAAGCAGTTCACCGGTGAGCTGTCGGCAATAGTGTTGGTCTTGAAGTCGGTTACTTCTCCATCCTGGTATTGCTGCAATCCACCTTCGGTTGCCATAAGCACTTTGCCCGATCCTATATCCAGAAAAGCCGTTACCGGAACATTTTTGTTGGATACTGTTTTAAAGCTGTCATGTTCGTACAGCATGACTCCATTTGAAAAGCCTATCCACAACCGGTGTTCAGGGTCTTCATAAAGGCTTTGTATCAGGTTTGAAGGAAAATTACGGTCGGGCGCTTCGTATTGCTTGAAGATACCATTGTTATAAGACCATAACCCCCTGCCGCGTGTGCCTATCCATAGTTTGCCGTTGTGCATATGGTATAAGGAAGTAATGCCCGGTACCGGATTGGAAGGGAAAGGGAGCGCGCTTATTTTTCCATCAACGAAAGTAAATAGCCCTGCGTCATAAGTACCCAGGAAAAGCGAATCACGTTTGTTAGATGCTAACGCCATTATCTGCGAGCTGGGCAGGCCCATGGTTTCGTCCAGTACAGTAAATTGAGAACCCGAAAACCTGAATATGCCTTGCCCGTCCGATGCCATCCATACATTGCCCTCCGCATCTGTGAGCAGGTCAAAGAAGGTATTGTCGCTAAGGCCGTTACGCTTGTTGTACGTTTGTACCTTGTCATCGGCAATTTTTAAAACACCGCTGTTAGTACCCAGCCACAGCGCACCTGAATTATCCTGTGTTATTGAAGACCTGAGTGCCGGATAAGTAAGCGGCTGCCCGTTGATGAGGTAGGGCATGAACTTGTTGCCATCCTCTATTTTATATAACCCACCGCTGGTTGTGAGCCACATTGTTTTATCCTTGTCCCGGAATATCCTGTATATATACGGGGCTTTTTGCGCACTATCAATTTCAAACCTGGTCGTATCCCACTTGCTTTTGTTATAGTGATACATCACGTGGTCATTAGCCACCCAAATGCCATCTCTTTCTGCCAGGATTGAAGACACTGATTGTGCCGGGCCGGGAACTGCAAAATATTTTATCTTGCCCTTGGTAATAAAATACACTTCTCCCTGCACCCGCCACCAGGTTGTGTCACCGGCTATCTCTATCTGCTGGGTGCTGACTGAGCGCAATGTTTGCTGCGGCTTGGAATAGTGAATGAACTTCCTTCCATCGAACCGTGATATGCCCGCGGGCCCGCCTGCCCATATATATCCCTGTGAGTCCACGGCTACACTCCATACCGTATTGTTGAGCATGCCATTCCTTACAGTGTAATTTGTAAAGTTTCTGCCATCGTACCGGGAAAGCCCGCCCAGCGTGCCTATCCATAAGTTACCGGCTTTATCCTGCGCCATGCATGTAGCCTGTGACTGCATCAACCCGTCATCGACATTCAGGTTATGGAACGGATAACGCTGCGCAAAGGAAGTTGCAGAAAACAGCATTGCCAGCACACAGATGGCTTTGCATCTTATGCCGGATAGTATTGCCTGCTTGCCTTTTTTATACTGCATATCGCACTGTGAAATTAACCCTTATGACATCACAAAATACTCAATACTCCCTGTTTTTCTGTTACAGGAATGCAAATCACCCGCAGAGGGGGAATATATCGTCAATATTCGCAGATACTTTTGAACCATCAACCACACAATATGAAAAACTTATTGTTCCCTGTTGTTTTTTCTCTTTTGCTGATCTCTGCAACGAGCGCTGCAGCCCGCACTGGGGGCGTATCCGGCAAAGTAACCGATGACGCAGGAAAGCCCCTGAGTTTTGCTAGTGTTATCTTACTTCATGCTGCAGACTCCAGCCTGGTAAAGACCACTCTTACCAATGACAATGGTGAATATGACCTGGCGCCAATTGCAAACGGCAGCTACTTTATCAAAGTGATGCTGATGGGCTATGATAGTTATAACTCAGAAAAAATGGTTGTTGCAGACAACACTATTCCATTACCGGAAATAAAAATGAATGAAACAAATGCGAAGCTGAAGGAAGTAACCGTAAGCGCACAAAAGCCATTTATTGAAGTGCATCCCGACAAGCTGGTGGTGAATGTGGAAAACAGCATCGTGAGCGCAGGAAATTCAGCGCTGGATATTCTCGCTAAATCGCCTGGCGTTACCGTTGATCAGAATGACAACATTAGCCTGAAGGGCAAGCAGGGAGTAAACATAATGATAGATGGCCGCACAGTGCCTGTGTCGTCTGCTGACCTTGCGAATATGCTGAAGAGCATGCCATCCAACTCCATTGATAAGATCGAGATCATATCCAATCCATCTGCAAAGTATGATGCTGCGGGCACTGCCGGGATCATCAACATAAAAACAAAGAAGGACAACAAGACAGGCCTCAATGGCAGTGTGAATGGCAGCTACGGCCAGGGTGTGTATCAAAAGGAAAACGCAGGCTTCAACCTCAACTACCGGGAGAATAAAGTAAATGTCTATCTCAATTATAATTCGAACTACCGGGTAGGATTCAACCATGTGGACTGGGACCGGAAGTATTATGACAATGGGGCCCTGAACGGATCTTTTGTACAGGATAACTATTCCGTGATGCAGTTTCATACCAATATAGTGGGCGCCGGAGTTGATTACAACCTTACCTCAAAAACTACTTTAGGAGCATCAGTAACCGGCGAGAATTTTTACCTGGGTACCAAGGGGTATTATTTTGCCAATGTGCTCAATCCTTCCAGCCAGCTCGACTCAACCTTTGCAACAAATAACACCTCCTCCGGCAACTGGAATAACTACGCTCCTAATGTACACTTTAAACATACATTTGACAGCGCAGGCCAGGAGCTGACCATAGACCTGGACTATGCCCGCTACTGGAATACGAATACCCAGGATTTCACCACAAACTATTACCTGCCCAACGGCATGGAAACAGGATCTCCTTATGTGCTTCATGGAGATATAACCGGCCTTACACAAATACGTTCCTTCAAGGCTGATTACGTGAGGCCATTTAAAAATGGCGTTCATTTTGAAGCCGGCATTAAAAGCAGCTATGTAACTGCCGACAATCAACCGAAGTTCTACAACCGCAGCAACGATACCAGTATCTACGACCCTACCAAAAGCGACCATTTTATATACGATGAGAACATAAACGCGGCATACATTAATGCCAGCAAGGAATGGAAGAAATACAGCGCACAATTCGGGCTGCGTGCCGAGCAAACTATTGTGAACGGCGATGAGCTTATTACCGGGCAAACGTTTGAAAAAAACTACACACATCTGTTCCCAAGCCTTGCCGTACAAGACCATCTTAACGCCGATAATGACCTTG
Source organism: uncultured Bacteroidota bacterium (assembly GCA_903887415.1). Lineage (GTDB taxonomy): Bacteria > Bacteroidota > Bacteroidia > Chitinophagales > Chitinophagaceae > Nemorincola. The sequence goes on along the minus strand of CAISPO010000034.1, from coordinate 43,078 downwards.
GCGTTACACTGAGCAGGCGCATAGAGCGCCCCGGCTACGATGACCTGAACCCGTACAAATTTTTTGTGGACCCAACCACCTATAAAGTGGGTAACCCGTACCTGAACCCTGCGCTTACTTATTCAGGAGAGCTGTCGCACATCTATAAGCAGCGTTTTATTACTACGCTTAGCTACAGTGTTACAGATAATGTAATAACAGAGGTCATCAAACCAAGCCTCACCCAAGACCGGGTAACCATACAAACAAAAGACAACCTGGCGACAATGCATTATATAGGCATCAGCGGTGCATACACTACACCTATCTTTAAATGGTGGACCAATATCACCAACTTCGATGCTTACTATGCCCAATACCAGGGCAACCTTGCCAATACAAACCTCAATGCCGGCAAGCCAACATTCGACATATATACGAGCAATAAATTCACGATGCCCAAAGACTGGTCGGCAGAGCTGACAGTATTTTACCAGGCAGCGCAGGTATATGGATTCCTGAACCTTACGCCAATATCTATGTTCAATGTGGGGGTACAGAAAAATATGTTCGACAAACGCCTTACGCTGCGTTTTAACGCCAATGATATTTTCTTTCACGGCAACGAAAGCGGCTCATCTTATTTCACGGGATATACCGAAGTATTTACTTCCCGCCACGATACGCGGCAGGCTACAGTTTCCGTTACTTATCGTTTTGGCAAAAGAACTGTAGCGCCCGTGCATAAACATAGCGGCGGCGCCGAAGAAGAGAAGAAGAGAGCCGGTGAGCAAGGAGGAGCGTAAAAAAGAGATTCCCGCCTGTATATTAGTAAATGAGCTGCATCTGTTGCAGCAGCCCCCCGGACAAATTTTGTGTGATCAGTTCCGGGGGTATTTTTATAAATAAAAATGTCCCGGATTTCGGGACATTTTTCAAGGAATAAATTTAGCTTATGCTTTTGGTTTGTTCTGCTGTGCCTTAGTTTGGCCTGAAGTTGCTGTTTTAGTATCCTTAGAAGTACCTTCTTTCGAAGCATCTTTCTTGCAGCACGATTTAGTGCATTTCGCGCCTTTTTTGCAACATGCTTTGTCCTGGGCAAATGCACCGCCGGTGATCATCAACGCGGCAGCTAATAATAAAGTGAGTTTTTTCATTGTTTTGCGATTTTAGGCAGCAAAGATAAAGAATATTTTTATGAACAAGCCTTTACTAAATCTTATTTAACATTATGTATCTCCCACTAATAATGCGCCAATAGCGTCACTCCTCCCTTCACCACATCGCCTATCTTCACATCTATCTTAGTTCCCAACGGGAAATAAACATCTACCCTGGATCCGAAGCGGATGAAGCCAAACTCTTCGTTCTGTTTTACCACATCTCCCTCTTTTACATAAAAGCAGATGCGGCGGGCGAGGGCACCTGCTATCTGGCGCATCAGGATGTCACCGTTATCATTGCCGATAACTATGGTGGTACGCTCATTTTCTGTGGATGATTTAGGATGCCAGGCCACGAGGTATTTACCGGGATGGTATTTCATATACTTTATCTCGCCGCTTACCGGGTTGCGGTTCACATGCACATTCACAGGCGACATAAATATGGACACCTGCAGGCGTTTGTCTTTAAAATATTCAGGTTCGTAGGTTTCTTCTATCACTACTACCTTGCCATCGGCAGGGCAGATCACCTTGTCCTCGCCATGCACCATATTCCTTGTGGGCAGGCGGAAAAATGCCACTACCCAAAACCACACCAGAAAAAGCAGGAAAGTGATAAGCGCTGTTAACCAGAATAATGATTGGGGAATAAAATGGCTGGCAGTCCAGCCCAATACAAGCCACAGTATAGTAGCTATAATGATATACTTATACCCTTCGCGGTGAATTCTCATTGCAGAAATTTGAACTGCTAAGGTAAGCCAAAAAAAGAAGCGGCCTCACCAGGAGACCGCTTTAACCTTTTAACTTATTTACCAATTGTCTTACTTCGCTGCTTCTTCTTCTTTTTTCGCCGGGGACTGATCCATCTTGAATACGATCTTGGCATCTGTTTCATTGTAATCCGCCGTTACTTCATCACCTGCTTTAATACGGTGGTTCAGTATCTCTTCTGCCAGCGGGTCTTCCAGGTATTTCTGGATAGCCCGGTGCAGCGGTCGGGCGCCAAATTGCTGGTCGTACCCTTTCTCGGCAATGAATTTTTTGGCTTCAGCCGTAAGGATGAGATTAAAACCAAGTGTATTCAGACGCTTCATTACATCCTTCATAATGATGTCAATGATCATGGCAATGTGGCTTTCTTCCAGTGTATTGAAGATAATTACATCGTCAATGCGGTTCAGGAACTCCGGAGAGAAGGTGCGTTTCAGCGCCTTTTCTATTACGCCGCGGTTGTTCTCTTCCTGGTTCACCGCCTTGGTCGCGGTTGTGAAGCCCACACCCGCACCGAAATCTTTCAACTGGCGTGCGCCAATGTTGGACGTCATAATGATAAGTGTATTCTTAAAGTCCACCTTACGTCCCAGCCCATCGGTAAGCTGGCCATCGTCCAGCACCTGCAGCAGTATATTGAAGATGTCCGGGTGTGCCTTTTCTATTTCGTCAAGCAATACTACAGAGTATGGCTTCCGGCGTACTTTTTCAGTAAGCTGCCCGCCTTCTTCATAGCCCACATATCCGGGAGGCGCACCTATCAGGCGGCTCAGTGAGAATTTTTCCATGTATTCACTCATGTCCACCCTTATCAGCGCATCATCACTGTCGAACATGTAGCGGGCAAGCGCACGGGCAAGCTCTGTCTTACCTACGCCGGTAGGGCCAAGGAATATGAACGAGCCAATCGGCTTGCGGGGGTCTTTAAGCCCCACGCGGTTACGCTGTATAGCCTTTACTATTTTTATTATTGCCTCATCCTGACCTACCACATTAGCTTTCAGGTCCTCATCCATGCGGCGCAGCTTGGCGCTTTCGGCTTCTACCATCCGCATTACCGGTATGCCCGTCATCATGCTGATTACTTCAGCTATTGATTCCTCGTTTATCGGGTAGCGTTTGTGCTTAGCTTCTTCTTCCCACTCAGCTTTTGCACGGTCCAGTTCTTCACCCAGCCTTTTTTCACGGTCGCGCAGAGCAGCGGCTTCTTCAAAACGCTGGCTCTTAACTACCTTATTTTTCTCTTGCTTTATGTCTTCTATTTTCTTCTCCAGTTCCAGGATGTTCTCCGGCACGTTTATGTTCTTCAGGTGCACACGTGCGCCTGCTTCGTCCATCACGTCTATCGCCTTATCGGGCAGCAGGCGGTCGGTCATATACCGGTCGCTGAGCTTCACACAGGCTTCGATCGCTTCTGCGTCATACAATACATTGTGGAAGTCTTCGTACTTAGACTTAATGTTGTTGAGTATGGTGATCGTTTCATCGACACTTGGTGGTTCTACCAGTACCTTCTGGAAGCGGCGGTCAAGAGCGCCGTCCTTTTCAATGTACATACGGTATTCATCCAGTGTAGATGCGCCTATGCATTGCAGATCGCCGCGTGCTAGAGCTGGTTTAAATATATTGGAAGCATCGAGCGAGCCAGATGCACCGCCTGCGCCTACGATAGTATGTATCTCATCAATGAACAGAATCACATCGCGGTTCTTTTCAAGCTCGTTCATGATCGCCTTCATGCGCTCTTCAAACTGGCCGCGGTATTTCGTTCCCGCTACAAGCGCCGCAAGGTCCAGGCTGATAACACGCTTATCAAACAGGACGCGTGATACCTTGCGCTGCACAATGCGCAGTGCCAGGCCCTCTACGATAGCGGTTTTACCCACACCTGGTTCACCAATAAGTATGGGGTTGTTCTTTTTACGGCGGGATAGTATCTGGGATACACGCTCTATTTCTTCTTCCCGGCCCACGATAGGATCCAGGTTTCCAAGTTCGGCGAACTTAGTGATGTCGCGGCCAAAGTTATCCAATACCGGTGTCTTTGATTTGGTGTTGCCACTGGCCGGTTTCCGCTGTTGCTGAAATTGCCTGCGCTCATCATCTTCTTCAAACTCTTCCGACCCGGGATCGTTATAGTCGCTGGTAGGGCTGCCACCCTGCAGTATGCTCAGCTCGCCCTTAAAACGCTCATAATCAATTTCGTAATGGTTGAGTATCTGGGTAGCAACGTTTTCTTTGTTCTTGAGGATCGAAAGCATCAGGTGCTCTGTTTCCACCGTTGTGCTTTTGAGCGACTTGGCTTCCAGCACCGTGATGCGGATCACTTTTTCCGCTTGCTTTGTGAGTGGCAGGCTGTTGATATTGGCCAGCGGCTTATTGTTTTTGTCTTTGATAGCCAGTTCCAGCTCCTTACGGAGTTCGAACAGGTCCACCTGCATAGTTTGTAATACTTTGAGCGCCATTCCATCGCCTTCGCGGATGAGGCCCAATAATAAATGCTCTGTGCCGATAAAGTCATTGCCCAGCCTTAAGGCTTCTTCCCGGCTGTAAGAAATGATCTCTTTTACTTTTGGCGAGAAATTAGAATCCATGTAGCACCTGTTTTAAAGATAAAGTTAACGATTTCAAAAGTATTTCCAGTATCGGCATTAATTATGGAAGTATTGCTATTTTTAGCCCGAGGGCTTCGCTGGCATATTTTCCGGCTTCGTCTGTGTAATATACGAAGGAAAGTGTTGTTCAGAAGTCCTATTTTTATACTAATTCACAATTTTCCCTGCAGATATTAAATACTATTGGCTAATGGAATTCAAAATTGATACCAAAGACACTTTTAGCGTCATAACACCCATTTTGCAGAAAATAGATGCTAATTTGGCAGATGCTATTGGGGCAAAGTGTGCCCAAATGCGGCAAAGCGGCAGTAAAAACATTATTGTGGACTTGCAGCATTGTAAAGAGATAGATAATAGCGTGATTGCCGAATTAGTGAGACTACATGAGGAAAGTTATAGCCAGGAAGAGTCGCTGGTTTTTACACAAATCAATGAAAAAGTGATGGCGGCCTTGAAAGAAGATGAGACTGATTTGCTCATCAATATCGCACCGCGCATGGAGGAGGCAATTGATATAATAAGCATGGAGATTTTGGAGCGGGATTTATTTAAGGAGGAGTAATGCGCGTAACTATACTTGGCAACAATTCAGCACTACCTGCATTCGGCAGGCACCCCAGCGCACAGGCCGTATCTGTGTATGGAGAACTTTTGCTGATAGACTGCGGAGAGGGCACACAAATACAGATGCAGCGCTATGGCCTCCGGTGGCGCAGCATGCACCATATTTTTATCAGTCATCTTCACGGTGATCATTATTTTGGGCTGCCCGGCCTGCTCAACAGTATGAGCCTTCTGGGCCGCACCGCACCGCTGCACCTCTATGCTCCGGCTGACTTAAAACCAATCCTTGATTCTATACTTCTTGTTGCGGATACTGTTTTATCATACCCACTTTATTTTCATGCGCTCCCTGACGGGGTAGCATTGTTAGCAGATGATCCTTCATTCAGCGTTACCTGTTTCCCGGTAGAGCACCGGATACAATGCCATGGTTTTTTGGTAGAGCGGAAAACAAGAGGCAGAAAACTGCTTCCGGAAAAATGCAATGAATACGGCATACCCGCTGCCTATTATGAATATTTAAAAAAAGGGCAGGATTACGAACGCAAAGACGGGTTCCTCGTAAAGAATGAATGGGTAACAGAAGACGGGCCTTCCGCAAAGAGATATGCTTACTGTGCAGACACTTTGTTTACCGATAGCTTCCTCACGGTGATACAGGGTGCGGACACGATATATCATGAATGCACTTACCTGGAGAAGGACGCAGCCAAGGCACTGGCCCGCCATCATAGCACCGCGGCCCAGGCGGCACAAATAGCCAAACTTGCAAATGCCAAACAACTGATCCTTGGCCACTTTTCATCGAAGTATAAAGAGCTGGAACCCTTCTTTGATGAGGCAAGCGCCATTTTCCCCAATGTATTTGTGAGCATAGAGGGAACATCTTACGAGATATGACACCCGGTTATTCGTATGTAAAATGCCCTATCTTTAATAAAAATACAGCATGGTACCACAGTGGCAGACAGGCATCGTAAAACAAATGGAGCAGGCTACGCCCAATACGCGCCGGTACTGGGTAGAGCTACCGGAAGCAGAATCATTTCCATTTAGAGCCGGCCAGTTTGTAACACTGGACTTGCCCATACATGAGCAACGTAATAAGCGCTGGCGCAGCTATAGTATAGCTTCCATGCCCGATGGCAGCAATGTGATAGAATTACTGATCGTATATGTGGAAGGTGGCCTTGCATCTAAGTATATTTTCGATGAGATAAAAGTTGGCAGCACTTTTACATTGCGCGGCCCACAGGGCATTTTTGTACTTCCCGAGCGAATTGAGAAGGACATTTATATGATATGCACCGGCACCGGGATTGCGCCATTCCGCAGCATGCTGCGCTATATCAATTATCACCAGATTCCACACAGGCAACTACACCTGCTCTTCGGCACCCGCACCCGCGAAGACCTTTTATATCACGATGAGATGAAGGAACTGGAGCGTATGATGCCTGATTTCACCTATCATCCCACACTCTCCCGCGAGGATTGGGATGGGAATACGGGTTATGTTCATGCCATCTATGAAAAACTCGCTGTTGATAAAAAACCTGCTATGTTCATGCTGTGCGGCTGGCGGGCCATGATCGATGAGGCAAAAGAAAGAATCGTAACATTGGGATACGACAAAAAGGATGTGCATGTAGAAATATACGGGTAAAAAAACAATTATCTATTGCAGCAACCCGTTAGTAATATGAATAATCCAGGAGCCGAGATACTTCATTACTGCAAATACCAGGAACGGTGCCATTCAGAGGTGCGGAACAAGCTGTATGAACTTGGCTTTACAACCCCGGAAGTGGAGCAGCAACTGACCAATCTCATAGAAACCGGTGTTTTGAACGAGGAGCGCTTTGCGCGGGCGTTTGCAGGCGGCAAGTTCCGGATGAAGCAGTGGGGGCGGGAAAAGATAAAGCAGCAACTGAAGCTGCGCAAAATATCAGATTATTGTATCAGGAAGGCAATGGCGGAGATACCGCCGGAAGACTACGAAAAAGCGTTAAATAAGTTGGCATTTAAAAAGACAGAGGAAATAAAAAAGGACAGAAGCCTTTTATCAAAAAAATCTAAACTATACAGGTACCTGGTACAGAAAGGATATGAACGTGATATGGTGATGGATGTAATAAAAAATTGTTTAGAAACAGATTAAGTAATAATTTTTATAGTTAACTTTGGTTAACTAACCGTTAGTAACTATGGTGCAACAGGTGACAGAGGGCGTAAGCATAATGGTGGAAACATCTTACCAGCCCGCACAATCGAATCCTTTAAGCTCAGAGTACTTATTCGCTTACCGCATCACCATCGCAAATCTTACAGTGTATCCTGTAAGGCTCATCAGCCGCCACTGGCACATACTGGACAGTAACGGAACGCACCGCGAAGTGGAAGGAGATGGCGTAGAAGGTGAGCAGCCTGTAATAGGGCCCGGTGAACATTACCAATACACATCTGGCGTGAACCTTCATAGCGAAATAGGCAAAATGTACGGCACCTACCTCATGGAAAATCTTTTCAACAAAAAGAAACTTACCGTAGGTATCCCGCAGTTTCATTTAATGGTGCCTGCCAAGATGAATTAGATTATTTTCATTTCGCGCAAAGCCCTTCCAGTATATGCAACATCCCAATACCGCCATTGCCACAAAATGGTTTGAAGCCTTTAATGAGCACGACCTGGAAAAACTGCTGTCTCTATACCACGATGAGGCGCAGCACTACAGCCCCAAACTAAAAATACGACAGCCGGAAACAAACGGTATGGTAAGCGGTAAACCGGCGCTTAGAGCATGGTGGCAGGATGCTTTTGACCGGTTGCCTACGCTTAATTACATCCCTGCATCACTTACTGCGAATAACGACCGTGTATTTATGGAATACACCCGCAAAGTGGCTGGTGAGCCTGATATGCTGGTAGCGGAGGCGCTGGAAATAAAAGATGGGTTGATTATGGCATCGAGGGTTTATCATGGGTGATCTATAGAGAGATCATGAGTTCTCTTTACCTAATTTCACTTTCACACGATAAAGAAACTTTCCAAATCCGCTCTCCAAAAGATTGTGCAATATAGTTAACCGCCAGCCCCAAAGGGTTTGTTTAAGAGATGGTCCGAAATATTTGCGGTATTGGGCATAAGATTCTTTCATAGCATCCACATAGCGGTTAGAGCTTACGCCGGTGGGGTCGAAAGTAGCGAGGGGGTAGTCAAGGAAAGCAAATTTTTCGTCAGCAATGCGGCAGAGGAAATCGTAATCCATAGCCAGTTTCAGGGCAGTATCGAATAGCCCATGCTTATCATACAGTTCTTTACGTACGTACATGGTAGGGTGCAGCGTACCCCTCATGCCACGGTATAGCTTAGACCGGTCGAACGGCTTACCGATCGTTACCCAAATGCCCCCCCGCAACAGGTGCAGTTTTCCGTGAGTCCACATCAGTGATGGGTCTTGTTCAAAAACCGAATTTATTTTTTCCAGTACTGTTTCGTCATAGAGCTTATCGCCAGAGTTAAGCAGCGTGGTGATGTCGCCGGTAGCTTTCAGGACGCCTTTGTTGAACGCATCCGATATACCATTATCACGCTCACACAGCCACTTCCGGTAAGCTGGCTGGGGGTTATTTTCAAGGTAGTTTTTTATATCAGGTTTGGTAGAGCCGTCGATAATGACATGCTCAAACGGTTTCATAGACTGCATATCCACCGAGGCACAAGTTGCCTCCAGGTCTTCAAGGTTATTGAAGCAAATGGTGATGATGGATATGCGGGTTTGGGGCATTGGTTAAGCGCTTTTTGATAATACTAAGTCAATGTATGGAAATACCTTTCCGGGAGGAATATTTTTTATTTCGCTGAAAGGAAATTTATCGGGATTTTTCAGCTCCTCATAATTTTCTTTGAAGACTTTATCGACATTACAAGAAAAAATAGAATAAAACTTATCGAAAATCTCCGTTGGATAAGGCGCGAACCGCCCATAGTCTCTTCCGCTATATAAGGCAATAACCGGACATTTAACACCAGCACCCATATGCACAGACCCGGTATCTACACTCAGCATAAATTCCGCGCTTTTAAGTATTTCCAGTGATTGTGGCATTGTTGTTTTGCCTGTATAATCCTGGACGGGTATACTAATAATTTCTTTCACAGCATCGCTATCTTTAATATCCCCTGGCCCTCCACACAGGTAAATGTCCAGTTTATATTTTTCATGTATGTAGTTGATCACTTCTGCGAAATACGATGGTGGCCAAATTTTGTCTTGTTTCCCTGCGCCAGCGAACACAACACAGTACTTAGAATCAGACATGATTTCATTTTCCTTTAGGTCAAAAAATATTGATGTATTGAGTTTGTTTTTGTTCTCGTCTAGTAACTGGCTAATGAATTTTTCATTTCTGTAAATATCGAACTGAATATCTGAGCCTGTATCTAGCAGTCTGTTATAAAGGTAATTTGCATTTTTTCTGCCGTGAAAATTATCTGTTTTATTTGCCATTCCGATCGCACAGGAAGCACCAGCTGCGACTACAAAGCACTCGTCTGTTAAAATGTTTCTTGAATAAATACAATTTACTACTTCTGAAAATCCCTTTTTTCTTATTGTTTTTAATAGGGCAAAACGATAGCGGAGATCTTTTTGAAACTTCTTTTTTTCAATCCATATTACCTCGTCCACATACGCATTGTCGAATTCATCGAAAAGCTGTTTCCAGATAATGTTTCCCAGCAATGTAATTTGGTACCCTTCGTATTTTTTAGATTTCCGAATATCTTTTAAAAAATTCCTGAACAAGATGTAGTCGCCTATTTCATCGTTTTTTATCAGCAATAAAGATTCGTTTTGAGTTTTTATAGCCGAAATTTTAACAACGCCTAATATCAGTTCATATAAAACCGACGCTATTTTATTTTTGAATTTCTTCATGAATATTAATAGTTCCTGGCTTTTTTGAAATGCTCGATCTCGTTGTTCTTACACAAATCAAAAAGATGCTTATCGTCAGAGGAGAATGCGCAAACATCCGCGAATAATTCAAGGTTTCTTCCCGAGAAATAATCTACTAATTGTTTGATCGTTTCTTTTTCGTTAGCGCTGCACGACAACAAATAATCGCCGTTATTTACGTAAAAAATAAAATACTGGTAATTGCATTCCGTGAGAAAATTAATAAACTCAAGAGCATCATCATTATTTTTTTTGATCAAATAAGGGTCGAACTCGAAGAATAGTATTGGTTTGATATTTTTGAGATAGTTGCTGCAAGATCTCAAAATGATGGTGTCAAATCCATCCGTATCGGATTTAATGAATTTACTGTTTTTAAACTCCGGAAAATCATTTAGAATATTTTCAAGGGTTCTCACTGAAACTGCTTTTTCTCCTGCTTCAATATAAGCAGTACCTTTTTCAGATTTCAGATTTAAGTTCATCTCTTTTGTCTCGGCTCCTACCAGCGTAGTGCATGAAAAAACATTCTGATACTGTGCTGTGTTCTCTTTCAAAAGTTTCATGTACTCATGGTTTCCGTCAACACATAAAATAGGCACATCGGTGAAGTTTTTGATAAACGCAACAGTATCACCAACGTTAGATCCAATGTCAATTACAGTAATACCATCGACCAAATCACTAACATATTTTACTATTCTAGGAAGGTTAAAATTGTAATCAGGATAGACTTTTACTATTTCGCGAAGTTGGTGTGACAGGGGTAATTTTATTATCTGATTACCAATGTTTATTGTTGTGACGGGGTCATAAACTCTTGTGATTCTTTTAATAAATTGCCGTTTTAATGCCTGAAGCATACTCTCTGAAGATTTTAAAAAGGAGTAAATGTAGCTATTGTTTTTTAATCATTCCGCTTCAAACAAGATAATGCTTTTATTACCTGATCAGTTGGAAATCGCCTTTCAACACCTTTTTATTACGCTCTAATGTGTAAGAAAGCATATAGAAATATGTGCCTAAATCTTGTTTTATGCCATTAAATGTACCGTTCCATCCGTCATAAATATCCTGAGAATAGAATACCCGTTGACCCCATCGGTTGTATATGCTTAATGAATAGTCCTTGAATCTACCCAAAGTACCAATAGGCCTGATAATGTCGTTTTTGCCGTCTCCATTAGGCGTAAAGGCAGTGGGAAGCCATAAATCACAAGCAATGTAATCTATGTTAATGGTATCTGTCGCACTGCCGCATATGTTAGAAGCTGTTGCCCAATAAGTGCCGGCATTTGCTACAGTCAGTGTTGTGCCGTAGCTACCATTAGACCACAGGAAAGAATCCATACCTCCTGTTTCAGGTAAAAACAAAACCTCGCCAATGCACAAAGTTGTATCCGCGCCAAGATATATTACCGGCTTGGCGATCTCGCCAACTATCACTGATGCAGAAGTATTACAACCATTTTCTGATCCCACGTTAACAGTATAGGTACCGGGCATGTACACAGTAATTGATGGGTTCATGCTACCTGTACTCCACATGAGACCTGTGCCGTTAGTGGACAGGGCACTAAGTACAACAGAATCGCCGGCACATATAGTGGTATCATCACTAACAGTTAAGCTTGGGGACGATTTAAATACCACCTTAATCGTATCCGAACCCTGACATGTATTTTGAGTAACATCAAGCCAATAAGTGCCGCTAACGGAAACGCTTATCGCCGGTGTGGTTTGTCCGGTATTCCATTCGTAAGAAACGCCGATATAACTATATGAAGATTGCAATATCAAAGAAATCCCACTACAAACAAGAGTGTCATTTCCTAATGCGACAACAGGTGCAGAAACAAACGATACGAGTATTGAATCGGTAGCAGCACATCCTGTACTTGAAACATTTAACCAGTACAATCCTGAAGTAGTAACCTCGATCGAAGGGCTTGTAACGCCTGTATTCCATAGATAAGCTGAGCCGGTGGGTGTGGATGAGGACGACAATGTCAAGGATGATCCTGAGCATATTGTCGTGTCCGGGCCAAGGTTAACAGCAGCAGTGCCTGTGTTGATATTAATTGTGTCACTCGCTGCACAACCATAAGGGATATTCACTGTTAACCAATAGGAGCCGGCAGATGATACCGATATAGAAGTGCCAGAGCCGCCATTACTCCATAAATAAACTATTCCCGGTGGTTCCGGCGAAGAATTTAATGTTAAGGCACCGGAACAAAATGACGTATCATTTCCTAACGAAAAAGAATTTACATCCGGATCAAAATAGTAAAGCCTTTTTATTTCTGAATCTGTTATCGCCCGGTTGTAAACCGATATATCGTCTATTGTTCCCGAATACGGATTTGTTCCATTTGTGTAATCCATTCCAACTGTAAAAATTCCAGTCGGTGTACTGAATGTGGTTGGACTTGTGGAAACTAATACAGTATCAATATATAAACTAAACATGCCGGCATTGCGCATTAGAACCACATGATGCCATTGATGCAACGTTGCAAACACCGACATGCAAAAGCAAATACCTCCATCAAGCATTGTTACGTTGTATCCAGGTGTTGCAGAACCTGCGTCGTAAACTACGCCAACGCCATCGGTATTGCTGTTACCATTATAAACAACAACTCCGTCTTGAATGTTATCTGCGACCATCCAGCATGAAAAAGTGAAGTTTGCAACGGGCAGAGGTAAAAGCCCGCTCAGTTGCATAGAATTATTTATGCCATTGTAATGATATGCACAATTTGCGTTACCGAATCTGTCGGTGGCTAATGTGGCTCCTCCATTTGTGAGGTTATAACCATTGCCACTATAATCAGATGTATTACCACAAAAGGGATACCAAGCAACTAAGCCGCTCGTTGGCAATTGAGCCCAGACAGAGAAGGGTAATAATATTGATACTAAGAAGGCGATAAGGTTTTTCATGAAATAAAGTTATACTTTATTTTCATAATAGAAAATTATACCTAGCCTTTCACCACCCCCAGCTCTCTCCCCACCTTAATAAATGACTCAATTGCTTCATCTAAATGATGGCGCTCATGGCCGGCGGATATTTGCACTCTTATGCGGGCCTGCCCTTTGGGTACTACCGGGAAAAAGAAGCCGGTGACGTAAATACCTTCTTCGAGCATACGGGCAGCAAATTTTTGCGCTATTACTGCATCGTACAGCATCAAGGGGCATATGGGGTGGGTGCCGGGCTTTATATCAAAACCGGCTTCCGTCATCTTTTTGCGGAAATATAATGTGTTGTCCTCGAGTTTGTCGCGCAGCTTGGTGGTTTCGCTGAGCATATCCAGCACAGCTATCGTAGCACCCACAATGGAAGGTGCCAGCGAATTGGAGAACAAATAAGGCCTGCTGCGCTGGCGCAACATGTCCACGATCTCCTTTTTACCGCTGGTAAAGCCGCCGGATGCGCCGCCAAGCGCCTTACCCATAGTGCCGGTGATAATATCTATCCGGCCCATAACGCCGCACAGCTCATGCACTCCGCGCCCGGTGGCACCCATGAAGCCGGAAGAGTGGCTTTCATCTATCATTACCAGTGCGTCATACTTATCGGCAAGGTCACATATCTTATCAAGCTGGGCTATGGTGCCGTCCATGGAGAATACCGAATCCGTAACAATGATACGCGTACGGGCATCCATATTAGCCTGAAGCTGGGCTTCAAGATCGGCCATATCGTTGTGCTTATACCTTCCCCTGCGTGACTTACAAAGGCGCACCCCGTCGATGATAGAGGCATGGTTCAGCTCATCTGAAATAATGGCATCGTTCTCGCCTAGCAGTGGTTCGAAAACGCCGCCGTTGGCATCAAAACAAGCTACATATAGTATAGTGTCTTCGGTACCAAGAAATTCAGAGAGCTTTTCTTCCAGTTCTTTATGTATGTCCTGTGTGCCGCATATGAAACGTACCGAGCTCATGCCATATCCGCGCTGATCTATAGTGCGGTGTGCAGCTTCTATCACCTTAGGGTGTGATGAGAGGCCAAGGTAGTTATTGGCGCAAAAGTTAAGTACCTCACGCCCATTAACGGTTATCTCGGCGCCTTGCTCCGATTCGATGATACGCTCCTGTTTGAATAGACCGGCGTCTTTTATTTCCTGCAATTCGTTTTGCAGCCGCACGTAAAATGAGGGACTGGACATTTTTTAGTTTTTTTGGGTTTGGAATTGGGGATTAGGATTTGGGAATTTGGATTGAAATTTAATCCAGGTTGTTGGAAATAATCCTAATTCCAAGTTTACAAATTCCATAAAATACAAACCGGTTCGCCGGTTCCATTATTTAGAGTAGGTCACGGTGCAGCTATCTGCAACACCCGTTGGTGTGCTTGATGCAACATAATAAATTGTCATTCCTGTAGCGGTAAAAGTGCCGGTACCACGCAATACCGCTCCATTTCCGATATTCTGGTTGGGGATACTCAGCGAATCATTGTCGCAATTCAGCACGATTGTTGCGTTGGTGGCAGTTCCATAACCCGCGAAGTTGTTTACGATGAGTGTATTCGCAGTTCCCGAAGCCACACCGGTGGATGTATAAGATGTGCTTCCGGTTACCGCACAGGCATTGTGCCCGCTAAGGCTGCCCAGCAATGAGGTTGCACAATCGGCAGGTATCACCGTTAAGTTAAAGCTATAAGTTTGCGGTGTTTCATCAGGCGCATACCCTGTTATGGTAACCCGGTATGTGTTATGCGCGGCATGGTTGGTGCTGAATACAAAGTCGTCCACATTGGTGGGTATTGCGCTGAACGAATCAGGGGTTACGCTAATATCTGCAGGCAGGCCGCTGATTTTCAATGTTACTTTGTCCTGTGTGTAACCGCTCAGAAATTTTACCAGTATCTGCATATCAAACTGCCCACTGTCGGGGATAAAAATATCATTAACCGCATTGGCATGGTTGGTAACCACAGTATAGGATACGGGTATCTTTATTTGTTTATCGCAGGAAATAATAACAACACAAGTCACCACAAAAAGTGTGATTACAAGTAAACCAAGTTTTTTCATACGTCTGTTTTAAAGTGGAAAGATACACCCATAACATGTAAAATCATAACCATTTTACTTTTTCACTGATCATACCGTTGCGCACACCATCTTTGGCCGGCTCATCTGAATAACCCAGAAATATTAGCCCCATTACTATATCATCTGCACCGAGCTGCAAATATTCTTTCAGCGCGTGGGTGTGAGTCATGCCGCCAGAACTCCAGAAAGATGCAATGCCGAGCGCGGTAGCGCCTAGCAAAATATTTTGTATGGCCGCCGATGCTGCCGCCACCTCTTCTACCTGCGGGATCTTTACATTTTCGCTGCGTTTCATAACTGCTATTACCAGGTGGGATGCTAAGTCAACATTATGCGCTAATTTTTCACGCGTAGCTTCCTGGCGTTTATCTTCTGCAGTATGGTTCCAGTATAAGTCGCCATGGGCTTTGCCAAATTGTTTCAAGGCTCCGCCTCCATACACAAAGAACTTCCACGGTTCGGTGCGGCCGTGTGTAGGGGCCCATTGTGCGAGTGAAAGCAGTTCGTTCACCGTTTCATCTGGTATTATTTTTCCATTCATTTTGGCCCAGCCTACAGAGCGCCTGTTAGTTATTATGGTCTTTAACAGCTCAAATTTTTCGTTCATCATGGCGGCAAAGATAGGGTGCACAGTTATACACGGCGTTACTGGCGGCAAGTATAATAATTTGCGGTGTTGCTTTGACTCTACAGGCTATTAAATCGCGAACCTTCTTAAATTTGCAGATATGTACAAGATCAGACTTTTCATTGCTGCAATCGTAACAACTGTTCTTTTCACAAAGGCGGTGGCGCAGCATTACGTGCCAGCCGCAAAAGGCTCTAAAACAGAACTCAAATTTACCTATCACAAAGACGACCTGGCAATAAAGTGCTCTTTAGGAGCAATAAAAGGCAAAATCACATTTGATCCTAAAGATCTTAAAACTGCGTTGTTTGATATTACAATAGGAACTGCCGTCTTTAATACTGGTGTAACAGAATGGAATAAAAAATTAAAAGATGAATCTTTTCTTAACCCGGCCAAATATCCCGTGATCCATCTGAAGTCAACGAGTGTGACACAGGACAAAGCGGGCAGCATCGTTTATACGATACACGGCGACCTAACCATCAAAGGAGTTACAAAGCCGGTAAATATTCAATTTACTACAATGCCACTCGGTACCGGATATATATTCAGAGGCGGTTTCAACATCAGCCGGCTGGCTTACAGCCTGGGCAGAAAAGACGATAAGCTCGATGATCCGGTATCAGTATTCATGGAGATAAGAACGGAAAAAAAGTAAGCGTCCCCTGTATTTAATCTATACCGAGGTCTTTGTGATACATATCTGCAGCCATCATGCCGGTGAATATGGTGTTGTCATTATTAGGATCGGTAAATATAATGTATGCATCGTCCATCCCCGGCGAAAGCGGCCTGATATCAGACATCACGGCCCTCACTATCTTATGCCGCGGATTTTCTATATAGGCGTGACCCGCAGAGATCAAAAAAGCGCCTACGGCCTTTTGCAGTAAAATTTGCAGTGGCTTGCGGTACTCCATTTTCATCCCGGGGAACAGTTCCACCACATAGTCGCCTGCTGTGTCCAGCCCGCAGGTGGTACCATAAGTAGTATCACCGGTTTCTGCCAGCAATTGCAATGCCTTATCAATATCCTTTATGGTGAAAGAAATGCTGTACCCCTGAAACAGTACATGCACCTGCGGCCTTGTCCAGAGATTTCGTAATTGTATAGTGTGCTGGGCATGTGTGTTTAAGGAAAAAATAAACGCAAATAAAAGCAGCGATACACTCTTCATTTGTCTCATTTGTTGTCTAAAGTTAGGAAAACCGCTACTTTTAAAGCAAAATCCGTTTTTGATGAAGAGCTTTGCCAGTGATAATTATGCCGGGGTGCTGCCGGAAGTGATGGATGCCCTGCAAAAAGTGAATAATGCTCATGTGCGCTCTTATGGAGCCGATGACGTCACGAGCCGCACTGTTGCCTTATTTAAAGAAGTGTTTGATGCGGATGTGGATGTTTACTTTGTTTTCAACGGCACAGGGGCCAATGTGCTTAGCATCAGCAGCGCCACACAATCTTACAACGCTGTACTCTGCTCAGATACTTCCCACATTTATAACGATGAATCTTCCGCTCCGGAGACATTTACCGGGTGCCGCTTTTTCCCGTTGCGGGCGAATGATAAAGGAAAGCTGGATATTGAAACTATAAATGAGCGGCTGATAAGAAAGGGCGATGTACATTACGCCCAAACAGCCATGCTCTCTATTACCCAGGCCACAGAGTATGGCACCGTTTACAAACCGGAAGAGATCAAACAGATATCAAACCTGACAAAAGAACACGGCTTGTACCTGCATATGGACGGTTCCCGCTTCTTCAATGCCGCGGCTTCATTGGGCTGCGGGTTAAAAGACATTAGCACCACTGCAGGTATAGATATTCTGTCCCTTGGCGGCACAAAAGCAGGAATGATGTTTGGCGAGGCGGTGGTGGTGTTCAACAAAGAACTATCTAAACATATCGCATATAAACACAAGCAGATCATGCAACTGGCGTCTAAAACGCGCTTCATCGCAGCACAATTTGAAGCCATGCTGCAAAACGAGCTTTGGCGGAAACATGCTACACACGCAAATAAAATGGCGGAGCTGCTGTGTAAATCACTTACTCCAAACAGACAGGTAAAGATCACCAAACCCGTTCAGGCCAATGCCGTATTTGCCGAGATACCGCGCACCTGGTATGAGCCGCTGCAGGAACATTATCCATTCTATGTATGGAAGGAAAGCACACATGAAGTACGGCTAATGTGCGCCTGGGATACTAAGGAAGAGGATATAGTGAAGTTCATTGGCGCGGTCAATAATCTTCGATAAGAATCTCTTCTACTTGCCAACTGGCGCACCTACGGGCTGGTCCTGTTTCACATCATTATGCGAAAAAAAACGGTCTCGGAGCAGTGCATAACATACCGGCAGCAACAGAATTGCCATGAAGAGGATAATTACCAGCACACCTTTTGTTTTTTTGGTAAGGGCCACGATATAAAATTTTGAATTAACAATCGTTTTCGTCAGGATACGCTCCTGTTCAATAGATCAATAACACCTTCTTTCTGCAGTATCCTGTAGCCTATCCGGTCATCAGAAATACCGCTTTTCAGCTCGTACGTGAATTTATATTCACCAGCGGTGCTCATAGTCGTGACAAAGTAATAAAAAAGTATTTCCTTATTACGCACATTGTCTGCCTTGAATTGCTGCGCCACCTCGTAAAGGTGCGTGGAAATGATCATGAGGTGGTTGGGGTGGTGCAGCAAGCCATCCATAACAGCCCGGGTACATTCATAGGCATCATGTACATTGGTTCCCTTAAACAATTCATCCATAAGCACCAGGTGCGGTTCGCGCTTCAATAGTTTTTCGGCGGTCTGCTTCATGCGCTGCACCTCGGCAAAGAAATAACTTTCGCCCCGCAGTATGTTATCTTCCACCTGCATATTGGTGATAATGCCTTGCAGAAAACTGATGCGCATAATCCGTGCAGGCACACCCATACCCACATGGGCCAGCAGCGCACCTACCCCGAGGGCTCGCATAAAGGTTGTCTTCCCAGACATATTAGCGCCGGTAAGTAAAAGAAAATTCCTGTCCTGTTCAAATGCAATATCATAGCTGACCGGCTCTTTTAGTAATGGGTGACTGAGACCCGTTGTTTCCATGCAAACCGGGCTGGCAGGTAATAATTCCGGGAACACCCATCCGTGCACTTTTGTAGCGATTGCCATAGACCGCCATGCATCCAGCCGGGCATAGCTGTCTGCCAGCCGGTACACCATATGCTTCATCTCCCGCCTGGCCCGGTAGTCAAGCTGCATGAGGTCGGCATACTTCGTTTCTTTGGTGATAGCGGAGATTGACGCTGTGAGGCGGTGATTCAGTTCTTCTTTTATGGTTTCAAGTTCACGTTTCAGAAGGGGCGGTACATCTCCCCGTTGTGCTATCTCAGCAAGCTGAGTACAGCCATTCAGAAAGTCGGCTAAGTGGGAAAGTGAGAAGCGGGTATAAAAATATTCCTGCTTGTGCAGCAATTTCTGAAAATAAGAATTGAGCAACAATGTGATCCCGCTGGGAGGTGTTGAAAGGCTATCGGCCGATTCAAAGAATTTATCCAGCATTACCAGTGTACCGTTCAATATTACCTTAGGCCACGATTCTGCATTTGCATACCAGAATTTCACAGCATCCTGCAGTTCCTTTAACTTATCATAAGTATCGGGAGGGTGCTGAATGTGCCTGCGAAGCATATCCCTGCCTGCATGGGTGGTGGTATGGTCTGTCAACGCAAATACATCTCCGCTCCCGTCAGAGGTGAAAATGGACAGGTCCCGGAGTGTGGTTTTGTCGTTTTGCATTACCGTATCTGAATTATTTGTGTATGGCAGAGACGCCATGGTGTCTCTACATAATACATTTCATACATTATCGGCCAGTACACATTGTTCAGCCGTGTATTGTAGAGACACCATGCATGGCGTCTCTACAAACGTACATGTGGCATACTACCGTTCAAACATTAATCGCTGTCCCCGAACCATATCATTCACCTTCCCATCATTATATGCTATCTGGCCATTAATGAAAGTGTAGCGAACTTCCGCTGGAAATGTATGCCCCTCAAATGGAGACCAGCCGCATTTGTACAAAATGTTTTCTTTGGTCACTTTGGTGGTGTTGTTCATGTCCACCAACACGAGGTCGGCGTGATAGCCTTCGCGTAAGTAGCCGCGCTTGGCTATCTGGAAACATTGTGCCGGCGCATGGCACATTTTCTCCACAACTTTTTCTATGGAGATGCGGCCTTCTTTCACATATTGCAACATCAGCAGTAAAGAATGCTGCACCAGCGGCACGCCAGATGGCGCTTTCTGGTAGGGCTGCTGCTTTTCATCCCAGGTATGCGGAGCGTGATCTGTGGCTATAATGTCCAGCCGGTCATCGAGCAGCGCTTCCCACAATGCCGCTTTATTTTCCGGCGCTTTTATAGCCGGGTTGCACTTGATGAGGTTACCGAACTGCGCATAATCATCTGCCGTAAAATGGAGGTGATGTACACAAACCTCGGATGTGATACGTTTATCTGCCAGCGGGAACATATTGGTGAACAACTGCAGTTCCTTGGCAGTGGATATATGCAGTATATGCAGACGGGTGTTGTATTGCTTGGCAAGCTGCACTGCTGAAAAAGAGCTTTCAAAACAGGCCTCCGTATCGCGTATCAGGGGATGATAAGATGCATTGTCAGCATCCGGGTACTTCGCTTTATTGGCGTTTATGACGTTCTCGTTCTCGCAGTGCGTGGCAATCAGCAACTCGGACTCGGAGAAGATCTTAGAGAGCGTAATGTAGTTGTCCACCAGCATATCGCCGGTGCTGGAGCCCATGAATATCTTTACCCCGCAAACGCTTTTCTTTTTGTCATTGGTGCGCAGCACGTCATCCGCATTACTGTTGGATACGCCCATGAAAAAAGAATAGTTGGCTACCGAAGTCGCAGCCCCGATATCGTATTTCATTTCCAGCAGTTCCTGCGTCAGCGCAGGCGGATTGGTATTGGGCATTTCCATGAATGAAGTAGTACCGCCAGCTATTGCTGCATGGGCTTCTGTGGCAATCGTGGCTTTGTGTGTTAGCCCCGGCTCCCGAAAGTGTACCTGGTCGTCAATGACCCCCGGAAGCAGGTACAGCCCTTCTCCGTTTATCTCCAGGCAGTTGCCGGTGGGCTGGATGTTATCGTCAATACGCTCTATGAAGCCATCCTTTATGAATACGTCTTTTACAGCGCTTACTCCTTCGTTGACCAGGGTGGCCTTCTTGATTAGTTTTGAAAACATAATGGTATATTCGTACCGGTTTATGCGGGAAACTCCGTTCCTGCAAATCTACCAAACGCATCTGAAAAATATCGTTTATGCTTAAAAAAGCCTGCCTGCTTTCGGCATTATTATCAACTGCTGTCTTTTCACATGCCCAAACCACTTTTTTGCAGATAGGCTCTGAAGACAATCATGTGCTGGACCGCCTGGAGACACGATCAGGCCGGCTTTCTGATACACTGTGCACCGGCGACAAACCTGAATCGCGCAGGAATGCAATATCTTTTCTCGAGTCTTTAGTGCCGCCGGTTGGCAGTGATACGCTTGCCAAAAAGAATATTTCACAAATAGACTGGTACAATATAGAGCAGATGGTCTCTGAAAGCGGGGAATGGGCGAAGAATGAGAACGGCGCGATCAACTCAAAACTTTCCTGGTTCAATACCTTTTATACCAAACAATATGACCTTGCATATGTGAAAACAAAGGACTTTTTTGTGGTTGTGAACCCGGTGCTTAGCGGCATAGGCATGTACCAGCAAAACACGCCCGAGCCTTTAAGCATACCACATAAGCTCATCACCAATAGCCAGGGGGCAGAGCTGCGCGGATGGATAGCCAAAAAGATAGGTTTCTATACATCAGTAGTGGACAACCAGGAACAATATCCTTATTTTGTTTATAATTCCGTTACTGACCAAAAACATCAGAATGTGCCGGGTGCTGACTATTTCTTGCTGCCCGGTATTGCTACCGGCGCTACTTCCCGCTATGACTATCTCCAGGCCAGTGGATATGTAAATTTCGATGCGGTAAAAAACCACGTGAATGTATCCTTTGGCTCCGGCAAGCACTTCCTGGGCGATGGCATCAGCAGCCTCTTTCTCACAGACTATTCATCGAATACCCCCTTTCTGCAGTTGCAGACGCGTATATGGCATATCAATTACGAATGCCTGTACCTGGAGCTAACGCCGCAATATGACAAGAACCAGGGGGATGGCCTCATTGCACATAAATACTCTACCATCCATTACCTTACCTGGAATACCTGTAAGTGGCTTAACCTCGGCTTTTTTGAAGCTGAAGTGTTTGACCGGCCCAACAGTTATGAAATTTCCTATCTCAACCCGATTATTTTTTCTACGGCGGTAAACCGCTTTAACGGTGAAGGTGATAAGTCGATACTGGGTATGAGCGCCAAGGCGATTGTCGCAAAGCACCTGCAGTTTTATGGCCAGCTTATGTTCAATGAGTTCAGGGCCAAAGAGCTCATCAGCAGTAAAGGATGGTATGGCAACAAATGGGGCATACAGGCCGGGGGCAAATACTTTGACGCATTCACCATAAAGAACCTGGACCTGCAGGGAGAGATCGATGCTGTGCGCCCTTATACCTATGCGGCAAAAGACACGCTTGCCAACTATACCAACTATAACCAGCCGCTTGCTGATCCGCTCGGTTCCGGCTTTATACGCATTGTGGGTGTGGCAAAATATCAGCCGGTAAAAAATCTTTACATCACGCTTAAAGGCACATACTATATACAAGGTGTGGACACCGGAGGTGCAAACCTCGGCAACAACATATTTAACCCCTACATTACCGCACCGGAGCAATATGGGATAACTATGATAAACGGCCCGAAAAGCCATTGCGAGATGGTGAACATCAATTTCTCTTACCAGGTACGCAGAAATATGTTTATAGATATAGGTGATACCTATAGGAAGTATGCCAATAATGCGGGCATATATAATAATGATTATTCCACTACTGGCCCTGTCTATGGCCCGCTCACTACCAACTATTTTTATGTGGGCATACGGCTGAATGCTTCAAGGCGAGACTATGATTTTTTCTAAACGTGCAAAATTCCTATCTTACAAGGCTTATCGGGAACAAGGGTTATGAACAGATTTAAGGTGTTGCTTTATTCGTTAACGGGTGTGATATCTGTTATCCTTATTTTGTTTGCGCTGAATGTGTATCCTACGCCTGGTACGGACTCCAGGGTTTTCATTCCGGCGGCGTTGTTATACTCACATGGCCTTGGCCTTGTTAACCCACTCTACGAAGTCGCGGTGCTGGGCATGGTTACGGATGCTCAGGAAGCCATGAAATTCAATTATTATGTTCCTTTCTTTCCTATGCTTCTGGGTTCGCTCAGCAAGATACACCCTGGTGTAAAAACTGTTTTTTTCATTTGCTCGCTTTTCAGCATTGCCGGGCTGTTTTTGTATTGCCGCACTATTGCTTCACTCTTACCCGAAAAACTCACCGGGCCGTTGAAAACAATGTTGTTATTATCGGTAGTATATTTGGTTACATACCTTATTCCCACCGTGGGCCGGCCAGAGACTATTACCGTATTATTAGTCTTTATTGTTTTCCTGCTTTACAATAAACGAAAGGAATTAAATACAGCGTTGTTCAACTTCCTTATCTGCATTATTTTCTCGGTAATGTTCGCAACACAGGTTATTTGCTTTTATTTCTGTTTCCTGTTCTTCGTGACTTTCGAGCTGCTAAATACGGATAACGTTTTTAAAACAGTACTTATAAATACGGCTCGTTTTGCAGTTATAGGTTTGCTTTTTTATGTGATATTGTCGGCGTCTCCACATGGCTTTACAGATACCGTAAACAATGTTCGCCTGCACGCCTCCGCAGCAATGACCCGTAAAGACCGGTCTGTAAAACTCTTCATACATTACTGGCTTTTAGCTCCGCTCAATTTTGGGTTCCTGGTGCTATTCCTGCTGTGCATCGTTTTTTACGTGAGATCACTTTTAGCACGGTTAAAGAAAAGCCCGGCCATTATTGTGGTACTGGTCGGCGCTCTACAGTTAATGATACTGTATGGCATTGTAGCGTTCATTCTCTACGCATCGCCCACGGTTTATAATGCTACGCAGTTCATTTTACCCTTGTCTGTTTACCTGTTCCTGAACATTTTGTCATTGCCAAAGAGTTTCTTAAAAACGTTGGCAAGTGCTTTTACTATAGCTACTTATGTGGCGGGATCGTTAGTTTTTCTGCGGGTGTTTATTTTATTCATTGACTATAAAAATGACCGGAAAGACTATGCCGCGGCGCGGCATATTATTAATCGTTTTGTACACAACGGCAAGAATGTTTTTGTCACGGTTAATCTTTGGCCGCTGGTAGATGACATAAAAGACATAAGGTTCTATGACGGAGTTCACATTAAAAAGGGCGATACCCTGGTACTGCAGCAAATGTATATGCCCTCTGCTGATGAAATCCTGAGCAAATGCACTATTATATATGATTGGCGCACGGAAGAAAGAAGAAAGTTCTTAGGTATCCCGTTGACCCATACGCCACAGGGATATAGTTTTGCGGTCTGCAGAATAAATTGATATTGCGCGACTGCTCTGGCACAGGATCATCGCCGGCCACAGCTTTCCCAATAAACAAAATACCACTGGCCTGACCGGTGCAATCAGTAAAATGCCGGAACAATTTTCACATCTGCACATTTCCAGATTTTCACATTAAAGGAGGAGGCTTCCGCATCTCCTTCTTCATCGATTCCTTCTTCTTGCTGTCCAGCCTTTTCTCCTTCGCCTCTTTAGATATTTTAGTGGGCTTGCGTTTCTTGGGTTTTATGAGGCTTTTGGCTACCAGGCGCTCCATTTTGTTCTGGGCTATGGCTTTGTTTTCCAGTTGCGAGCGGGCCTCACTGCTTCTCACTGCCAGTTGGCCTTCCTTATTTATTTTCTTTTGCAGCTTTGCCTGTATCAGTTCTTTTTCTTCGTCTGTGAAAAAGCGGGAAGAGGCTACATGCCATAATGCCTCTACCATGGTTTCCACCTTGTTCACGTTTTGGCCGCCCTTTCCGCCGCTGCGCGCTGTTTTAAAAGATATTTCAGAAGAAAAGTTGTTCACCGTGCAAAAGTAGGATTAATGTTTCGGGCGGTTATAAAATTCATAATAATAATGACACTCGGCGGCATATATCTTCACCTTTGAGCCATTAGCCAGGAAGCGGGTGTACTTCTCATCGCTCACCTCCGATGTGCGGTAAACCGGCTGCCCAAAGGAATTGTAACGTATGCTGAAGTGGTGATAAAGCCCGCTTTCTCCGCCTGTGAATGATGTAAGCCAATGGTCACTATTGTAGGTAAGCGTATCCTTAATTAGTGTGTTCCATGTGGTGTTGTATTTCTTCTCCTGCCGGTATTGCACCAGATCTCCTTTATCATACAGGTAGTTGTTCCGCACCATTATAGAGGATGAATCACTCTTTGTAAACTCCGTTATCTGCACGGTAATTGTTTTTTTTTCATCATTGCCATCATAAGAAAAATTCACCACCCTGTTTGGCGACTCGATCTTTATAATCTGATTTTTCTCATTGTAATAGTATAGTATGCCAACAGCAGAATCTGGTGCATTGGCAGGAACAAATTTTTTCAGCGAGAGCTTCCCGCTTTTATCATAGTTATACTGGATAGAACCGGTAAGCACAATAGAATCATTACTGTCCGGCGTATAAATGCTCCTCGATTCGATGAGCTTATTATGACCGTATTTATTAATGGTCTGTGCGTTGTTCAGCAGGTTTATTTCCCGCTCCACCGGCCCGTTCTTTTCAAACTCATCCAATTCCACATAGGAAGTGTTCCAGTTTTCAATGAACAATAATGAATCCTCCTTGTTATCCACTTTTATAGCCGTATCATACTCGGCAGGATAGATGTCATAAAACCCGGGATCGTGCAGATAGGCCGTTTCCGGATATTTATCGGTATCAACTGTGTTGTTGTATATATACCTCAACTCATTGCTGCGGCTTTTCGCATATCCATAATGGATAGAATCCACCGGCACAGTATATTCCTTACCGGTCTCATCCTTATATAGATAGTAACGGCTCTCGCCCACCAGCCTCGTCAACTGCTTTTGCGCAAATGAAGGTGTGCTGCAAAACAGGTGTATAACTGCTAAAATTAAAATGACTGGTAGCCTCATAGTTATCCCGAAACGCCTTATAAAGTTATTTATTGTAGCGGCGTTGAATAGCACTCCTGTTAAATTAGCTATTTTTATTCACGCTTTGTTATGGTTCCAGCTACTCCAGATTTAAAAACATTGGTCATCACATCCATCCGCGAGGAAGCGGCGGGGGTAAAGACTTTCGTTATTGCCAGTGAAGACGGCAGTCCGATACCTTATACCGCCGGCCAGTTTATTACTTTCGTTTTTGCCCATCATGGCAAGGAGGAGCGGCGTTCATTTTCCTTATCATCTTCTCCGGAACTAAACGAGCCAGTCTCTTTTACCATAAAGCGAATAGACAACGGCGCATACTCGCGCCTGCTCATCGATAAAGCCCAGGTGGGCGATAAATTGTACACAACCGGGGCTGCCGGTCTTTTTACATTGCCTGCTACACTATCTGCCAAGCAGGTTTTCTTTTTTGCGGCGGGCATTGGGATCACGCCTGTTTTTTCCATTATCAAAACGTTGCTGCACACCCAGCCCGAAGTAAAAACAGTGCTCGTATATAGCAACCGCTCGCGGGAGGAAGTAGTGTTTTACGATGAGCTACAGGCATTAACTGAAGAATTTCCTGCCAAATTCAAAGTCATATTCTTATATAGCACATCCTTCGACCTTTCACGTGCACGGCTCAGCAAGGCGCTATTGCCAGTATTACTAAAAGAAAATGCACAAGTACCCAAAAGTGATCTGCTCTTTTATATCTGTGGCCCGTTCAGCTACATGCGCATGGCCATCATATCGCTGGAGGAGCAGGGCATACATGATGACCAGATCAGGAAAGAAAATTTCAATACCAACGACCGGAATATTCTAAAAATTGAGCCGCCCGATAAAACCACGCATACTGCCACTATCAGATACCTCGGCAAGGAATATGTTTTCCCCATTGAGTATCCCGATACTATTCTGCAGGCGGCAAAAAAGCATGGCCTTGCACTGCCCTATAGCTGCGAAGTGGGCCGCTGCGGCAGTTGTGCCGCCCGCTGCACCAGCGGCAAGGTTTGGCTATCTTACAATGAGGTGCTTATGGATACCGACCTTCAGCAGGGCAGCATACTTACCTGTGTAGGGCACCCGGTAAATGGTGATGTGACTATCGAAGTATAGTGTCCTGCTTACGTAGTTTTGTATTGCGTAGAGACGCAATGCATCGCGTCTCTACATGAGGTGGCGTGGCACACTTAGCGCTTAATTCTGGTCCGTTCCCCGCTTACTCATATCCACCGTATGCCATTGCTGCCCCACCTGGTACAGCAGCAGGTACCGTGATGCGGGCTGCTTCATGGTGAGTTCATAAAAGTGTCCGCCATCTATCATATTCAGTTTGTAATCTTCGTTCTCGTAGCTGCGGCCGCCCTGGCCTTCATACCACCACCAGGTGCCCCATTGGTTCAGTGTCACCCGTACCATACTGTCGTTGAGCACCAAAGTATGTGCACCATCTTCGGGCGTTTCCATGTTATAAGAGAGACCATCATACACCTTGTTATTGATCGCTTTCGCAGGTAGCAGCAAGTTGTGCATCAGCTTGTATTCACTGTCTTTTTCAGAGCCTATCATTGGCACACCGTGCATCGATTCCGGCAGATTCAATAACACAATTATTTTATCTCCGGTCTCAGGCAGGCGGTACAGCAGTCCATGATCTACTCTGCACGACTTACCCCAGTACCTGCTTACCAATATGGCAAAGCGCAGATTAGCCAGTGCGTATAGGCCCAATACTCCCCACCGCACATACCGCATGGTAATAAACCCTGCAAGCGCTGCCAGCAGCATATAAAAAAACGCTCCCGTGAAATAAGTATATCGATCAAATAGCACCAGCAACAGGTCGCCGAACCACAACGGCAGCAGCAGCACAAAAGTTATCAGCATCCATACAAACAGCAGGCTGGCCACTTTTCCTTTTCCATCCATGGCCTTGAACCGATAAACAATATACCCGCAGATAACGACCACAACCACATAAAAAGCCACGATGCACTTAATGCTGTCGCAAAACGCATACACCTTTTCCTTCACCTCATGCCCAAAGAACCTGCCCAGGAACAGCAGATGAAAAAGATACTTTGCCGGCTTGCCGAGGCCCGTGAGTGGCCCGGCAATTGCAGCATCCGTGCCTATGCGCGACACCCAACTGCCATACAGCAGCCTGAACTCCACCAGCCGCAGGCAAAACATGATAAGCTCCGGCACGAAAAACAGCAACAATACTTTTACAAACAGATCTTTCCCAACAACTGTGCCTGCCCTGTAAAACACGGCCAGCGTCAGCACCAGCCACGGCGTTATATAAAACACCTCCAGCGTATGTGTGGACAGCAGATAGACAACTGCCGCCCACCATCCATACTTGCTGTTCCCTGTATGCAGGTACTTCCTTACCCACACCAGCACCAGCAGTATCATCAGCAATCCCTGCAAAAAATGAAACGATGGCTCCCACACCACCACTTCCGATAAATAAGGCGAGATGCAAAACAAGACAACACCCATAAAGGATATTTCCCGGCTGTTCTTTACACCCACATCCTCAAGTATTCCGCTGCACAACGTAAACAACAAAGTAGCATTGATCACATGCAGTGTAATGAACAGTAAATGCCATAGCCAAGCATGAATCCCAAATAGCTGGTAAAATATCCAAGTCACAAACTGCGTGACCTGGTAGAGGCTGGTAGCTTTAAAATTGCTGCGGTTGATGTATTCCCAGAAGCCGTGGTTCTTTACCTGGTCCAGCCAGCCGGTGAAGTCGGTAACAAAACCCGCCTTGGCTGCAGGCAAATAAAGGATAAACATCAGCACCCATAAAATGCCAAACACGCCGCACCACTTTGTGTGCGGAGCATTTTTAGGGGTTAGTTGGCCAATATGTGAATTGTTATCGTTGAGCACTTAAAGGGTGTTACTACAAATATACTCATGGATATGCTTTCGTACACGCTCCTGCAGCCTATAAATGCAGCATCATTGCCGCCACACTAAAATAAATGATAAGCCCTGTTACATCCACAAGCGTAGCCACAAAAGGTGCCGATGCCGATGCGGGGTCCAGCTTAAGTCTTTTCAGTAAAATAGGTATCATTGATCCGCTAAGTGTGCCCCACATTACAATTCCCACCAGCGAGAAAGAAACAGTCAGCCCTACAAGTATCCAGTTAAAATGCTCGCCATAATTATAAAAACCGAGCTGTTGCCATATCGCAATACGGATAAAACCTATAGTACCCAGTATCCCGCCCAGCGTTAACCCCGAAAACAGCTCCCGCCGCATCACATACCACCAGTCGCGCGGAGATAATTCTTTCAGCGCCATGGCACGTATGATCAGTGTTGCCGCCTGCGATCCGCTGTTACCCCCGCTGCTCATGATAAGGGGCACAAACATAGCCAGCACCAGCGCTTTATCCAGCTCCGTCTGAAAGTGCTGCATCGCCGTAGCTGTAAGCATTTCACTTAGGAACAGGATGATCAGCCAGCCAGCCCTCTTCTGTATCATCGTTACAAAGCCCGTCTTCACATAAGGCAGGTCCAGCGATTCCACACCACCGAACTGCTGCATTTCCTTGGTGTCCTTTTCTTCCGCTTCATCTATCACATCATCCACCGTTACCACCCCCATCACCACATTGTTGCTGTTGGTTACCGGCAGGGCCACACGGTCGTACTCTTTAAATTTTTGTATCGCGTCTTCTATGCTATCCTGTATGTCCAGCTTCACATAGAATCCGTCCATGATGTCTTCTATAGTCTTACTGTGCTCATTCAGCACCAGCCGGCGGATAGGTATATCGTCCACCAGCTTGCCCGTGCTGTCCACTACAAATATCACGTTGGCAGCAGGCGTATCGCTGTAGAACCTCCGCAGATGCTCTATAGCTTGGCCTATGGTCCATTCCTTGCGTACAGTAGTGAAGTTGGTATTGATCAGTCGAGCCACGCTGTTCTCCGGGTAGCCCAGCAGGTCATAGGTAGCCAGCCTGTTTTTGTCGTTCAGCAGGTTCAGGTATTCGGTCACCTCTATGCCATCCAGCGTATCAAAAAATGCTACGCGGTCGTTCGACTCCAGGTTATTAAGTATGTTCGATATTTTGGGGCGTGGCAGTTCCTCTATCACCCC
This sequence comes from uncultured Bacteroidota bacterium, assembly GCA_903887415.1. GTDB lineage: Bacteria > Bacteroidota > Bacteroidia > Chitinophagales > Chitinophagaceae > Nemorincola. The sequence continues at coordinate 12,891 of CAISPO010000034.1, read as the reverse complement.
TATCTGCAGCACATGGTCCAGGAACGAGAATATCTGTATCTGTATTTTCTCCGGTAAAGAAAGGAAAGTATTTATGGCAAATTCTTTCGGCAATGAGGCCAATAGCTTAGACACCTCAGCCGGATAGTCTTCATCCTTGCTGTGGTGTAGCAACTCGCTGAGGTCGCCTTCCAGAATTTTCTCCCTTAGATCCTGAACCAGCATTGCCATCCATATTTAATAGATTTAGAATTGGATTGTACTTTTTGAAAAGCACGCAAAATTAACCTTATTTCGGTACCAGCAAACATTTAATTTGCCTGTTTTCGGACGTTTTGATTAAATATTTATTAAAAAGGTTTTTGGGGGTCAGCTTTGGTGCTACTATCTAGCTTCAGTGGCGTTGGCACCATTCAGGTTAGGGATTGCTTTTGAGCTTGTCCGTTGTTACTTACTTGTCCGTTCGGAACAATATTGAACCAAATTTAAGTAATAGTTGAAAGTTAACACACCTGCAAATCCAACTTAGAGTTATTTTTTAATCTTTGAATATCGAAATTTATTTTTACTTTCAATAGAAACAGTCGTTATGCCAAAGTTCATATTCCGATTACCATCTGAAGATAATATCAAGAATTCTTCTAACGGCGGTATAATGCTTCACATTATCAGAACGGACTATGATGAAAAGTTCACAGTAGTTACTGGATGCCCAGGAAGCGGCAAAACTACAGTATCAATTTTTAGATTAATCAGGTTAATTGAAAATGGTAAAGCCACCATATTACTGACGTTTCAAAGAATGCTAAAAGTTGCTATTGAGAATCTCCTTGCAAGTAGGGATATTTCAAACCCAAGCTCAAGGGTTAGCACCTTGCACAGCTGGTTTCCTAAAAATACAAATGGTAAATTTTTGGACGTTTTTGGTGACGATTCAAAAAAGCTAAACAGCGAAGAAATAATCAAATTATTAGAAAACAAAGGTTTAGATAAGTTTGAATTAATTCTTGATGAGGCACAAGATCTAGAAAATCGGATTTTTGAATCATTTCCCAAAATATTTGGTCGGATCACATTAGGTGCTGACGATGATCAACAAATGAAAAATGGAATCGGAGTAAACGAGTACGCGATCAAAAAATATTTGGATTCATCGTTAAACGAATTTGATTTACAATTTAACTACAGAAATACTTTTCAAATTTACGATTTTGCTAGACGTTTTGTGCCTGAAAGCAAAAAAGCAAATGATTCCAAAACGCTAGAACATCTAAAACGATATAAAAACAATGGTGACTTACCGCAATTGTTAAAATTCAATAGTCAAAACGACATGCGAGTTAGGTTGAAAAAAATAATTGATGATAATATCTCTGGCTTTAATATTGGTATTTTATTTCTTTATAAGGAGCAAGTTAAAGACTACTATAAAGTCCTTCAAGAAATGGCAAACGGGGATTGCTCGATGTACTACGCTGAAATGACAAACCAAGAAAAAACAATAGTTGAAAATGATTTGAAAAGCATACTGATAACAACGTTTATTTCCGCAAAAGGTATGGAGTTCGACTTAGTAATCATGCCAGAATTCCAAAGCGTCAAGAATACTCCTGAGGATAAAAAGAAATACTACGTTGGTTGTACGAGAGCTAAGAGTCGATTATATATTTTACATACAGGAGATACTCCGACCGTATTGAGTAATTTTCCTAAAGAAACCTTCGATTCCGGAAACCTTTTTTAGTAATTTTATGAATCCAGTAATGTAGTGTATCATGGCAAAAACAACAGTCAATATTAAAACCGATAAGGCCAGAAAAGAATCAAAGCTGCCAAAACCTAAATCAGTACAAAAACCGATTGAGCCGACATTCTTCGATGTTTCATCAACAGATGCCGCGTACACTCGTAGCGAGCCTCAAATTATTGAAGAACGTTTTTTAATTCAAATTAATAAATCGAATTTATTAGGGTATTTTGCAAGTGCGTTAATTTACCCACCGAGTTACGAAATGCGTGAATTGGCATTAAGTCAAAGAACGATTGACATCCAGTCGCGTACGCCAGATTATCTTTTGCTGACAAATGGATTCTCTGACTTGCCAGACGAAAGTCAAGTACTAATAGACGTTGTTTTATCCGATTTTGATAAGAAGAAATTGGTTACTTTGTCGCCAACAGTAAATTTATTGCCTTATCCCCTTCCAATATCCAGAGTAAAAAAATTGTTCTTTGCAAATCGTGCTAGTCAAGAGAATAGCAAGGCAGAAGCAAATACATTTTCGGATGCGTTCTTACCAGTACACCTTTTTGATATTTGGGGAAATGATCTTCCAACAAATAAAGAGATAGTCTCCGGGATATCAAAAGATAATATTCCTCAAAACGATGTATTTAAAACAAACACGAAAGATCATTTTGACAGAGTTTTAGGTATGCTTGCGTTTATGAAAAATGCCGACTTGTATTACGAAAATCAAACTCATGATTTCTCAAGTTACAGTGATAAATATTTTAAAGTCCTGAGTCTAATTAATCCAGTGGAGAGTCAAAACCAGCGCCACACTGCCGATTAGCGAACTGCGATAACAGAGTAGAGCTATTTTTTTCCGGCGGAGCCTTTGGAAAAAAATCGCCTTTTTCTTTGTTACTTTCTATTTGGCGAAGCAAAAAGAAAGTAAGATAATACGGGCAGATAATGAATGATATACAACCTCCATGGCAAACCGCAGGCGAAACATTTTCGTTACCTTTTTGGAACATTTCTGATCATCAATCCATTGAAGATCAAACGATAAGCATTTTTCAAAAAAAACTCAAAAACCGAAACATTAATACTTGATACTATTTTACCTTAGCATCGTCTTGAACCACATCAACATCAACGGAAAAATAACAGAAGCCGCCAGCACTGCATTGCCCATAGACAATGGCGCTTTCCGTTATGGCTATGGCCTGTTTGAGACCATGCTTGTACAGGCTGGTGCTATCCGGCTGGGGCAGTATCACTGGGAACGACTTTTTGCCGGGGCGAAAAAACTACATTTCGAAATACCTGCCTTAATGACACCGGAGTATCTCGAAAATGAGGTGCTGAAAACCGTGAAGAAAAACAAGCTCGAAAAACTTTGCCGTGTACGGTTGCAGCTCTTCGCAGGCGGTGGCGGCCTTTTCGGTATGGACAACAAGCCCGGCTTTGTAATAGAATGTTTCCCGCTTGATGAAAGCATACTGCAACTGAACGAAAATGGCCTCATCGTTGGTATAGCCACCGGTCTGGCAAAGAGCATGGACGCTTTGTGCAATCTGAAGTCCTGCAATGCGCTCATCTATGCTATGGCTGCCCGGCAGGCAAAGGAAAATAAATGGAACGATACACTTATATGCAACACTGCCGGTAGCATTATAGAAAGCACTATTGCCAATATTTTCTGGGTAAAAGATAAAGCCACTTATACTCCCCCGCTGGCAGATGGATGTATAGCGGGCACTATGCGACGGTTCATAATGGAAAAAATAACCGTGCAGGAAAAAAGCCTTTCGCATGATACCCTGCTTGGTGCAGACGAGGTGTTTCTAACCAATGCTATAAAGCTGGTGCGCTGGGTAAGTAATATAGGCGCTGGCCAATACAGCAGCGCGCGTGCAACAGAGATTTTTAATTTACTGTATGGTATGCAGGCATAAAATATGCATTATATTTGGGCACTAATAATGGAAATAGGAATTGCCCTGGTCTTAGGCTAAATGTATTAGTTAAGAATTATTGAAAAAAGAAACCAGCCCTGAAAGGGTGTAATATATTAGCCCGGGGGTGAAGCCCCCGGTATAAGAACATATCAAACACAAAGCCCTGAAAGGGCGTAATATATATTTTTGGAAATAAGAACACCCTTGACAGGGTATAGCTCATGAAACCAATTTATTTACTTTTCGCGGCTTTATTTTTCACGGCTCACGCTGCTTCGGCACAGGTGATGTTTGCCCCCGAAGGAGGTTACAATATCTGCACTTACACCGGATCCACTGCCGGCCACCCGCGCACCGGTAAAAATGCCTATACTGTGGGCGGCAATCTGAATTTTGCGCTCAGCAAACATTTTTCATTGCTTCCGGGTGCTTTCTTTGTGCGCAACGGCTATACTTGTCCATACTATGGGCAGAACCTTTATGAGGGTATAAATACTATCGAAATACCGCTAAGCTTAGAATACCAGATAGGCCCCGAACGGAGTCATTTTTTCATTGGTGCAGGCCCATACCTGGATATTAACCAGGACGGCATCTTCAAGCTCACAGGAACGCTGCCCAGTTCCCGTGATATGCGTATAGGCAATGGCGCCACGGACGATATTAACCGCTGGGATTACGGAGCCCAGGGCTGGGTGATGATTCAGATAGCCGGGGGCCTGTATGTGCGCGGCACTTACCTGCAAGGATTTAATAACATGACGCCCATGGGCGACAAGAAGCATCCCACAATTGACACTAAGTACGCCACCTATAACCAGGATATCCGTGTAACTCTGGGGTATGCTTTTACAGTAGTTAAAAAGAAGATATACTACGATAAGAACGGAAAAGTGATCGATAAAAAAGAGTGGAAAAAAGAGCGGAAAGAGCAGAAAAGGAAAGACAAGGAAAAAGAGCGTGCGAAAAGGGAAAAAGATAGGAAATAATAATTGCTCCGTACTGTTTGTAACACTAACACTGCCGATCTGCCTATCTTTGCCAAAGATGCGGTTTGTTTTTTTTGCACTTATTTTAATATTTACGCACAACCAGGCCAGTGCCCAGGTAGGCTTCGGCCCGGAAGTCGGCGCTGGCATGAGCAGTATGCACTTTGCACCGCCGCTTGGCTTCACTTCGGCCAGTGTGGCAACCATGGCCAGCGGAAAAATTAGCGGCCTTGTAGATCTGCCGCTCAATAAACACCTTTATTTCCAGGCAGGGCTGTCCATATCCAGCAAGGGTGCTGTGAGGGCCTTCTCTTATTATACCAATGATAGTTTTAACGAATCTGTGAACCAAACCCTGCATATCTATTATGCCGACCTGCCGGTAAACCTGCTTTTCAAATCCGGTCACCAGGGCAGGGGCCGTTTCATTGGCGGGCTGGGTGTTACTCCCTCCTATATTATAGGCGGTAAAAATAAGCTGCATGACAATTTCGATTCCAGCGGCATGAGGTCCATTACTGATGACAACCTGAATATAATACGGGGACAAACAATAAAAGGATTTGACATTGGCCTGAACCTCTCGGCTGGCTATGAATTGTCAACCGGCCTGTTCTTCAGGGCCTACTACACTATTGGCATCAGCGACATTGGGCCGGGAACAGAGGTAGACAAAAACCGGATGTGGGGCATCTCTGCAGGTTATCTGTTCGGAAAAGGCCGGAATGTAAACAAGGAAGCAGACGACCTGATTGACAAAACGGTTAATTGATTGCCTTGATAATATACTGTTTCCACCTACTACATCCCGATTTGTTTAACTACATCCATATGTAGATCAACTATTTACAGATTTTATTTTATGTTTTTCGTAAATTTTAACAACTTTTATCAACATCTTTTGCACATAGGGGCTATATTTGTGACCCCACACAGGGTGAGATATTTCTAATGAAGAGAATATATACAACGATTTTGGTGGTGCTGTTTTCCGCATCTGTGTTTTGTGCCGGCGCGCAAAACAAGTCGTATATATTCAATCACAAGCTCATAGCAGCGGTGCTCGCCCAGAGCTATGGTATCCCGGCGCAGGTTATCCTTTCCATTGCTACTGTAGAATCATCCGGCGGTGCCGGCCCTACGGCAAGGGTACTCAATAATCATTTCGGTATCGTGGGCAGGAACAGCTTTATTAACCGCCGTGGCCGTAAGAGCCGTTATAAGCAATACAGCAATGAGCTGGCTTCTTACGTTGACTTTTGCCGCCTTATCTCCCACAAGCGTTTTTATAAAAAATTGAAAGGCACTAACGATTGCACCGCCTGGATAAAGGCAATCAGCCACTGCGGCTACTCCGAGCAGCCCGGCCAATGGGAGCAAAGAGTTTTTAGCGTACTTTATTCCTTTAAGTCCCAGCCCGTTTTTAGCTTCGCTTCGTTTGCAGCTAATTAATCCAGGCAGCTTTAATTAACCGATTGCCTTGTATGCTTTACAGAATTTTTACTCTTGTATGGTTGCTCTGCGCAAACGTTTGCTTTGCCCAAAAAGAGAAGCCGGTAAGCCATGAGGATAAAATCTTATTTGGCGGCTGCTGGTTTGTCCCGCACAATTCAGATGTAAATATCAGGTTCTCAGAATATTCCAACTTTGTTCTTCACAACCTTGACTCAAATGGGAATGAGCAGACGGTGCAGGGCAAGTATTTGCTGGATGGCAATAATCTATGGCTTATCTATAATGACCGCCCAAAAGAAAAGTTCAGCTTTTACAAAACAGAAGGTGCAGACCCACATTTTGTGATCAGGGGCTGGCCGCCGGAGACAAATCCCCTGCATTTTGTGCATGGCAGTTGCGAATGATCTGCTATTCAAGGTTCAGACGCCGCATGTCTTCCTCATCTGCAAGATACACTTCAGCATTTGCCAGTAGCCCTTTATCGGTGATAAGCCCTGCCGCATACTGCTGTATATCACTAAGCCGTGCAACAAGTGTAAGGCAATAAGGCACCGTACCTGTCTTTGGAGCACCTTCACGGCTGTCTTTACATCCGTAATAGACGCTGAGTGCTACATATTTTAGTTCGCCCTCTTTAAACTCATCAAGCGCGGCCAGTGATGGCAGCAGGCAATTAGTGAGTGCCAGTTTTACGATTCGCTTATCAGTCATTTTGCCCAGGTTGTAGGGCTCACCATCTTTTACAGCCCACAGGTACAGCGACAGGGCCGTATCATTATACATGCAGAAATTATACGGCGCGACTGTGTATAAAAACTCTGCGGCTACGCTTGTCTTGTTGGTTGTAGTAAGAAAGAAATGGCGCAGCGGTGCAAAATTCTTCGACAGCAATAAGTCAGCTGTTGTCTTGTTTTTGGGCATTGAATCTATGTAAAGCTCTATCTCTTTCACAATAGAGTTTACGTCATTTGGCTGGCTTTCGGTAAACAGGCGCAGGTTATGCTGCGCAGTATGCAGGCAGGTTTGCAGGTTCGGCAATGCTTCCGCCTTACCCGTTTGCTTAGACAAATTAGATTTATCCTGTGCATGCGCTACCGCATATACGAACAGGAAAATGGCCAATACCATTAAATTTTTCATAGCCGCGTTTTTATGAAGATACTTATAAAGAGCGATACACAATCGTGCCATTGCTTACCGGTTTATCTCCACCAGTAATACCCATGCATCAATTATTGCCTTTATGAACGATAAGAGGAAGCCGGGAACAAGCCAGTAAATGCCGTGATATCCGCAGGCCGCTGTAGTGATGCCGGCGATAATGCAGGGAAGTATGGAAAGCTGGGAAAAGCAAATGTTTTGTACCGCATGTTTTTTATAGGCGGCTTCTGCATTTGTCAGCATACCGATATCTATAACCAAAGCTATGCCGCAGGTAATGATACCAGTGCCAAGCACCTCGGCGCCTAAAGCCCATGCAGATTGTGCAGGCACCAGGCACAAAGCAGATACGATAAGGATAGTAAGCAGCAGTAATAATGACTCCAGCGCACGGCCAGGCAATTTGGGAAGTGATAATATACGGGTGAGATTGATGGAAACACCCACGAAAATGAGCCCGGACAATGCTGCTGCTGCCCCGGCCATGGCTACAAAGAAATTGCTCCATTCGTTCATAACGCATTGTTTATCATATAGCTACATGCTGTAGCACAGCCACTACATACGGAGATATGACCTTTACATTGTGGTTTTTGTGTAGTGGTATTTCCAGGAAACCGCCCGGTCCCAGGCGCCAGGTATCATCGCCTATGTGGCATTCACACTCGCCCTCCAGTATCAGGAAGCTCTCCCGCTCGTGTTCATGTACTTCTTCTTCCACATCCGTCCTGCTGATGATCAGCAGTTGCATGACCCCGTTTGCATCCCTGAGCGGGAACACTATCCGCTCATCAGGTATCCTGGAGGGCATGAGTGATTTCACTATGTGCTTCCAGTTATTATGATCTGAATATTTATTAAGCAGCGGCAGGTCGCTGAGGTCACCGGCTTTTTCTTTGTTAATGTTTTCGAGCGTGCCCCATATTGTTTGCTGTACTTCTGCTGCCGGCTTTCTGCCCACGCTCTCCGCAAACTTTTCCAGCGCCCGCTGCATTTGCAGCAACTCACTTTTTACCTGGGGATATTGCGCGCATACCCGCTCCACCTCTGTCCGCTCGCCGGCAGAAAGTGTATTGATGCAGTATTCATGCAATATGCCGCTGTTTATATATTCTTCCGTATTCACTTCCGTTCTCCTCTTTCCCGGTTTGCGGGTTATAAATGTACAGCTTTTATACGTTTTATAGTTTCATCTTTGCCAATCATATCTGCAATAATAAATACACCGGGGCCATATTTGCCGCCTACCAGCATTATTCGCAGCGGCAGCATTACATCCCCTTTTTTAAGTCCGGCTTGCTGTGCATGCTCATTACAGCTCGCCTCTATTGCCTGCTCATTCCAGTCCGGTAGCGCTGCGAGTACATCTGCCCAACCGTTAAAGAACTGCTGCTTTTGTTCATTCCACTTATCCTTTATTGCAGCCACATCAATGTTTTCCGGCGTCACAAAGAAAAAATGGCCTTGTGCCCAGAAGTCCGGCAGCAGTGTGCAGCGGTCTTTTACCAGCCCCACAACACGCTCTACAAATTCCAAATTCCCTTTTGTCATAGTGAGCGAAGCCGAACTACCAAATTCCAAACCGCCTGCCTTTTTCAGCCCTTCTTCTATATATGGCATAGCCAGTTTGGTCAGCGTTTCATTATCTCCGTGATGTATATACTGATTATTGAACCATTTGGCTTTCTCAAAGTCAAATTTAGCGCCGCCTTTATGCACCCGCTCTATTGAGAAAGCCTGCACCAGCTCCTCCAGCGTGAATATTTCCTTTTCAATACCGGGGTTCCATCCCAGCAGTGCCAGCATATTTACAAATGCCTGTGGCATAAAGCCCATTTCGCGGAAACCTTTGGTAATCTCCCCCGTTTTAGGGTCCGTCCAGTTCATGGCAAATACCGGGAAACCAAGGCGGTCGCCGTCTCTTTTGCTCAGCTTGCCGTTGCCATCCGGTTTCAGTATCAGCGGCAGGTGGGCCCATTGCGGCATATGCTCTTTCCAGCCCAGGTATTCCCAAAGCAATACATGCACCGGTGCGCTGGGCAGCCACTCCTCGCCTCTGAAGGCGTGGGTTATCTGCATCAGGTAATCGTCCACCACCACAGCCAGGTGGTAAGTAGGCATGCCATCGGCTTTCAGCAGCACTTTATCATCGACCAGTGAGCTGTCGAAAGTCACCTCGCCCCTGATCATGTCGGTGAGCTTAATGACCTGGTTCACCGGCATCTTTATCCTTATTACATAAGGGGTGCCATTTCCTAACAGTTTTACCACCTCATCCGGCGTCAGCGAAAGGGAATTGCGCATATACCTGCGGGTGCTTTCATCGTACTGCGCTTTATGGTCATCTTTGCCATAAGTATTGCGCATCTTCTCTATCTCTTCGGTGGTATCAAATGCGTAGTAGGCATGACCAGAGTCTATCAGTTTTTGCGCGTATTCGTAATAGAGATGCTTGCGCTCACTCTGCCGGTAGGGCGCAAACGGGCCGCCTTTTTCGGGGCTTTCATCGGGCTCCAGGCCGCACCATTTCAGGCAGTCCATAATATACTGCTCTGCGCCTTCCACAAACCTCGCCTGGTCGGTATCTTCTATGCGCAGCACAAAATCGCCGCCATGCTGGCGGGCAAACAGGTAGTTATATAACACTGTGCGCACACCACCCAGGTGTAGCCCCCCGGTGGGGCTTGGGGCAAATCTTACACGTACTTTTTTACTCATAAGGGTGCAAAGGTAATGAAGATGGAATTGGGAATTAGGATTGTGGAATTGGGATTGTGGCTCTAAAATTCACATTTTTATAAAATGAAAAAGCAAGGTTGTTACGCCCTGCTCTTTTTAGTTCAAACCGGATTTAATTATTGAACCGGGTTAGCCGGCGTACTCATCGCGTTTACTGATAACTTTAGATTCATCATATAGTTTTCGAGATTCTTTACAACAATTCCGTAAAGGTTGGGATTAGATTCGTTAGTAATCAGAATTGCTCCATTGGTCTTGGCCGCTACGCTAAGCGCAGCATCATCTATACCGAGGGTAAGCTGGTTCACATCCATACTGATGATGGCGGTATATATGCCGTTATTTATTGGTAAGTTAGACAGCATTACACTGTTAAGGGCCACCGGTGTACTTATAGCTATCTCTACAGGCACAGGATTAAAAGGCGCGATTCCGTGACTTGGCGGCTGGATCTGGTAGTACTGCCCCTTTAGGTCCAGTGACGTAACTGAATTGATCGGGTTAATACCAATTGTAAAAAACCCGCGCAAATACGTGTGGTAAGGTACATCTACCGATCCCAACGTAGTAACAGAAGGTGTTACCAGGTCGATCGTATTGAAACCTGTACTCACATATGATTGCTGTTCCACGGGATCGCCATTCAAAAACGAGCCGGTAAACATAACTTCACTGGTTATCATTTGCCCGGAGGTCCACGCCAGCATATATCCGGGCCGCTGAGGTATCGTCTGCACCTGGATGGTGATATTGGCACTTGGTGCTTTTAGTCTGTCGTAATCGGCTGTACCACTACTAGTGGTATCGTATTTCTTGCATCCTGCAAATAAAGCGGTTGAAACAAAGGCGGCGGCTATTAAATATTTTATCTTTTTCATGATCGGTAATTTTAGAAGTTAATTTATCCGGTTTTTGTTTTCAGCCACGAGTTTTATCCATGGCCATTAATAACATTAAAAACATGATGCCGCGCCGTGCGAATGGTTTGCTAAACTTGAGACTCGCCTGCAAGTTTGCAGTCATTAAGAAATTGCATACTTTTATTTGCGATGCCCACTATCCCGGCCAACAATTCCGAAAAGCATTTTAAATACCTGGACTCTGCAAGGGGCATTGCTGCATTAATGGTGTTTGGCAGCCATTTTATAGCCCGTACTTTCCAGGAGAAAATGAATGTCCATTATTTTTTCTTTGTGTTCAATGGCAATGATGCAGTTTCTTTCTTTTTTGTGCTCAGCGGCTTTGTGCTTTCTTATAAGTATGTAATACTGGGCGCGCCTCTCGATATAAAGAAATTTTACGTCAGCCGGGTATTTCGGTTGTTTCCCGCTTACTTCCTTATTGTTTTATGGAGCGCTTTATATGCTTACCGGAATGAGCTTAGCCTCCAGACCTTCAAAGACCTCTTTATATTCAATAAACAGGAATTTTGGGAAGAAGCGTTCCTGCTTCATTTTCATAACAAGTTTTACTACCCCGGCTGGACGCTGACACTGGAAATGATTGGCTCCTTCCTTATGCCCTTCTACATAGCACTAGCATTAAAAAACAGGAAACTGATCCCCTGGTTTATCGTGGCAATGCTGATCATTGGCAACAATCTCTGCTTCAGCTACTTGTTTTTATTTGGCATCATAGCCAGTTGCTACTACCCGGAGATCACCGATGTTTCCTTCCGGCAAACAAAATGGTTTAAATACCGCTATCCCATACTCATTGTGTCCGTATTTTTATTCTCCATCAGGCAGTTGGACGCTGTATCTCCGTTTGGCCCTTCTTATAAATACCTTGCCGGCTACCTGGGCATAGATTTTTTCACCTATTCCGGTTTTGCATGTTTTGTTTTCCTGGTTGCTATCCTGTACAGCAAAAGAGCGCAGCGGTTTCTTGAAAACAAAGTTTTGGTGTACCTGGGCAAGATATCCTATGGTGTTTACCTGGTGCATGTAGTGGTTATCAATACGGTGTACCTGTATGCGGAAAAATATCTTTCCGGGCCTCATGCTGCGATCAATTTTGTGCTGATAGCGATAATTGTAGTTCTGGCCGTTGTGCTTGTTGCATCGGTTTTGCATTACTGCGTTGAGCTGCCCTTTATGCGCATCGGTAAAAGGGCCACGAACCGGATGAAGCCTTCACTGGTTGTTCAGCGCGAAACGGACTAAAACGATACTTTCCCTATGTCTGCGACTGATAGCAATACCGAACATCATCTTAAATATCTGGATTCAGCAAGGGGTATTGCGTCATTAATGGTATTTGGGTGTCATTTTTTGTCGCGCAACTTCCAGGAAAAAATGAACATGCACTATTTTTTCTTCGTGGTTAACGGGCAGGAGGCCGTGAATTTCTTTTTTGTACTAAGTGGCTTTGTACTGTCTTATAAATATATCGTCAGGAACAAGTCGATGGATATTGTGCCGTTTTATGTAAGCCGTTTTTTCCGGCTTTTTCCGGGCTTTTTCCTTATAGTCTTAGCGAGTGCTTTATTTCAGTACAGGAATGAACTGTGGCTTCATTTTTTTAAAGACCTCTTCGTTTACAATAAATATGAATTTTGGGAAGAAGCATTCTTGTTGCGTTTCCACAATAAGTTTTACGGCCCCGGCTGGACGCTTACTTTTGAAATGGCTGGTTCGTTTCTTATGCCTTTTTTCATAGCGCTGGCGTTAAAAGACAGACGACTGGTCACGTACATGATTGCAGTAACGCTCATCATAGGCAATAACTTGATGTGCAGTTACACAACTATCCGAAACTTTTTTGCCTGAATAGCGGCCATACCTTTGGTTAAGAACGACCAAAACACAAAAATATGGGGCTATTCAAACGTAGTAAAAATAATAACAAACCGTTACTGCGCCAAATTCTGGATTTA
>CAISPO010000033.1 GCA_903887415.1 uncultured Bacteroidota bacterium | reverse complement strand
TTATCTTTTGCAGCTGTCAGCCTTTCTTTTAATTGTGTATCAGTAAGATGACCTGCTAATTGTAAAGTGCGCATAGTTATCTATTTGCACACAAAGATACTAAAATATCTTTTTAATATTTTTGATAGCGGTTTATTATTAGAGTGATTTTAATTAATAAATTCCTTCTGTCATTCGTTTCTTGTTAACAAAAAAAAATCCTAAAACCTTTTCGATTATCCCTATTTTTATAGTTCAGCAAAATTAATTTTTCGCTAATTTTTTGATAATTCTGTGGTGAATATCGATAATTGTGTGGTAAATATTTGCGCTCCCCTCTATGAAAAAAATGAAAATGCCGTAAACATTTTCGCCCTGTTCTCTGAATGATCGGTAATAAATGATTGCTAATCAATTGAATACAGGAATAACGCAGGCCCGCGCCTGTTTTGAAAGTGAATTTTAAGAAAAAAAAGTTAAAATTCAGAGTAAAAACGGAGCGGTTTATTAAGAGCCTAATTGCGAGTACAACATAAATTGAAAGTTAAAACACGTTTTGAAGATTTTTTAAACTCCCCCGTTTATGAGAAATTTTTCCCCGATCAACAACATCGCTGCAAACGCAGCAACGAGCAAAGTGAAAGGAACGGCGGCCATTGGTGCTAAGGCATTAAAGGCAGTGCTGTCTGTGTGTGGAAAACAGAAGCAATACCGTTTGGTGTTGACCAGTTTGTTACTGGTGCTGTTTGGGACTGTTGGTAAAGTGGATGCCCAGTTGACTACTTATACGCCTGGAGGGCCGTACACCTATACGGTACCTCCGGGATGTACTAAAATATATGTTGATATAGGCGGGGCTAGTGGAGGCGCCATAGGTGCCGGAGCTGGCGGGGCCGGCGGTACCGTACAGGGCTACATTACCGTTGTGCCGGGGCAGCAATTCATTGTTTATGTGGGTGCTGCTGGTGCATCCTATGTCGCCGGTGGGGCTGGTGGTAGTTCGTCCGGTGGCGGTGAAAATGGTGGTAGTGGCGGCATAGGTGATGGTGCTGGCGGAGGTGGTGCGGGTACCGATCTTCGTACTGTATCCGGCGGAACCACTGTAGCTTCATTAAACAGTCGTGTTATGGTTGCCGGCGGCGGCGGCGGCGGTTCGTACAGTTGCGTAGGCCGCTATGCCGGTGGCGCTGCTGGTTTTGCATCAGGCGGAAATGGTAACGGTGATTGCGGGGAAACACAGGCAACGGGTGCTGTTGGCACCGTTGGCGGTACCAGGGGCCATTCAGGAGGTACTGGTGGGGTCAATGGTGCACAAGGTGCAGGTGGTAATGGCTATGCTTCACTATATGGCGGCGGCGGCGGCGGCGGCTATTATGGCGGCGGCGGCGGCTATGAAGGTAGCGGCGGCGGCGGCGATGGCTTTGCTTCGGGTATAGTTACATCCGTAGCCAGTGGCGCCAATGGAGCTGCGGCTGGATATGCAAAAATATGCGCATACCCAAGTGGTACTGCAGCAGTAAGTCCAAATCCTGTTTGTACAGGTGCGGCAATTACACTTACCGGCACGGCATTAGGTGCGCCTACCGGTTATCTCTGGACCAGTCCCGGTGGTAATGCGATCACAACTCCTACCAATCTGAGCACAGGGGTAGGGGTTGCTGCTTTAGGAAATGCGGGAGTTTATACGCTGGCTGTAACTAATGCCTGCGGAACTACATCGGTAGTTACTACAAGCCTCGTTGTTAATGGCCCGGCCGCAATTAGCGGCGTAGCCGGTGTGTGCAGCGGGTTAACGACTACCTTAAGCAGCGCAACTGCAGGCGGCACCTGGCTGAGTACAAATACAGGCGCGGCAACGGTGATCTTAGGACCAAGTTCGTCAACCACAGTAACCGGGGGAGCAACTCCAGGGGTCACTACTATCTCTTATACACAAGCCGGTTGTGCCCAGACGATATCATTCACGGATTATGCACTTCCGGCAGTAAGCTTTACTGCCCAGCCGGGTGCGATAAGCGCTTGTGAGGGCGCATCCTACCCGTTAACTTATACTACCCAGGCAGGGATGACCAATTACGTTTGGTCTATTCCTGGGGTATCAGGGACAGATTATACGATCACATCTATGTCTGGCGGTACGCTGGCCACGAGCAATAGCATTACCTTGTATTACAGGACGCCAGGCACTAAAGTTGTAACCATTAATTATACTAATGCAAATGGCTGTACGGCTGTCAGCGCTGTATCATCAATTGGAACGACAATTAACAACTCGCCTTCTATTACCTCCGGCATCGGTAATATATGCCAGGGCACCACCTCAAACCTGGTGGGCTCACCTGCAGGTGGGGCGTGGGTGAGTTTCACCGGGTCGGTGGCAACTGTTACACCTGTTGGATTGTTAACCGCTGTTGGCGGAGGTACATCGATTATCAGTTATACCCAGAGCGGATGTACCACTACCCAGATAGAAACAGTTACTGCAACCACAGGTGCTATTTCCGGAGCCCTTACAGTATGTAACGGAAGTTCAATAACACTCAGCGACCCAATTGCAGGTGGTACATGGACTAATGCCGCAGGAACCGGCTCCATAAGTATCGTACCGGCCGGGACAAATGTAACGGTTACAGGTACTGGGCCAGGTACGGCTACATTGGGGTATAGCACAGGCTGTTCTCCTCAATCAGTAACAATAAACATTAATCCGACGCCAACACCTATATTGGGTAATTTTACAGTATGTGCGGGCCAGCAGACCCAGTTAAGTGATTTAACTGGCGGTGATGTATGGGGAATATCAGGCCTGGCTTCTACAATTTCTGCCTCAGGGCTCGTAACCGCCGGAGCCACATTAGGCACGGCCACTGCGGTTTACTCAATTTCTGCTACCGGCTGTAAGGTGACCCAGGCGATCACAGTGTCTTCCGGTGCTGTGATACCAACCGTATCTGCCGCTGCTTCCCCTACTTCAGGATGTAGCCCGGTTTCTTCAACACTTACAGCAACGGCTGGCGGTGTACCAATTGTGTGGGCTTTGAACAGCACCACTTATTCACCTGTTGCATTTACCGTTACCGGCACCATCACAAGTGCCACCACGCCCACCGGCGGTAATAGCGACGATGGTTATTATGCAGTGACATTGCCTTTCGCATTTAATTATTTGGGAAATGTCCATGCTTCAGGCAGTACAGTATATATAGGTAATAACGGTAACGTAGATTTTACTACTGGCCGCACTGCTACCTACCTGGGTACACTGCCGAATGGTTACACAGATGATATTGTTTCCATTTTTGGCCGTGATCTATACCTGCCCAATGCCGGTAGTATTACCTATGGTGTCGCTGGAACTACACCAAACCGGAAATTCGTGGTTAGTTTTAACGGCGTTGCAGATTACAGTACTGGCCCTAACGAAACCGGGCAGGTAGTATTTTATGAGACCACCGGTGAAATTGATTTCCAGATCACTACTGCCCAGGCTACAGTGCACACGCTTGGCGCAGAAAAGTCAGACGGCGTTACGGCATATGTTGTGCCCGGCCAGAATTATACTTCCACAGCTATTACTAATCAGGCGTGGAGCATTACCGCTACGACCCCGGGCGTTACCTATGCATGGTCGCCAGCTACCGTACTGAGCAGCACGACAACCAACCCGACAAGTGTTACCGGGGCAACTGCCACTACTGTTTACTCGGTAACTGCTTATTATAACAGTTGTTATTCATCGCCCGCTACTGCCACCATTACTGTTAATTCCCCTCCCGGACTAATAAGCGGAGGTACAACACCATTTTGTAATGCGGCGAGCATCACTGTGTCAGACGCTACAGCAGGCGGCACATGGACCACTACCGCAGGATCGGGAGCGGTGAACGTTACCACCGGCTCTACCACATCTACCATTACCGGCACGGCGGCAGGCACTGCCACTGTGATCTACACAACCCCTTGTGGCTCACAATCTATAATAGTTACCGTAAACCCGATACCAACTATTTCGGGCGCTTCCACTCTTTGCGTATCCTCTGTCACTACGCTTAACGGTACCCCCGCGGGCGGTACCTGGCAGAGTAGCGCACCTACTTATGCCGGCATCGGCATTACTACGGGTGTTCTTACCTCTACAGCCTCAACCGGGACTACAAATATTCTTTATACGGTAAATGGCTGTGCAAACACAACTGTATGGACCGAAACAATAACGAATGTAGGGCCGCTCGGTATCAGCGCCGCTACATCCCTATGCTATGGATATACCATGACATTAAGCGACGCCACTGCTGGCGGCACCTGGAGCTCCAGCAACACATCTGTTGCTACAATAGGCTCTACAGGATCGCCAACAACGCTGACGGCTACTGGTACTGGTACCGTAATGGTTACTTATTCTGATGGTTGCGGCACTGCGCCAACCAAGATAGTTACTGTTAATGCAGGCCCTGCGGCTATTACAGGTTTACCTGATGCATGTGTTGGCCAGACCTCACAGTTAACCGACGCAGTAGCTGGCCTTACCTGGTCCATAACCCCGGCATCGGGCGTTGCTACAATAAGCGGATCTGGCTTGCTGACGGGTACGGGAGCCGGCGTAGCGACTGTTACCGCAACATCGCCTTCCACAAGCTGTTTTGTTACTTTGCCTGTTACCGTGGGTACCATTTTGCCCTCTGCTGTAGCCGTGACGCCAGGTATATCCAGCAATATATGTATTGGTGCAAGCTCTACATTTAGCGCAAGCGCTACTTATCCTACTTACTCGGGTACCGCTTATACGGTATCTTCAACTCCGTATGCCCTGCAGACGATCACTACACCGTTAGGTTCGGTTTCCGGTGATGATGCGAACAGCGGCGCTGTTGGTTTGCCATTTACTTTCAACTTCTATGGCAATAACTATAACTCCATGTACGTATGTACTAATGGCTATATCAGCTTTAATACAAACGCCGCGGGCTATGCCAGTGAAAGCATTCCGTCTGCAGGCGCCGTGGGCGAAATGGGTGAAGGTATAGCTTTTAGTATAAGTGACCTGAACACCGGCGCCGGCGGTACCATTACTTATGGATATACCGGCACGGCTCCAAACCGTATGGTCATAATTTATTACAATGGTGTATATGATTATGGCGGAACAGGTTATATATCCGGCCAGGTTATTCTGCATGAGACTACGAATGTTATTGATGAGATGGTCACTTCGCGTGTCTATTATACGCATAGCTGGTCGCTTGGTATCGAAAATGCGGCTGGTACGTTAGGTGTTTCTCCTCCGGGAAGAAATTTAGTTATTGCAAACGTCTCCACACCTGAAGGCTGGACCTACACATTGCCAACTTTCCCGGTAAGCACTTTTGTCTGGTCACCAACTACTGGTGATGCTGCTACCGATCTGTCTTGTACTTCGTGCGCAGCTCCTATTATTACCCCTACGGTAATTGGCGCCAATGTATATAGCGTATATGCTGTTTATAATGGCTGTTATTCAGCCGCAGGCGTTACTGTAAATGCGGGCACTATCCCTACAGTTACTGTTACACCGGCATCACCAATTGTTCGTTGTGCTGCTGACGCAGGCAACCTCCTTACGGCTTCTGGTGCTGCTTCTTATAGCTGGTTACCTGTTGCCGGTTTGAGCAATCCGTTGATCGCTGCACCTACAACCACCGCTACCGTATCAACAGTTTATACCGTTACCGGTACTAATTCCGGTTGTTCTGCTACTACTACAGTATCCGTCAACGTGGCGTCTTCACCATCTATCGTACCTGGCTCAATGGGCTCCGTAATTTGCGGGGGCGCTACCAGCATCAATTACCCTTACTCTTCACCAGCGGGCGGTGTCAATGCTTATTCCATCAGCTGGGATCCGATCGTTGCAGGCCCCGCAGGCTTTACTCCTGTAGTTGGCGCCAGCACAGTGGGTACCCCTCCTATCCCGTTGACAATTCCTGCAGGTGTACCCGCAGCTAATTACACGGGTAGCCTTACCGTTACCAATGGTACTTGTACAAGTGCTGTTTATCCGGTTAGCATCACTTACTCAGTAACACTTGCCGCAGGTGCAGGCGCTACAGAAGATAACGTGACCTCACACCCGATCACATTCTCCCCTTGTCCAGGGTTTAATTCGGCTATGTCTTATATTACAGCACAGCTGCTCCCAAGCGGCACCGTATATACGCTTACGCCTACAACAGACTATACACTATCAGCAGGCCAGATATCCCTGATACCCACCATTGCAGACCATTATCTGACTACAAGCGGTACCTATTCTATCACGGCTTATGCCAATGGTTACCTTCCAACTTCAGTTTCTCAGCCTATTGCTACTGGTGCTGCTGCTTCTATGGTAATAGCTACGCCAGTACCCGTGGGCCCGCTTGCCAGCGGCGGCCTGTTGCAGGTACAGCCAAAAATAGACGTGGCTGACCAGTTTGGTAACCCGGTAAGCGGCACAGCTACTGTTACAGCTACGGCTTCTTCTGCAACAGGTGTGTGGACAATAGGCGGTACGACAACAGCAGCCGCAGCCGCCGGCGTCGCTACCTTTACCAATTTAACAGCAACCGCAGGTGCTCCAACAATTGCTACAATACAATTTACAAGCCCCGGCCTTGCCTCGGTTACTGCTACAATAAGCATACCGCCTTCAGGCCCGTGGACATGGCATACCATTGCCGGTTCATCTTTTGCTGACCTTTCCCAGCTATCAAGCTGGACAGCTAATGCCAGCGGCGCTGTTGGGGTAACACCAACAAACTTTACAAACAATAACCAGACGTACATAATTGACTATGGCTCCAACCCGCTGCTAGGCAGTAACTGGACTGTATCTGGTACAGGCTCCAGCGTTACGGTAGGAAATGGCGTAACCCCGATAACATTTACAGTTCCCTCCGCATATACGATGACGGGCCTTATAAATGTTGCAGCAGGCGCTACGCTTGACCTTAATAATGCTCCGAATGCAACTACGCCGACTATTGGCACGCTTGCATCAACCAGTACCCTGATCTATGATGGCTCGGCTAATTATAACATGGTATTTGCCACCAATAGCGGTACGGCACATAATTACGGTAACCTGATCTTTGCTACTTCGGGCAGCACTTCGATAAATAACGCTAACACTACGTTCAACATCTCCGGTAACCTGATATTCGAGGGCAATGGTACAGCCGCCGTCAACGGTGTTGTTTACTTTAGCGGAGATGAGGTAACGGCTAATCCTGTTTATACTTTTAACATAAATGGTAATTTTGTTGCAAAAAATGCAGCCTACCTTAATGTTGTAGATGAACCTGACTACTCCTCATACCTGGGTGGTAATTTTTTCGCAATATTCAATGCGCTCGTGTACACTCCTTCATGTATATTTAACCTGAAAGGAAATGATACGCTGACGGGCTCTTCTGCGTTCTATTCGCTTTTTAACAGCGCTACTATTTCGGCGATTAATGTTAACCTGAATGGCGGTACGGGAGTATCTAACCCTCAGCATCTGTTCTCAAATACCCTGCAAACACAGTTATTTGGATTGACGATCAATTCAGGCTCTACTGCGGATATTAAGGGCGGTGTGTTCTATCCTCCGGAATGGGGCAACAGTACTGCCTCGCCTGACTTTATTACCGTTAATGGAACACTGATAGTTGGGGCTTCGAGCGTCATTGACGATTCAAGGGCCGCCACGCAGCAGTGCCTGTTCACGGTTTCACCCGGTGCAACCCTGATCGTTCAGGATCCAAATGGGATAAATAATATTTCTAATAGTCCTTCAGGTAGTACGATCACCGGTTTCAATGGAACTATTAACAGCCCTGCTTTCGTGCTGAATACAAATGCAAACTATGTATTCAATGGCTCTACTGCCCAGGTTACAGGTGCAAGCAGCCCCACTACTATTGCTTCCGGCGGCTCGATGACCTGTAACAATCCTGGTGGCTTATCGCTTACGTTGGGAGTAACAATGCAGTCGGGTTCAATATTTAATCTTGACAATGGCGTTGTTACAACTACCTCCCCGGCACTCACCTTTAACTCCGGTGCTAATGTACATGTGGATGCTGGCGACTTCTCCACAACCCCCGCTACATACAGCGGCATTAATCTTACCTATAACGCGCAGGATGTGAATAGCCTTGCCGTTACAGAAAGTAATGAATGGCCGGCTGCATTTAACGGTAATGTTACCGTAAATAAGCCTGGCGCTACTATATCGCTCAGCGCCAGTAAAGTACTGAATGTGCTGGCTGGTTTCGGTTCGGTAACGCTTACAAATGGTATCCTTTCTGCGGGAAGCAATAACATTTCATTGAGCAATACCTGGACCAACAATGCCGGGACAGGCGCATTTAACGCAGGCACCGGTACTGTTTCCTTTAATGGTACAGCGGCTCAAAGCCTCACTGGTTCTTACGGTACTTCTTTCAATATCCTGAATATCAATAATGCAGCGGGTGTTACGCTTAATGTTCCTACCACTATAGCAGCCGGCAAGACATTGCAGTTGCAGAATGGTGCGTTCACAATGACCTCTGCACTCACTATGGCCAGTACGTCAAATGTTGTTAGAGACAATGGTACTTTTACCACTTCAGCGCCTACAGGAGGCTATTCTGGCATCAACCTGTCTTATGCTGACCTGGTTGGTACAGGCGCCGCCTCTATCGGGGTGGGTAACGAATGGCCAGCTTCATTTACTGGTACTGTGACCGATAACAAAGCAGGCACAGTTACCCTGAATGCTACCAAGACGTTGCTTACTGGTAGTGTAACGCTCAATTCAGGTACGTTCAGTATGAACAACTTCTCGTTGCTGCTCACCGGTAACTGGACTAATAACGGAACTACATTTGTTCCAGGTACAAGTACAGTTACACTACAGGGCAGTGGTTCACAGATCGTTGGCGGTACTGCTGTCAATAACTTCAACAATCTTACACTTTCCGCAGCTGCAGGCCTCGGTTCAAACGCTACCGTTGCCGGCGCGCTCGCATTGGGCAACAATATCCTGTCAACAGGAACCAACCAGATCAATATTAATGCAGGTGGCAGCGTTACGCGTGGCACTGGTTATGTGAGTGGTAACTTATTTAAGAGCCTCAGCGGCAGTGGTACAGCTACCGTTAATTACGAAGTGGGTGACGTAGATTACGCCCCGGTTAGCATAGCTATTGCCGGCGCAGGCTCTTTTTCAGGCAGCATCGGCGCGACGGTTACTGCTGGTGAGCATCCTGCACTGGGTACATCAGCTATAGATGGTATCAACCATGTTGACCACTACTGGACTTTCCCTGCCAATACCGCGGTTGGAGTTAGTACAGTGACACCTACATTCACTTACAATACATCTGATTATCCGGCTCCTATTGGGTCGAATATTACAAATAATTACATAGCGCAACTTTATGCTTCAGGTAGCTGGAATGCAGCAATTACAACCGCGGTTACTACTACAAATACGGTAACTGCCGTAGCCCCGGCCCAGGTGAGTTATCTTGGTGCCTGGGTTGTAGGCCAGCATCCTCCGGGAGTTCCTCCGGCATTGTTAGCCGATTTTACTCCGCCTAACGAGGACAACCTGAGCACACATCCGATCACCTTCACCGATGATGGTGTATGGGGTGAGGCGATAGACCTGATTACAGTACAGCGCATTGGCAGCGTGCATATCAGTACGCTTACTCCGAGCGATTATTCGGTTGGTGGCCTTACTACACTTGCCGGTGCCTCAGGTACTATATCGCTTATACCCGGTGCGCTTGGGCATACCTCTTTGGATACAGCGGGTACTTATCTTGTTTCTGTATTTGCATATGGATACGTAGGTACTACTGTGGATCAGCAGGTACTTCCCGGTGCTGCAGCTCAGATTGCCAACGGCACGTGCCCTGTTGGCCCGGCAACCAATGGCGGTTACTTCTCTCCTGAGCCTACAGTTAAAATACTGGATCAGTATGGCAACCTCACTACCGCCAGCAGCCCAGTAACAGCGGCTGTGGGTACTGGCGCGTGGACAATTGGTACGGCTACCAGCCTTACGCAGAATGCGGTGGCAGGAGTTGTAAGCACATTCAGCCTCACAGCTTCCAGCTCGGCCCCGGTTACCGGCGCTACTATTTACTTTACATCGCCAGGGCTTACGCCTTCTCCGTTGTCGTCCTGCGCGTTTAATTTACCAGCGCCAAATTCACCGGTGCTTAATCCAAATACCACACCTCCTACAGTTGACAACTTGTCTTCTTTGCCAATAACATTTATTGATAACCCATCATGGAGGTCCGCTATCAGCTATGTAACGGCTCAGCTTGGTGCAGGCCCTGTTTATACCCTGTCTCCTACAGCTACTCCTTCTATTGATTATGTGGTCGCTGCAGGTACCTTGACACTTGATGAGTACACCGGCAGCCACCTGAATACACCAGGCAACTGGACTATTACCGTTTACGCAACCGGTTTTGCGGCAACTTCTTGTGTGCAGACCATTGCTACAGGTGCAGCCAGCAAGTTGGTAGAGACTACCCATCCTGTTGACCCAACGATCAGCGGCGGTAATCTGACCGTTCAGCCTGTTGTGAAGGTGGAAGACCAATATGGAAACGTGGTGACCAGCAGCAGTGCTGTAATCACAGCCGCGGCCAGCGCCAGCCCAAGTTGGATCATTGGTGGCCCGGTTACCTACGCCACCGCAGTATCGGGCGTGGCTACATTCTCCAATATTACAGCTACAAGCCCTTCTCCTGCAGGAGTTACCGGGGCAACGATCACTTATACCAGCACTGGCCTCACGGGCACTATATCGGGTACGTTCAATATCCCGGGTGCAGCAACCCATATCTATTACAATATAAATAGCACTTCTGCGCTTGCGCACCTGGAGCTGACCACAAGCTGGACTACAGACCCTGTAGGCGCTGCTGGTGGTTCTGTCGGAATGGGCACGGTAGCCCCCAACTTTACTGCTGCTTCTTCGGAGTATATAGTAGAAAATGGTGCCAATCCCGTTACGGCTGCTGCATGGACGGTGTCAGGCGGCGGCTCTTATGTATCAGTAGGTA
Organism: uncultured Bacteroidota bacterium; assembly: GCA_903887415.1. Classification (GTDB taxonomy): domain Bacteria; phylum Bacteroidota; class Bacteroidia; order Chitinophagales; family Chitinophagaceae; genus Nemorincola. The sequence continues at coordinate 60,391 of CAISPO010000033.1, read as the reverse complement.
ATGGAAGCGCGGCTATCAATTTTACGCCAACTCCGGGCGCGGCATTTACAGCTATTGTAGATGTTAGTGCAAATGCAACGCTTACATTAGGTATGACAACCGCTTCATTACCAACGCTCAGAACACTTAATGCGCTGAGCACAGTTGCTTATAGCGGGGGTGTTGCACAAAGCATCCAAAACGTAACTTCCGGTTACGGAAACCTTACATATTCCGGTTCCAGCACCGGCACATTTGTGGACGGAACATTCTATGTTTTTGGGAACTTAACTGTTTCCGGTTCCGGTACGCTTCAATACAGCGGTGCTGGTTCTGGTTTGACACTACCTGTTTCGGGTAATTACAACCAAACCAGTGGTACATTTAATCTTGCTGCCGGCGCATCAGGTATCGCTCACTTGACTGTTTTCGGTAATTTTAATATGAGCGGCGGGACGCTTTCAAACACGAACACTGCGCCTGTTATCTTGCTTTATGGCAATTTCAATAAGACAGCCGGTACAATTTCAGCCACAAGCGCTGCAATTAACCAGCAGTTCCAGCTCGTAAATTCTGCGGCCACTGTTGCCAGCCCTCAGTTGTTAACAATAAGTGGTGGTACTCAAAACTTCCTTTCATTCGTCGTTCCTTCAGGCAGTACCGTTCAGGCACAAAGCAGTTGGGCTATGAGTAATGCAGCCCAATCTGTGTTGGTGAATGGTACATTCATTTTCCCCGCGGCACCAGTATTTGGTTCAGTGGGTTCATTCACTGTGGGCTCTACCGGAACTGTTTATACAGCTAATACGAACGGATTAAATGGGTCCATTACCTGTACCACTACTTCGTTCGTTTCCGGTTCCAGCTATGTGTTTAACGGAAGTGGAGCTGTAACACAAAGCGCCGGGACTTTATTGCCAACGGGCTTCTCAGCTGGCTCCGTTACAATCAATAATACTTCTAGTGCTACTCCTGCTGTTTCATTCTCTTCGGGTACAACATTCAGTGCAGGTGGTACACTTAATCTGGAAACAGGTTCTGTGGCCAATACCAATCTTTCTGTAAACGGTGGCAATGTAAACGTGGATGCGGGTAGTTTCACGGCTACTCCGGCCACTTATACCGGAGCAATTCTCACTTATAAGAATTTGGGCATTAATACACTTGCGATAACTGCAGGTAACGAATGGCCAAACGCATTTAATGGTACGGTAACCGTGAACAAGACAGGCGCTACCGTGTCTCTTAATGCGTCGAAGACCATGACATCCACTGGTACTGCAGTTACGCTGTCCGCCGGCGCTCTTGATGCGTCCTTAGGCAGCTACAGCATTACAACAGCCGGTAGCTGGACAAATAACGCAGGTACAGCCGCATTTGTTCCGCGCAGCGGCAACGTTACCTTTAACGGTAGCACCGCGGCGAACATTAATGGTTCATTCGGTACTTCGTTCAATACACTTACTATAGCCAATACAGCCGGTGTTACCCTCGGTGCAGCAACAGCGTTTGTATCCGGTGGTACTTTAAACCTGCAGACAGGTACATTCAGCAATGGAACTAACCTCTCTATGAGCAGCGGTTCTAATGTAAATGTTGACTTCGGCACACTGGCAGCTACGCCTTCTGTTTATTCTGGTATTAACCTTACTTATACCAATTTGGGTACCGGCGGCGCTAAAACAGCTGGTTTTGAATGGCCTGCTTCATTTACAGGAAATGTAACAGTAAATAAGTCAGGTACTATAATTACTTCGACAAGCAGCAGGGCAGTAACAGGCAACATTTCGCTTACCGCAGGTACGCTCAGTGTTGGCGCTACTAACTTGTCGCTGACTGGCAACTGGACCAACTCTGCAGGTGCTGCATACTCAGCTTCTTCCGGTATCTTAACTTTTAACGGAAGTACCGCCCAGACCATTACCGGCTCATCTTCAATAGCTAACCTTACGCTGAACAATGCGGCTGGCCTCACACTGGCTGCCTCTTCGCCTGTGAGTGTAAGCGGTACACTTGCGCTTACAAACGGTATCATCACAACTGGCGCTAATACGCTGACTATGACTCTGGCGACAGGTGTTGTAACGCGTACAGCATCTACCTCCAGCGATTATGTGTTTGGTACCCTTGCCAAAAATGTTACCGGCCTTGGTCATACAACACCTGTGAATTTTGAAGTAGGTGACGCAGACTACGCTCCGGTAAGCATAGCTACAGATGCTAACGCCGCAGCAGGACAGATAGCTGTGAAATCAACAGCCGGCAATCATCCTGCCTATGCTTCTGCAAGCATCGATGGTACTTACGATGTTGACCACTACTGGTCGATCAGCACACCCGTATCGGTTACCGGTATCTTATCAGTTACGCCTACTTTCAGTTATAATGTTGCTGATATCGGCGGCGGATCTAACGTTGGCTGGGTTTCCCAGTACTATAATGGTTCTGCATGGAGCCCGGTTAACCTTTTGGCTACAGACCCTACCGGTCTCTCTACAACCGTGCCGGTTACAGCCTCCGGCTATATAGGTGACTTCATAGTCGGCCTTAATGATGCTAACGTGCCACCGGTGTTTACCGCTGGCACAGGTGTAACGGAGGACAATGCGTCAACCACACCTGCAACATATACAAGTACTATGTCTGCTACCGGTTTCCCGTCTGTTGCTGACTGGAAAGCGCATATCACACTGGTAACTGCAACTGGCCCTACAGGTACGCATACGCTGGCAGGTGGCGGCGCCGACTATGGCATCGGTTTGCCTGCAATGGCAACTTCAGGTACGTTCTCTTTGATACCTACGAGCACAGATAACTACCTGACTACTTCAGGTGTTTATACAATAACAATATCATCAATAGGCTATACCGCAGCTACACTGGTTCAGACCATTAATCCAGGTGCTGCAGCTTCGCTTACTGTTGCTACACAGCCTGGCGCTCCTGCTGTCAATGGCGGTGCATTGGGTACGCAACCGATTATCAACATTGCCGACCGTTTCGGTAACGCGGTGACCACAACATCTGAGCAGGTATTCGCCCAGGTGGGCCCAGGTGGTGGCGGTGCATGGACCATAGGCCCAGGCGCCACGCCTTCGGAAACCAGCACTACTCCGGTTAACTTTGCGTTAGTTCCTCCTAGCGGCTTAACAGCTTCGAGTTTTGCAGCAGTTACCGGCGCTAATATTACCTTCACGGTAGTAGGGTGCTGCTCGGTAACCTCAAACAACTTTAATATACCAAATCCAAGCCTGCCTACGCTAATCGCGGATCCGGCAGCTACGGTGGATAATCCGTTCAACATTACTTTTACAACGGATAACCCGGTATGGCGTGCTTCGATCACCGAAGTAGATGTGAATGGTGCAGCTATTCCTGTGGCTGCATGGAATACAGGTACGGCCGGGGCCTTTACGGTTACGCTTACTCCTGCTCCTGCTCCTGCGTTGCATGTTGCGGGTACTTATACCATTACATTCGTGGCATCGGGCTATTCGAATAATTCAGTGGTTCAGACCATTCATGCTGGTGTTCCGGCTTCGCTCTCCATGCATGTTCAGCCAGTAGATCCGGCCACCAACGGAGGTGTATTGTCTGTACAGCCCGTGGTATATATCCGTGACCAGTATGGCAATGCTACTACCAGCACTGCGTTGGTAACAGCTACATCTACTGCTCCGGGTACATGGACACTTGGCGGTACTACTAACGTATCGGGTGTGGGTGGCACGGTTACTTATACCGACCTTACCGCTTCAAGCGCGGCTTCGGTAACAGGTGCTACAATACTGTTCACATTGTCCGGGATCGGTACGGAAACGGTTACTTCTACAGGATTCAATATACCGAACCCGCCGCTTACTTATTATAACAAAGCATCCGGCGCTGCAAACCTGCAGATTTTGGGTAACTGGGGCGTGAATACCGATGGTACTGGAACAGCGCCTACGGATTTCATATCAAATAATCAACGCTTCGAAATAGTTAATGGCGGAGCAACTACAATAGGCGCGGCATGGACAGTTTCCGGTACCGGCAGCTATGTAGTTGTGGGCAATGGGTCTACTGCTATGAACTTCACCGTACCTGCTGCTTTCGCGTTTGCTAATGCGGCTGGTTCCGGAGTTAATGTATCGGCAAACGCTACATTAACCCTTACCAATACGGGTACAATACCAACTATGGGTATCCTTGATCCTAACAGTACTGTGGTATTTAATGGTGCATCAAACCAGGGAATCCCTGTCGCAACATATGGTAACTTGACCGAATCTGGTACAAGCACGGGTACACTTGGTGCAGCAACTACAACAGTAGTGGGTGCGCTGAACGTATCCTCTGGTGCGCTTACTTCTGCAACGGGCAGTGTAAACCTGAGTGGCAGTCTTAATGTAACCGGTACTGGTTCTATAACAGCTACCACCTCAACAACGATCAATTTTGTAAATACATCAACAGCACAAAATATTACCTACAGTTCCAGTGCAGCGTCGAGCAAGACAACGTTTAATGTTAACACCGGCGTTACTGCATCATTAAGCACAAACTTACCTTTAGGTGCAGCGTCAGATGTTGTTTTAGTTAACGGTACGCTCGTGTGCGGTGCAACCAATGTAGTATCTGGTACAGGTACATTCACATTAGCGCCAACCGGTACACTCAGCACTGCTAATACAGGCGGTATCGATGGTTCGTTGACGCTTACTGCTGCTAACAGAACCTTTACAACAGGCGGCAGCTATATCTTCAATGCCGCTACGTCCACGCCTTGGCCTAATATTACTGCTTTTGGTAACCCCGGCAGCGTGTATGTTAACAGTGTTACCGTGACCAGCAACAAGAGTTTCTCTATGTCGGGCTTGCTTACGGTTGTTTCGGGTGGTACACTTGATATGAGCACGAACACCCTTGGCGGCGCATTTACAGTATCCCTTGATGGCCTCGTAAAGACAGAGAACCTTAGTGCAACACCGCTTCCGGCTGGTATCACTTGGGGCTCTACGCTGGGTACGGTACAATACAACGGTGCCAGCGCCCAGACAGTTATGCAGGGTACCTATCGTAACCTGACATTAAGCAGTGCAGGTGTTTCTACGATGTCTGCTTCTGCATCAGCCCTCAGCGTTAGGCGTGCGCTTACCCTCAATACAGGCAGTATCCTCAGCATCGGGGTATATACGCTTGCCCTTGGGCCTAATGCTACAATAGTAACTCCGGGATCATTCTCTTCATCAACGATGATCATAGATGATAACGCTGCAGGCCTCATACAAAAACAATTCTCGGCTACAGGTTCGTTTACATACCCTATCGGTGATGCAACGCCTAATTACACACCGATCACTCTTAGTGTCACAGGCTCTGGTTTTGCAGGTGTGTATCTGAGGAATGTGAAAGATCCTAATAATACCGATGCAGTTACATCTAACTACATCAACCGTTACTGGCACGTAACAACAACCGGGCTTACCAACTATTCGGTAACTTCTGCCAGCTATATTGCTCCCGGCGATGTGGTAGGTACTGAAGCAAGTATCCACGCCGGCCAATGGAGTGGTGCGTTGCCATGGGCTTCCGGCTCGGCTGAATCGGGCCATGCTATTGCCTGGGGGACTACAACTGCAACATCTGCTGATTACACAGGCTTAAATGTTCCGGCGCCAACCTTTACCGCTACGCCAACTGCGGCAACATGTATAGGTTCACTTAACCCGGTAACCTACACAACACAGCCTGGCCAGTCAAACTATGTTTGGTCTGTGCCTGGCACAGCCGGAACCGATTACACGATCACATCGGGCAGCCTTGCTTCTACCAGCAATTCGGTTACACTTTACTGGAAAACTACCGGCGCTAAGACGGTTACAGTTGATTACACAGATGCAAATGGCATAGTTGGTACTCCTGTTGCTTCTTATACAACTACCGTAAATTCTCTTACGTTGTCAGCAGCTAATAGCGGTACTGCATGTTCAGGTGGTATGGTTACGCTTACACCTGGTGAGTCAGGAACAGCTTCTCCTGTAACATATGCATGGAGTGGTCCTGTTGGCTATGTTAACACCGCGTCGAGCCTTGTACTGAGCATTACAGGTACGGCTATGGCGGGTACTTATACGGTGAACGCTACCGGCGGTGGCTGTAACATAACAAGCACCACTATTGTAACCGTAAACGTGATCTCGGTAACAGCTTCCAACAGCAGCCCTGCTTGCGTTAATGGTACTATCACGCTTGGTTCTGTGCCTTCTGGCTTAACCCCATCAAGCTACGCGTGGAGCGGCCCGATTGGCTATACGGCTTCAGTTCAAAACCCAACGTTGACCGCAGCCGCTACCACAAGTATGGCCGGTACCTATACGATCACAGTGACAGCGCCTGGTTCAGGTTGTTCTGCTTCCAATAATACTGTCGTAACAGTAAATACGCTCTCCGCAATGCCATCTAATGATGGTGCGGCATGTGTTGGCGGTGTGGTTCATCTCTCGCCAAACATTGGAGGTACTGTGGCTCCGTCTGGCTATGCATGGTCAGGGCCTGTTGGTTATATGTCGTCGGTCGCTAGTCCCACACTCTCAAGTGTCACTACCGGCATGGGCGGCGTATATAATTTCACAGTAACTGCTGCAGGTTCAGGTTGTGTGGCGATCAATTCTACTACTGTTATTATTAACACATTGGGTGTTACTGCCAGCAATGATGGCCCAGCCTGTGTTGGTGGTACTATTAATCTTTTGTCATCGCCAACAGGTACGGCTACTACTTCTACTTATGTTTGGAGCGGCCCGCTTTCATATGCTTCTTCTCTTCAAAATGCAACACTTACTACAAGTGCGACTACGGACATGACAGGAATATACACCGTAACTGTGGGCGCAAGCGGTTCGGGTTGTACTGCTCAAACAACTACCAATGTATTAGTAAATACTTTGGGACTGTTGGCGAGCAACGACGGTCCCGCATGTGTGGGCGGCACCGTGAAACTTACGGTGGTACCCGGCGGAACAATAACACCAACAGCTTACAGTTGGAGCGGACCATTGTCTTACGCTTCGATAATACAAAATCCGACAATGACCACAAGCGCCACTACGGATATGGCGGGTACCTATACAGTAAATGCTGCGGCTCCCGGTTCGGGATGTGTGGCTACCGGTACAACTACCCTTGTCATCAATACAATTTCAGCTTCGGTCTCTAATGATGGTCCTGCATGTGTTGGCGGTACCGTTGACCTTTCTTCTGGCGTAGGCGGCACAGCTATGCCGACGGATTATAGCTGGAGCGGTCCTTCTGGTTACTCGGCAACAACAGCTAATCCTGTTTTAAGCAGCGTTGATCTGACAATGGCAGGCTCTTATCTGTTCACTGTTACAGCTACAGGTTCAAATTGTACCGCGATAGGTACAACCAACGTAACTGTTAATACGTTCAGTATTACAGCGACTAATGATGGCCCTGCCTGCGTTGGCGGTACAGTTAATCTAACATCAGTTCCTGGCGGATCAATAGCACCTGCAAGCTACACATGGAGCGGCCCGCTGGTATTTGGTGCAACAACACAAAATACCATGCTTACTGCAAGTGCTACCACTGGCATGTCAGGAATTTACACCATAACAGCTACTGCCGCAGGTTCCGGTTGTACTGCGCTAGACATGACAAATGTCGTTATTAATACACTGGCTATCGCACCTTCTAATGACGGTCCGGCTTGTGTAGGCGGAAATGTCAACATTTTCGCTAATACTAGCGGTACTGAAACGATCCACTTTTATTCATGGAGCGGGCCGGGCAGTTACGGCTCCGCAGTTATCAATCCGGTCTTGAGTACGGTAACTACTGATATGGCGGGATCATATACGCTTACAGTTACCGGTACAGGCTCGGGTTGTACAGCATCTGCAGCTACGAATGTGATTGTCAATACAATATTTACATCGCCTTCCAACGACGGCCCTGCATGTGTTGGCGGAACGGTTAACCTCTTATCTAATGTGACTGGTTCTGCGTCCCCTGCCACTTACCAGTGGAGTGGTCCGTCAGGCTATGCTGCAACAACTTCTAACCCCGTACTCAGCAGTGTGACCACTGATATGGCGGGCACATATAACTTTACGGTAACTGCAACCGGTTCAAATTGCGTAGCGACAGGTTCTACAACTGTTACCGTAAATACACTTGGCATCACAGCCAGTAACGATGGCCCCGCTTGTGTTGGCGGCACCGTTAACCTGGGTGCTTCAACCACAGGTACAGCTTCACCAACAGGTTATGCATGGAACGGTCCATCCGGATTTACTGCGACTATTGAAAATCCGGTATTAACTACGAGCGCCACTACTGATATGACAGGTACTTATACAGTAACTGTAACTGCTGCTGGTTCAGGTTGTTCTGTATCAAATACTACCAACGTGACCATTAATACGCTTGGCATCACTGCGGCCAACGATGGCCCTGCATGTGTTGGCTCAACGGTTAATTTGTCATCAACACCATCTGGCACTGCGGTACCTACAGGTTACACATGGAGCGGGCCGATGTCATATTATGCATCTACCCAAAGTCAAACACTTACTACTAGTTCTACCACCGGTATGTCTGGTGTGTATGTAGTAACAGTAACTGCTGCTGGTTCAGGTTGTTCTGCAATAGGTACCACTACACTTACGGTAAATAATCAGGGTGTAGTGGCGGCCAATGATGGCCCTGCATGTGTGGGCGGTACAGTTAACCTTTCTGCTACGCCGTCAGGCAGCGAAACCACTACCAGCTATAGCTGGAGCGGGCCTATGGGCTTCAGTTCAACAATCCAAAACCCCGTACTTACAGCAAGTGCAACTACGGGTATGTCGGGTACCTATACGGTAACCACCAGTGGCACAGGTACAGGCTGTACGACGACTGCTACCACTAATGTGGTGATCAATACTATTGGCATAATGGCCTTTAATGATGGCCCGGCCTGTGTCGGCGGTACTGTAAACCTTTCGACTATAGCATCAGGCAGCGCGTCACCAACAGGTTACGTCTGGAGCGGTCCGTCAGGATACAGTGCATCAATACGGAACGTAACGATGACTACCAGTGCTACAACCGATATGTCGGGTGTGTATGTTGTAACGGTAGTAGCTACTGGTTCAAACTGTATTGCAGTAAATACTACGAATGTCCTTATCAATACCTTAGGTGTATCGGCAGCAAACGATGGCCCATTGTGTGTAGGCGGTACTGTTAATTTCACGGCTACGCCATCTGGTTCGGCATCTCCTACAGGTTACACCTGGAGTGGCCCCGTGGGCTATAGCTCAACGATTCAGGATGCCTCAAGAAACGCAATGACTCTTGCTAAGGCGGGTACTTATTCTGTGACTGTTGTTGCAAATGGTTCAGGCTGTTCTGCAATAACAACTACCAATGTGATCGTAAATACACTTGGTGTTACGGCTGCCAACGATGGCCCGGCCTGTGTGGGCGGAACAGTTAACCTGTCTTCCACACCATCAGGTACTGCAGTGGCAACCGGCTACGCATGGAGCGGCCCGGTAAGCTATAGTGCATCAGTACAGAACCCGGTAATGACTACCAGCGCTACAACGCCGATGACTGGCGTGTATGTGGTAACGGTGACAGCTGCTGGGTCCGGCTGTTCTGCAACAAATACTACGAATGTTCTTATCAACACTATCGGGATCACTGCCGCTAACAGCAGCCCTGCATGTGTGGGTGGTACGGTTACTTTGAGTTCGACACCATCGGGCAGTGCAACGCCTACAGGTTATGCTTGGAGCGGCCCTATGTCATTCGGTGCGGCAACTGAGAATACAACATTGACTACCAGCGCAACAACAGGTATGTCTGGTATTTACACCGTAACGGTAGTAGCTACAGGTTCAAACTGTATTGCAATAAATACTACGAATGTGACCGTAAATACGATTGGTGTTGCCGCATCAAATGATGCACCTGCCTGTGTAGGCGGTACGGTTAATTTCACAGCGACACCTTCAGGTTCGGCGACGCCATCTGCATACGCATGGAGCGGGCCTATAGGCTATACTTCAACACTTCAGGATCCTTCCATAACTCCGATAACCCTGGCTAAGGCAGGTACTTACACCGTTACTGTCAGTGCGATCGGGTCTGCTTGTACTTCGACTACAACAACCAATGTAGTTGTGAATACACTTAGCATCACTGCGTCAAACAACAGCCCAACCTGCGTAGGCCTGACTACCAGCCTTAACTCCACGCCATCCGGCACTGCGTCACCAACTGGTTATGCATGGAGCGGCCCGTTGAGTTTCGGCGCAGCTACCCAGAATACAGCGCTGACCAGCGTAACTACTGGTATGGCAGGAACTTACACGGTCACAGTGACTGCGGCAGGTTCAGGCTGTACTGCAAATGCAACCACTAATGTTGTTATCATTCCGCTTCCGGCTCCAGTCACTGGTGCTGGTACAGTGTGTGTTGGTTTAACTACTACGGTTAGCGATGTTTCTACAGGCGGTACATGGACGAGCAACAATACAGGTATTGCAACCATTGGGTCATCTGGCTCACCTCGTGTGGTATCTGGCCTGTATGCAGGCACAGCAACAATATCGTTCACTGTAGGTACCGGCTGCGCAAGCACACTGGTAGTTACTGTTAATCCTAATCCGCTTATTATCGGTATGGCGCCTGTATGTACAGGGACAACGCTGGCTCTGAGCGACAATATTCCAGGCGGCGTATGGAGTGCAGCTAATGGCTATGCTACTGTAGGTTCGACTTCAGGTATTCTCACCGGGGTGAGTAACGGTACAGATGCCATTACCTATACTTTACCAACTACCTGCCGCGCTATATCAGTGGCAACAGTTAGCCCCACGCCTACAGCTATCGGCGGTACGCATTTTGTTTGCCAGGGGCAGACAACGACCGTTAACGAAGTTACCGGCGGCGGGCACTGGGTGAGTGGTAATACATCAGTAGCCACACTCTCCGGATCTACCGGTACCAGCGTTACCGTAACCGGTATTATTGGCGGTACTTCTGTAGTTTCTTATATAATGCCTACCGGTTGCTATTCAACTGTAGTGATTACTGTTAATGCACTGTCACCGATCACCGGCAATGCTCCGGTATGCCAGAACGCTACGGTTACACTGAGCGACCTTGCACTGGGCGGTTTATGGACAAGCGGCAGTACGGGTGTCGCCACGGTAGGGTCGGTTTCCGGTGTGGTAACTGGCCTAACTAGCGGCATAGCACATATAACTTATACAACTTTCAGCGGCTGCCTTGCAGTAGTAACTGCTACTGTAAACCCGATTGCTGGTATAACCGGCACAGCATCTGTATGTGAAGGCGCTACAACCACCCTGAACGATGCAACGGCAGGCGGTACATGGAGCAGCAGCAGCCCGGCCAATGGGTCGATAGGTGCAGGCGCAGGCCTTGTAAGCGGCATACTCGCAGGTACCACAACAATCAGCTACCAGGTAACCAGCACAGGCTGTACTGCTACGAAGGTAGTAACAGTAAATGCGGCTCCCGCAGCGATCATGGGTACGGCAATTATGTGTGCCGGTACTGGTACTACATTATCTGATGCAGTAATGGGCGGTACCTGGATCAGCGCTAGCCCTGGTGTGGCCACAATAGGCTCTACAACCGGTGCTGTGACTGGCGTTGCTGGCGGTACTTCTGTAATATCATATAAGATCACGGCAGGCGGTTGCCAGGCAACCACTATCGTGACCGTAAATACTACTCCTGGCACTATTACCGGTAATACGCCGTTGTGCCAGTCCTCTACAATTACTTTGCGCGATGCAACAGCAGGCGGCAGTTGGAGTTCTTCAGCTCCTTTAGTGGCAATGGTCGGCTCTACCGGCGTTGTTACTGGAGTTAGCGGTGGCACATCTGTAATTACTTATGCTATGCCGGCGGGCTGTATGAACAGTACTATTGTAACAGTTAATCCGATCACATCTGTAATCGGTGCGGCGCCAATATGTATTGGTGCAACAGTGGCCCTTACCGATGCTACGGCAGGCGGTAACTGGTCGAGCAGCAATGCAGCGGTAGGTACAGTGGACGGCTCAGGCAATGTTAGAGGTATAGCAGCTGGAACCGTTAATATCAGCTATCTGATGCCTACAGGCTGCAAGGCAATAGCAGTAGAAACCGTCAATGCATTACCTGCTGCCATCACCGGTACTATGGTAATGTGTAATGGCGGCTTAGCGGTAACCCTTCATGACGCTACAACAGGCGGCAGTTGGAGCGGCGTGGCGGGAACAGGTACTATCCTGGTTGTCGGCTCCACGGGCAGTGTGACCGGTACATCTGCGGGTACGGCCACAGTAAGCTATGCGACAGCCGCAGGTTGCGGTGTTGCGGCAACTGTAACTGTTAACCCAACTCCCGCTGGCATAACAGGTAATACGCCTGTATGTGCAGGCTCAACGCTTTCGCTCGGGGAAACAGTAAGTGGCGGAACCTGGAGCAGCAGCACACCGGCAACCGGTACAGTAAACGCTTCAGGTGTTGTTACGGCTATAGCAGGCGGTACATCTACGATCAGCTATAGTACGGGCTCCGGCTGCAGCACTTCAGTGATAGTTACCGTGAATACAATACTTCCGATCACCGGCAGCCCTGCGCTGTGCCTTGCGTCAACGACCAATCTTGCGGATGCTACCCTGGGCGGTACCTGGAGCAGCAGCGACATGAGTACAGCCAGCGTAGGCTCAACCGGTATAGTAACTGGTAATTTAACCGGCACAGCTTCGATCAATTATACTACAGCTACCTGTGTCAGGTCTCTGGTTGTTACCGTAAATCCTGTACCATCAGCAATCGCAGGTGCACTTTGGTTGTGCCGTGGCGCCACAACTACGCTCAGCGATGATGGCAGCGGAACCTGGAGCAGCTCTAATACTTTCGTAGCGCCGATATCAGCTGAAGGTGTGGTAACGGGCTCCAGTGGCGGCACAGCTACTATAAAATATACTTCAGGTGCGGGTTGTTTTGCGTCTGCGGTAGTTACCGTAAATGCAGGCCCGTCCGGAATACTCGGCTCATCATATGTATGCGTTGGTTCTTCCACAGTACTCAGCGACCTCGTTGGCGGCGGTTCGTGGAGCACGGCAAGCAGCTATGCATCTGTAGATGCTGTTTCGGGCAGTGTGGCCGGCATCAGCGCCGGCAGCCCGGCAGTGATCACCTATACTGCTGCCGGCACAGGCTGCTATATGACCTACAACGTTTCAGTTGATGCCGCGCCTGCGCCTATTACGGGTATCCCCGTGGTATGTGTTGGCGGCACCACCTTCTTATACGATGCCACTACACCTGCAGTATCCTGGACGAGCAGCAATACTACTATAGCTACTATAACAGCGTCAGGAGCTGCACGAGGCGTCAGCACGGGTACAGTACTCATAACCTACCAGATTGACAACACCTGTACGGCTACAACGACATTATCAGTAAATGCGGTTCCTCCGCCGTTCACCGGCAATACGCCGTTCTGCGTAGGCTCGGGCATCACCTTGAGTGATGCATTGGCTGGTGGTAGTTGGAGTACCACCAACCCGTCGATAGCGACTATCGGCACTGATGGTAGTGTGACAGGCGTGAGTGGCGGCAATACACTGATCTCCTATACCGTATATGGCGGCGGCTGTTCGGCTGCAGCCTCCGTGACCGTAACTGCGGTGACGGCCATTACAGGCCCGTCAATTGTATGTACCGGATCATCAATAACGCTGGCCAATACATCGCCTGGCGGAACCTGGAGCAGCGCAAGCAGCACAGTATCTGTTAATGCGACTACGGGCAGCGTGTCCGGTTCAATGGCCGGCACGGCAGTGATCACCTACACCTTTGCAGGCGGCGGCTGCGCGGCGATGAAGCCCCTGTCCGTAAATGCCACACCGACACCGATCAACGGCAACGGGCTGCTGTGCATAGGCACACAGCTTGCGCTGAGCGATGACGTAACCGGCGGTACCTGGGTGAGCAGCGGTACAACTATTGCGACCGCAGGCAGCAGCACAGGTATAGTTACCGGTATATCAATGGGTACAGCAACAATAACTTATACGGCTGCCGGCTGTTCTGCTTCCACGATAGTGACGGTGAATACGGCACAGCCTGTAACCGGGGCGATGAACGTATGCGTTGGTGCAATAACTAATTTAATGGACGCCCGCGTTGGCGGTACGTGGAGCAGCAGCAGCCCTGCGATAGGCTCTGTCAGCACCACAGGCACGGTTAGGGGCCTGAGCGCAGGTACAACAACAATTTCTTATTCTTTGAGCAGCGGCTGTGTGAACACGGCTGTTGTCACCGTCAATCCGGTACCAGATGCCATCACCGGCAACGGCCCGGTATGTGTTGGCGGTACGCTTAACCTGAGTGATGATATTGGCGGCGGCGCATGGCACAGCAGCGATGGCGTTGTCACCATAGACGGCTCAGGCGATGTTTCCGCGATAGCGATCGGCACCGCAGCAATTACTTATACCAGTCCTAACGGCTGTACCACTAATACAGTAGTGACAGTTGGTTCAACACCTGCGGCGATCACTGGCCCGCTTACCGTATGTGAAGGCGGTACCGTTATCTTAAATGACGCGACGCTCGGCGGCGTATGGACCAGCACAACAGGTAATGCCACGATCGGTTCTTCGACCGGTGTGGTTGGCGGTGTAACCGCGGGTACTACTACGATCAGTTACAGCTTACCAGGATGCGGAAGCATCACTGTAGATGTTACTGTTAATGCAACGCCTGCGGCTATCACCGGCAACACACCGGTATGTATCGGAGCTGCGGTATCGCTTAGCGATGCCATCGGCGGCGGTGTGTGGACCAGTGCGGCTGGTGGTCACGGTACTGTTGACGGCTCCGGTAATGTAGCCGGCGTGTCGGCAGGAACGGCTATGGTCACTTATACATTGGGCAGTTGCAGCGCAATAGCAGTTGTTACTGTTGCAGCGATGCCGGCAGCAATTACTGGATCTTCCTTCGTATGTGTTGGCGGCTCAACAACGCTGTATGATGCGACACCTGGTGGTTTGTGGAGCAGTGCAGATGTAACAGTATCAGTTGGTACTGGTACAGGCCTGGTTACCGGCCAAAGCGCAGGTACAGCTACCATTACTTATACTTCTGCTGTTGGCTGTACGGCTACAGCAGTAATGTCTGTGAATACGGCTGCGGCATCGATAACCGGTGTGTCCCCGCTTTGTATTGGTGTGTCGTCTCTCTTTACAGACGCGACAGGCGGCGGAACATGGTCTAGCAGCAATGCGGCAATTGGTTCCGTGGGTACAGACGGCACCGTTACAGGTGTCGCAGCAGGTACAGTAACGATCAGTTACAATGCAGCTGGTTGCATTTCTACAATGCCAATTACAATAAGCCCGGCGCCTTCGGCTATCACAGGCCCGACATCTGTATGTGCTAACTCTACCATTGCACTCAATGATGCTACATCCGGTGGCTCATGGGGCACTGCAAGCCTTAATATTTCGGTGGATGGTTCTGGTCATGTAACAGGCGGATCTGCAGGCGCAGCAATGGTAACCTATACATCGGCAGCAGGTTGTTCAGTAACTACAAGTATTAATGTTAATCCACAGCCCGCGCCGATCAGCGGTATGCTGACGGTATGTGTTGGCGGATCTACCTTCCTCACTGATGCTACATCAGGTGCGGTATCATGGACCAGCAGTAATACATCGGTTGCAACGATTACCTACTCTGGTGCGGTTGCTTCTGCGCTTATGATTGGAACAACAACAGTGACTTATACGATCGCTAATACATGTACTATAACAGCAGTGGTGACTGTGAACGCGGCAACTGCACCAATTAGTAACAACTCGGCTGTTTGCCCTGGTTCGTCGATCGTTCTTTTTGATGCAACATCAGGCGGTACCTGGAGCAGCAGCAATACAGCTATAGGTTCAGTAGGTGCCGATGGTACGTTAACCGGTGTATCCGGAGGTACCGCAACGATTACTTATGCAGAATACGGTGCTGGTTGTAGTGCTACCGTGATAGCAACAGTGAATTCACTTCCTGTTATTGGTGCGATTTCCGGTTCAGGTGTAGTATGTGCAGGCGCCACAGCGACATATACCAACCCGTATTCAGGCGGTGTATGGAGCTCGACAGCAATGGGCGTGGCTACAGTGGGTACGACATCTGGAGTTGTTTTAGGTGTGGCTCCGGGTACAAGTACAATTTCTTATACGAGAACTAATTCATGTGGCGCAACAGCGGCAACCGCAGTGGTAACCGTGAACGCATCGACAGATGCCGGTACAATTGCAGGTTCTGTTCCTGTATGTGCTGGATCGGTAATAGCGCTTACAGATGCTGTTAGCGGGGGCAGTTGGACCTCATCTACAATTCACGCAACCGTTGATGGGTCTGGTAATGTGACCGGCGTGAGTGCTGGTACATCAAGTATCACATATAGTGTGGCCAGTAGTTGTGGTAGTGCTTTCGCAACTACTGTAGTTACAGTTGCTCCGATACCTGCTGGCATCACCGGTGCATCATTTGTTTGTGTTGGTGGTTCATCAATGTTGAATGATGCGACAACTGGCGGCCTCTGGAGCAGTGCAGATGTCACAGTGACCGTAAATGCAAGTACTGGTCTCGTTTCCGGTGCAAGCGTTGGTACGGCTACCATTACTTACGCAACAGGCGCTGGCTGCACGGCTACAACTATAGTATCGGTTAATTCAGGTACGCCGCCAGTCTCAGGTGCTCCATCTGTATGTGTAGGCTTGACCGCTCTTTATTCTGATGGTGTCGGCGGAGGTGCTTGGTCAAGCAGCAGCACTTCAACAGCTACCGTGGGTACAGATGGTACCGTTACTGGTGTTCGGGCAGGTACAGCAACTATTAGCTATACTCTTCCTAGCGGCTGTAGCTCCAGTGCTATCATTACGGTGAATCCTGCTACCGCTGCCATCTCAGGCCCTTCATCTGTATGTGCTAACTCTACCGTTGCACTGACCGATGCTACGTCCGGCGGTTCATGGAGCACAGCAAGCCTTAATATTTTGGTGGATGGTTCTGGTCATGTAACAGGCGGATCTGCAGGCGCGGCAATGGTAACCTATACATCGGCCGCAGGTTGTTCAGTAACTACAAGTATTAATGTTAATCCACAGCCTGCTCCGATCAGCGGTATGCTGACGGTATGTGTTGGTGCTTCTACCTTCCTCACTGATGCTACATCAGGTGCAGTATCGTGGACCAGCGGTAATACAGCGGTTGCAACGATTACCTATTCTGGTGCAGTAGCCTCTGCGCTTATGCCTGGAACAACAACAGTGACTTATACGATCGCTAATACATGTACCATAACAGCAGTGGTGACTGTGAACGCGGCAACTGCACCAATTACTAACAACTCGGCAGTTTGCCCTGGCTCGTCGATCGTTCTTTCTGATGCAACATCAGGCGGTACCTGGAGCAGCAGCAATGCAGCTATAGGTTCAATTGCTGCGGATGGTACGTTAACCGGTGTATTCGGATCCGGCGGTACCGCAACGATTACTTATGCAGAATACGGCTCAGGTTGCTCAGTTACAACCACTGTAACTGTAAATGCTGCTCCGAACGCAGGCTCAATATCCGGTTCGGGTACAGTGTGCGCAGGTTCATCGGTTACGTTCAGCGATGGAGCCACAGGCGGTGTGTGGAGCTCAACAAATACTGCTGCCGGTACAATTAATACATACGGTACAGTAAGTGCGCTTGGCGGAGGTACTACCACCATCTCATACACAGTGACCAACTCATGCGGTACAGTTGCCGCTACTGCAATACTCACTGTTAATCCATTACCAAATGCGGGCATGATCACCGGCAACACCGGCGCGATATGCGCGGGTTCGGTGTTAGCGCTTACAGATGCAGTTACGGGTGGCACATGGAGCAGCAGTAACACAGCGATAGGCAGTGTAGATGCTTCAGGCAATGTAACCGGTGTAGCAGGCGGTGTTTCGACCATCACCTATACGGTGACAAACGGATGCGGTACTGCGATAACCACCACTCCTGTTACCGTTAATGCGTTTACCGCGGGTACGATCACAGGGGCTGCGGCCATCACTATAGGGCTTACCGATCAGCTTACAGATGGTGTAACAGGCGGTACATGGACTGCAAGCAACTCAAACGCAACAGTATCTGCCAGCGGCCTTGTAACAGGGGCAGCTGCTGGTACAGTGACGATCAGCTACACAGTTACCAACGGCTGCGGCACGGCTTACGCAACCTATGTTGTTACGGTTACCGCTTCCGGTATTGCAAATATTACCGGCTCACTGAGTGTCTGCCAGGGATCAACCACCGCGTTGACCGATGCTACGCCGGGTGGTACCTGGCACAGCAGCAACACTTTGGTTGCGACTGTAGGTACATCAGGTATTGTGACAGCGGCAGCAACAGGCTCTGTTTCTGCAACTGCTACTATATCTTATACTGTAGGCGGTGTTCCCGTAACGGTGGTGGTAACAGTTAACCCTAACCCGTCGGGTATAGTTGGAGCGACTTTCCTCTGTTCCGGAACATCTATTACGCTGAGTGACCTCGTAGCCGGCGGTACATGGACAAACAGCGGTGGGGTAACATTGACACCTGGTTCCAGCGGAAGTGTGACTAATGTTACCTCAACAACGGTTGGTACCAGCACAATTACTTACGGCCTGGCTACAGGATGTGCCAAGAGCAGTGTTATAACGGTAAGGGCGTTGCCAACACCTATCTTAGGAAACCTCTCCGTATGCGGTGTGGGCAATACAACCATACTTTCCGACATGACGACTACCACTTCGTGGGCTTCAAGTGCGGTTGGAACGGCTACTGTTAACGCGGCCGGCGTTGTATATGGCGTGTCGCCCGGAACGGTTACAATTATCTTTACCGCACCTAACACCTGCACAACAACGGCCACTGTTACCGTGAACGCGCTGGTTACCATATCTGGCATAACCGGTGCTACCAATGTAAGTCATGGCATGACGATCACCTTGTCTGATTTAACAGGCGGCGGTACCTGGAGCAGCAGCAATTCAGCCCTTGGCAGCGTTGATGCATCAGGAGATGTAACCGGTGTGGGTACTTCAGGCACAGTGACTATTAGTTACTCTGTACCTTACGGCAGCGGTTGCTTTGCAACGGCTACCAAGCCGATCACCGTTCATACTCCGGCACCACCGGCACATGGCGCAACGGTTGGCGGCACTACCACGGTGTTTACAGGAACAGTTGTGAACATAGCTGATGAAGTAGCCGGCGGCACCTGGAACAGTAGTAATACCAACGTAGCTACGGTAGATAACGCAGGCGCTGTAACCGGTGTAACACCGGGTATGGCCAACATCACCCACACAGTTACTAGCGGTGATGGCGATGTATCCACTACCGTTACTCCGGTGATAGTAAGCGCACTTCCGGTTGACATCAGAGTTGTTCCTAACCCGAACAACGGTACATTCACCATCAAGGGCTCTTTAGGCACACTGCAGGATGAAGAAGTATCACTGGAAGTAACCGATGTGCTTGGCCAGGTTATTTATAGCAACAAGGTTATGGTGCATGGCGGTAAGATCAGTGAGAAAGTATCTTTGGACAATACATTCGCAAATGGAATGTATATGCTCACGGTACATAGTGGCACTGAAAACAAGGTGTTCCATTTTGTTATCGAGAAATAATAGCATGCACATTTTAAAAACGAATGGGGGCTTTGTGCCCCCATTCGTTTTTTGTATGAAAAATATATTATTGAATACATATTTGGCGTATTTTTGCACTGCTTGCAGGCAGAAATATCTAATGGTGCTGGGCATCTTGCAGGTAGAAAATAACTTATTGCTGATTATGCACGAACCCGTATTCTCGTTTGGAACAGAACAATTCAACAGGATTTTTCCATTCTATCTGCTAATTAATTGTGATTCTGAAATTGCTTCTTGTGGAAAATCTATCGCCAAACTGCAGCAAATAGAATATGGGACGCCTTTTGCCGATAACTTCAGCCTGAAATCACCCAGGATAAAAAATGCTGATTTCCATTCATTAAAGGAATTAGCAGGGCAGGATGTAACGCTTGATTTTGCCGCAAATAACAATAGTTTGCACGGCAAGTTCGAATTCCTGGACCAGCAAAACCAACTGCTTTTTATAGGGGGGGGCTAATGCCCCGTCAATTGAAGAAGCCGTTAAAAAGAGTCTTGCTTCATCCGATTTGGCTAAGCATGATTTGTCTGCAACGGCACATGGCGATACAGAGCAACAAAAGCAGTTGGAACACCAATTAAGAATTAATGAAAAGCGGTACAGAGACCTTTTTAATTATAGCCAGGCTTTTATCTTTACGCACGATCTCCAGGGTAAATTACTTTCCATTAACCCTGCTTTGTGCGATAAACTTGGATTTACAAAAGAAGAGCTAACAGGCAGGATGATAACCGATTTCATTCCCAGGAATGACCTTTCTATATTCAATACCGAATACATGGATGCAGTGAGGGAAAAGGGCAGTGCAAAAGGTATATTCCGGGTGAACGGCAAGACAGATAAAAAATCATTCTTATTATACCAGAATTTTAAAGTGGAGGAAGATGGTACAGAGCCTTATATCATAGGCTTCTCACAAGATATCACCGAGCGTATAAAAATAGAAAAGGAGCTCCGCAAGAATAAGAAGAACACCGAAGAGGCCGCGAGGGCTAAGGAATTTTTCCTTGCGAACATGAGCCATGAGATAAGAACGCCGCTTAGCGGCCTGCTGGGTATCGCAAATCTACTGTCAAAGACTCCGCTGAACGAGCAGCAGACCAAGTACACAAACCTTATCAACTCATCGGCTAACAGCCTGTTATCAATTGTCAATGACATCCTTGATATAGAGAAGATAGCTTCGGGCAAATTTGACCTGGAGCACATACCTTTTAAACTTGAGGAGAAAGTAATGGCTACCGTGCAGTCTTTCCAGTTTAAGGCGGAAGAAAAGAATGTTACTTTGTCGTTCAAGAGCAATGTGGCTGATGACCTGGTGGTGATCGGCGACCCATCGCGACTGGGGCAGGTACTGAACAACCTGCTTAGCAATGCCCTGAAGTTTACGAACTCAGGCGGCATTTACGTAAGCGTTTATTATTACTTCAACGATACCAAGTCCACAACGCTGGAATTTGAAGTAACAGACACAGGGATCGGGATAAAACCGGAGAAACTATCGGACATTTTTAACCCGTTCGTGCAGGCTACTACTGATACTTCGCGCAAATTCGGAGGCACCGGGCTTGGGCTCTCCATTTGCAAAGAGCTGATAGAAATGCACGGTGGCAGCGTTTCAGTAAAAAGTGCAGTGAACGTAGGCACTACTTTTACCTTTCTTATTCCGTATGCGAAGGGTAATGCGGGAATGCTCAAGAAAGAAAACAGTATTATCCCTGATTACAAATCCCTCCAGGGCTCCAGGGTACTTGTGGCGGAAGACTGGGAATTGAACCAGTTCCTGGTGCAATACATTCTTGAGTCGTGGGGATGCGAGGTAACGATGGTAAACAACGGTAAGGAAGCGCTGGATAAAGCGAAATCAACGGAGTTTGACCTGGTGCTGATGGATATTCATATGCCGGAGATGGATGGTATTACTGCTACAAAGAAAATAAGAAAGCTGGATAATAATGACAAGGCTTCTGTGCCTATCATCGCGCTTACTGCTAATGCCTTGAAAACGGACCAGTTGCATTACCTGGAAGCGGGGATGAATGAGTGCGTTACCAAACCATATACCGAAGAGAAGCTATTCAGGGTAATCAGCAAAGTGTTGGGACGCAGCGAAGGCGAAGAGCAAACAGCAGAGGCCCCTGTGGAAGTAGAAGCGGAGTTTATTGAGCAAAGCAGTCTGCTGTATGACCTGTCTTTTATTAATGAATTTGCCAAAGGCGATACGTCATTTATAAAGAAAATGATAAACGCCTTCCTGGAGTCGATGGTGACAGAGCTGCGGCAAATGATCATATCGGAGCAGGCCAGGAGATACGTAGAGCTATCGAGGTCTGCCCATAAAATGAAGTCAGCTATTGATGGCCTCGGAATCACTTCGTTAAAGAAGCCGATACGTGAGATCGAAGCGCTAAAATCCGGGCATGAAGACCATGATTCCGTGAAAGCGCTTGTGGACAAGGTAAAGCGTATATTAGACGAAGTGTTTGTGCAGTTGGATGGTTTTTTGAAATTATAACTAATCCGGGACCATGCTATGCCGCTTGCGCAAACAGTAAAAAGTAATCCAGCCCTGAAAAAGTTTGTGCACCGTATGCTGGTGCCCAAAGGGGAGGCGAGGCCAAGGCTCTGGGTGCGGCTGCTGCTCAACCGGTTTTATCATACCCGTGGCAGGGGCGCAAAAGTGAGGCGTTATGTGCGCCTGGATGTGTTGCCTTTCAACAACTTTCATCTCGGTGCCGGCTCCACTATCGAAGACTTTTCTACCGTCAATAACGGCGTGGGCGCAGTGGCCATTGGTGACCATAGTCTGGTGGGCATGGGCAACGTGATCATAGGCCCGGTAACAATAGGCAATAATGTGATACTGGCCCAGAACGTAGTAGCCAGCGGCCTGAACCACGAATACAAAGATCCGGCAACACCTATACACAGTCAGCCGGTAACTACCGCTCCCATTGTGATAGAAGACGATTGCTGGATAGCCGCCAACGTGGTGATCACCGCTGGTGTTACCATAGGTAAGCACTGTGTAGTGGCTGCGGGCTCCGTTGTTACCAAAGACATTCCTGCCTACTCCATTGCTGCAGGCAATCCTGCGCGCGTCATCAAGCGCTATGACGAGGCCGCGAAGGAGTGGGTAAGGGTTGTATGAGCAACGGCTCTAGCTAGGCTAAAAGGGTTTCGCGCAAAGACGCAAAGCTCGCAAGCCTTTCGTTTGGTTTTAAAGATCGCCAAGTGCGAGTCTGAATTATTGAAAACATGGAATAGAACATCCAAGATTATCAGGGTTATGTATTCATTGTTCAAATCGTTTTCTGCTCTTCGGAAAGTTCATTAATTTACATGCTGAAACTGTTTGGACCTTAACAATCGGCAGAAACATATTTGCTCGCGCTTTGCGGTCTTGAAAACAAAATGCGGGAACTGCGCCTTTGCGTCTTTGCGAGAGACCTTTTTTTGCGAAACACTTATTGTGCCGGATATTGACGAATAAGCGGTGAAACAAATCTTAATGGCGCGACTCAAACTTTCGGATCTCAATAACAAGCATTTTCTGTCCCTTGCGGGAAACGGCGTTATCGCGGTGCTGGGGTTTGTGCTGATGATGCTTTATGCCCGATGGCTGTCGCTGGCAGATACCGGTGTCTGGTTTTATTTTGCCGTTATCTACAACCTTGGAGACGCAGTGCGCAATGGGTTCCTTGGTACAGCTACCATCAAGTTTTACGCGGGCACATCGGCGGAGCGCGGCAGGGAAGTGCTGGGCTCGGTATGGTTACTGGCGATTGCGGTGACCGCTGTATTGGTCGTGGCCACGCTTCCTTTTATTCCCTTTATTGGCGATGGGCGTAACATAGAGCTTACTACCACCATCCGGTGGTTTGGCCCCACGTTCATCAGCTCACTGCCGTTCAACCTCATCTTTTGGGTGCTGGTGGCCGAGGAGAAGTATGGCCGGATAATATGGCTGCGCCTCATCAACAGCGGCTCCATGATCCTCTATATCCTGGCGCTGATATTGCTGAAAAAGATGTCGCTGGATGCGCTGCTGTGGTGCAACTTCCTTACCAATTGCCTGGCTAGCGTTGTGGGGCTGGCGTGGGGTTTGGGTAAGTTTCGCACCTTCTTCAGCCGGTCTCGGGCGTGCGTTATGGAGCTGGTGCATTTTGGCAAGTACAGCCTGGGCTCTACGGTTGCTTCCCGGCTGTTCAGCAGCGCCGACTCATTCATTATCACCTCTATACTGGGCCCGGCTGCGCTGGCTATCTATACCGTGCCGCTGAAGCTGATGGAGCTGGTGGAGTTCATACTGCGCAGTTTTGTAAGCACCGGCATGTCGGGCATGGCAATAGCGTATAATAATGACAATATCCATCACACCATCCACATCTTTAAGAAATACACCGGCATGCTGACCATAGCCTTCATACCGCTTACGGTGTTTACGGTTATCTTCTCCGACCTCATCATACACGTGATAGGCGGCGGAAAATATGTGAACACGGAGGCTGCCAACATCTTCCGGTTGCTGATGGTACTGGCCCTGTCTTATCCCCTCGACCGGTTCATAGGCGTGACGCTGGATATTATCCACAAGCCCATATACAACTTATACAAAGTGCTCGTTATGCTGGCCTTTGATGTGGCGGGCGACCTTGTGGGGCTTACCATTTTCAGGAGCCTGTATGCTGTGGCATTTGCTTCATTCCTCGTTATGTCGTCGGGCATTATCTTCGGGAAGATGAAGCTGAACAGGTACCTGAAGGTGCCCCCGCTGCCGGACATACTCCGATTTGGGTATGCGGAACTGAAGCTGCTGGTGAGGAAGGTTGTCTGAACCTCAGGTTAACCGTGATTAACTGATTTACTGTTTTATCCTTACTTTTCCGCGATAAGAGCCGGTGCCCCATTGTTTTTATATTTTTTCGGGGTTTATGTGGGGCATTTTGGTTTTGAGTAAAATGCTGTGTGGTCCTCTGCTGTAGCCAGTTTTGCCGATATTATTAAAAATATTTATCATTTCCCATTATACCACAGGGTGGGGCATTTCAGTTGGCAATTGCAGATGGCAGATTGCAGATAGCGGGCTGCAGTTTCCAGCAAACGAATGTCTCTCCGAAACAATCGGGATGTCACATTTCGTGCCCCAAAATTACCCATGCTGCTTGTGCAATTTTTCCATGTGCCTACAAAAAATTCACGCAATCCCGATAGCTATCGGGAGCAAAGAAAATCGCAAAGTTCGCAATGCATTTATGCTTAAAGAAGAAGACTATCTTTTTGCTTTTTGGCGTAAAGGTCCGAAGGAAAAACGGGAGATAAAAAATGAAGTTTTATGGTAGTGCGTTTTTCGCACTGTGATGTGACGCAGGCGGGATATGATGTAAAAATTTTTGGCGGTAAATGCCTGGGGGCGAGATGGATACAAGTTATGTGCAGCAGAACCAGGAAGGCAGGCGAAAGAAGTTGTTCTTTGGTTAATGATAAGGTGAATTGTAAGGCGGGCGTAACATATACCGTGTTTAAAATCAATTTCCTTTTGTTCTCTTTGTTTAGCAGCAATGCTGAAGCACATACGGGCAAGGCATTTTAACATGGGTACTAACGGGGAAGGCAAAGTTTTTTTATAGTAGCTGTTGTTGAGAATAATTACCAGAGTATTCTTACGCAAAAAACTATGAAAACTTTACCTGCAAGGAGTATGTGCTCCATATTGATAGCACTGGCAGTTTTCAGCAATTGCGCTGCCCAGGGTTTTTTAGGTACCGGTATAGACAGGTACGCAGAATTTCACGTGATATCTACCATAAAGAGACCGGGCGGATTGACAGAGGTGCTGGAACGTGTGAAGCCTATTGACGGCATGCTGGCGGATTTCCGGCTACAGATAATTAATACACGGGCGAGCCGCAACCAGGATGTAGATGGTTTTGAAAAAGTAGGCTATTACCGGCGCCGGCTGATGATAGACTGCAAGACACAGGAGTACTGCGTGATGGATGCTACGTATTACAACCTCTATGGCAATGAAATTGTTTCTGACCACACCTATGGTATGAAGAAATGGTTCAAGATCCCCGAGTCAACCATGCGGGAACTGGAATTGTACCGTGCGCGTGGGCTGGCGAACAGGTAGTCTGAACCGGAGTTTGTGGAATTGAAGAATTTTCAGCATTGAGCGAGTGGTAGAATATACCCAGCTACAGACAGGTAGCGGAGACTATAAATAAAGTCTTTCCGGAACCTGGGTATCTTAACTATATTTGAGCATGCTCATGCGAAACCTGATAATATGCTGCCTGTTTTTTTCTGTTTTAGGATGTAAGAAAACAAGCAATACAATACCCAATCCGCAAGCCTATACTCATTTCACTTTTCAACAGATCTGGGATAGCATCGGGTTCCAGTTTGAGAAAAAATACTGGACTGGTACTTTTTATAATGACACCATAGTAGTTCATTCAGACTATAGCGTCACTGAATATTGCCACACTTATTATTATGGCGATTCACTAAAATTTCAATGCTATTTTTCGGCGGTAGATACCGCTATAGCAGATTCAATATTTGTGGTAAACGGCGATACCACCGGCACTTTTAAAAGAAGGCTTTATTTAAAGGTTTATCGGCAACCAGACAGCCAGACAGCAAATGATTTTTGTTTCCATTACTACCTCACCAACGATACCGCTACTATTAGCCTGTCTTATCAGAATATCTCGGGGGCATATGGACCAATCTGGTATTTCTACGCTCCACCATGGATGACGGGTATAGATTACTTCACAAACTGATCATTTGAGGCAATGGCAATGTGATACCGATAGCTATCGGTAGTGCGCCGCTGGGGCGTGGTCGGAGGCGTACGCCCGACTGTTACGTTTTTTTATTATAGAACACTACGCTCAACTGGGGCGAATGGAAATCGTCTTTTATGGTGCCAGCTTTGTCTGTGCGGCCTGCAGCACATGATAGTCGCTGTCTATGCCGGGTGCATGTACGAAGGCTACTACGCGGCAGTTGGCGGGGTTTATTGTGCCCTTTGCAAAACTGGCAGGTAGGGTATATGTATATCTTTTGCGCTGCACGCGGCCTGCTTCTTTCGCGGGTATGGTGCTGAGTATGGTATCGCCCAGTGGTATTGGGGTGACCATGCTAATAAACACATTGTTTGAAATATATGAGGTGTCAATATAGCCGTTAATATCCTGCTGGAGATCTACGATACTATCTGTCACCACCGCTATGGATAGGTTTTGCTGGGTGGTCATGGGCAGGGTATACGTAACGGTAGCGGTGATGGTGGCTATGCGTGTGCCGGCGTTGTAGCTGCTGGCCACATCAAGGTTGAGAGAATCTACAGCATACGAATGCCTTACTGCTAATGCTATTTCCCACTCACCAAATCCAACGGCATTGCTACCACCGCCGAATGGCGTGCGATCTATGCCGGCACTGGGTATAGCAGATACTCCGGAGAATATACTGCTGTTGGCTATCAATGAGCCTGCGGTGGTTCTGAGGTCGTAAGCGGCGCCTGCGGGTGGCAATGTTGTTACAAAGCCGGTTATGTAATAGGCTATGGTAGTTGCAAATCCATTGCGCTCTACGCTATCCAGCGTAATATCATCATAGGGTACCTGCGCACAACCCTGCCCGCTGAATTCTTCTATCAGCATCATGTGCGGCGCTGTGGCCGGCACCGGGCTCAGTACCCAGGTGCTGTCCGCAAGTGGGTTATAACTTATATGGTTGCTGGATGAGTGGTGGCATGCAGTGATCATTACTGCCACACATAGCAAAACAAGCGATAGCTGCTTCATAAGTTTACAGGTATTATTTGCGTATGGGTACTAATATAATGATGGTTTTGGAATATCCATAGAGTTGTTGCTTCCGAACGGGATAAGCGGGTGTGATTCCATTCCTGCAAAGTTTCAGCTCTGGCACTCTGCAATCTGAAGATTGCGTTCCGCAGGGCCGTAGTCGGAAACGTACGCCCAACGGTTTCGTTTATGTTTTTATTTATCGAACACCACGTCCAACTAGGGAATTAAGTATCTAGAAAATCCCATTCACTACCAGTTACCCATCTTAAAGCCGATAATTTGCCGTTCAACATGCCCCATTCAAAATCATCCCAAGGGCCGAGGTTTTCCGAGCCATATTTTTTTTCAACTTTTTCGGCAGCTTTTCTTGCCGCGTTGTATACGTGCGTTGGCGTTACCCAATTCGAAGGTTCACGTTTGTATTCTTTGACGTTGACTATTTTTTGCTTGCCGGTTTCTATTTCATACAGCCAATTTTGATGCCTATTATACCATACTTTGTCAAACAATTCATTTTCTGCGTCCATGATTTCAGATAGACTCCTTGGTTCTTCAACCCATTCTCTATCGATCATGTTTTCCGATACTAAGTCAGGATTAACTTTATGGATTGCTTCTGATAGTTTGATGAAATATTCAGATTTTTCTTTTGGAAAAGTAATCTACAAAATCTCCATGAGGTGCTTTATCATTACCTTCCGAGTTGCTGAAATCTTTTGTATTGTGAGTTACGAACAAGAACCTATTGCCAACTGAATTCTTATTTTGGACGCAGTCCCAATACGTCTCAATAAGAATAGCATCGTTCATGCTATTCTTAGAACGATGAAAGGGCGCTTTCTTTTCAATTGCTCTATCCGCTGCTCTTAATTTAACATCGTTTGATATTTCTATAATTTCAGCAGTAGTTAACAGCTTTTCAATTCTAGAAACAATTGCTTCAGCTGACTCACCTAAAAATGGAATTTTATAATCAATATCATTGAGTTGATCTAAAACAACTTGCTTCTTTTTAGGGTCGCCGTGATGTGAAACGGCATCCTTTACTCTTTTGAAATTACCAGACAAGCTTTTACCAATATCCTGAACAACTCGAATTTTATTCCTCTGAAATTCGTCAATTAAAATTACAGGAACTAATAAAGAAAGTTCTTTCCTTTGAATTAATTCCTCCAGTACATTTAACAGCAAATGTTGCTCATGATCTTTTGCTAAATCAAGCCAAACGCAGGTATCAACTAGGATTTTATTCATACATCATTTCGATATCTCCATATTTTACAATCATGATTGTCAAATATAATACAAGAATTATTGATTTTCCTTGTGGGTGAGGAAGTTTGGTATTTATGGGTGCGCTCTGGTGTGGATTAGGTTGACGGATAATAGCATTCCCATCGCTCGGACAACAACCTTCTTTTTCCCAATTTCCCATCTTAAAACTATCTTTGTATATTACCTGATATATGCTTCTACGTTCGTAGAGAATACGGCGGATGAAAGCGGTGAAATGTGTGATCTATGTACGTAAAAAAACCGAAGAGTATGCCATTAACAGCCAATAGTTCTAAGTCTGCGAGGTTATCGTTTGATGAGTTTAAAGAGGGGGTGCTGGATGATTACCGGATAGTGGTGGCGAGCCGGGAAGCGAGCCTTATAGGCCGCCGCGAGGTGCTGACGGGCAAGGCTAAGTTTGGCATCTTTGGGGATGGTAAGGAACTGGCGCAACTGGCGGCTGCCAAGTGTTTTAAGCCGGGGGATATACGCAGCGGTTACTACCGTGACCAGACGCTGATGTTTGCCACAGGGATGAGCGATATACAAAAATTCTTCGCGCAGCTATATGCCGATATGAGCACGGAGAACGAGCCATCATCGGCAGGGCGAATGATGAACGGGCACTACAGCACGCGCTGGCTGGATGATAGTGGTGAATGGAAAGACCTGACATCGGGCCCGCAGTCGAGCAGCGACATATCGCCAACGGCGGGGCAGATGGTGCGTGCCCTGGGCCTTGCTTATGCCTCCAAGCTGTATCGCAATATAGAGAGCCTGCATACGGGTTTCGAGAAATTTACCGACAAAGGAAATGAGGTTGTTTTTTGCACGATAGGGGATGCTTCTACATCGGAAGGATTGTTTTGGGAGAGCGTGAATGCGGCGGGTGTGCTGCAGGTGCCGCTGGCGATATTTGTATGGGACGATGGTTATGGAATATCTGTGCCGCGCAAGTACCAGACCACTAAGAACTCCATATCGGATGCGCTTGCGGGTATGCAGTGGGATGACCGCAAGGGCGGGATAAACATTTACACCGTGAAGGGCTGGGACTATGCAAGCCTAGTAGATACTATACAGCAGGGTATAGCGCGCGTGCGCGAAACGCAGGTGCCTGCCATATTTCATGTGCAGGAAATGACGCAGCCACAGGGGCACTCTACATCGGGATCGCATGAGCGGTACAAGAGCAAGGAGCGGCTGGAGTGGGAGAAGGAATGGGACTGCATAGCCAAGATGCGGGAGTTTGTGCTGGACAATAAAATAGCAACGGAAGAAGAAATTACGGCCATAGAAGAAGATGCCAAGCAGGAGGCACGCAGCGCCAAGCAAAGGGCCTGGGAAAACTTCTTGGTGCCGATAAAGGAGCAGATAGTGCAGGCAACGCAACTTTGCAACCAGGCAGTGTATGAAGCAGGCGCAAATGGCACAGCCATAGCGGCTATGGTGCAGGAACTGAATGGCCTAAAGGAGCCGATAAGGAAGGATGTGATGATGACTGTGAGCAAGGTGCTGCGCCTGTGCCCGCAGGGTGGTGAGGCGACAAGGGCGCTGCGTGGGTTTTACGATTATATAAAAGCAGATAACAAAGAAAAATTCTCTTCGCATTTACATTCGGAGTCGAGGTATAGCGCTATGAAAGTGGCAGAGGTGCCGGCACAGTATGATACAGATGCGGCAGTGCTGAATGGTTATGAGATACTCAATAAATATTTCGACATGATCTTTGCCAGCAACCCTGCTGTGGTGGCGTTTGGCGAGGACCTGGGCAAGATAGGCGATGTGAACCAGGGGTTTGCAGGACTGCAGGAAAAGTATGGGGCACTGCGCATTACGGATACTGGTATTCGCGAGGCATCGATAATGGGGCAGGGTATAGGCCTGGCTATGCGTGGCTTGCGGCCGATAGCGGAGATACAATACCTGGATTACCTGCTATATGGACTGCAGCCGCTTAGCGATGATGTGGCAACGCTGCAATACCGCACGCGTGGCGGACAGAAGTGCCCGCTGATCGTGCGGACGAGGGGACACAGGCTGGAGGGGGTGTGGCATAGCGGGTCGCCAATGGGGATGATCGTAAATGCGCTGCGCGGGATCTATGTGTGTGTGCCGAGGAATATGGTGCAGGCTGCGGGTATGTATAATACGCTGTTGAAAAGCGACGAGCCGGGGCTTGTGATAGAATGCCTCAACGGCTACCGCCTGAAAGAAAAACTGCCGGATAACCTGGATACATTCACGGTGCCCTTTGGAGTGCCGGAAATCGTAAGAGAGGGAACGGATGTTACTATTGTTTCCTATGGCTCTACCTTAAGGGTGATAGATGATGCAATAAATACTTACTTAGCGCCTGAGGGGATAAGTTGCGAGGTGATAGATGTAAGGACCTTGCTGCCGTTTGATATTAATCATGTTATTGTTGAGTCGCTAAAAAAGACCAATCGTATTGTCTTTATAGACGAAGACGTACCGGGTGGGGCTAGCGCCTATATGTTTCAGCAGGTGATGGAGCAGCAGGGTGGGTTCAGGTGGCTGGATGTGGCGCCGAGAACGATAACGGCACAGGCGCACCGGCCTGCATATGCTACGGATGGGGATTATTTTTCGAAGCCGAACGCGGAGGACATTGCGGCGGTGATAGAAGAGATGATGCGGGAGTAGGAGCTTCTCCCTGCGAGCTGTGCTCCTTCACTAGCACGAACCCCGAAGGGGAGGGTGAGGTGGAGTGAGTAGCGTGATGTGCGCGAGCCGAACATCCCCCTATCCCCCTTCGGCTACTCATCCCGATAGCCATCGGGACTTCGCTAAAGGGGAATTCCCATCGCAAGCCATATAGAATACGTGCCTAAAATAAAAAATACCGCCTGGAGGCCAGTGCGGTTAAGTTGTGTTTCCAATAAGAATACTTACATATAGTTATGATATGTCATTTTATAGGTTAAACAATCAGTTGAATATTATGCGCGAATGGCACTTGGCGTCAGCTTAGTGGCAACCGTAGTTTGCCTTTTCTTTACGTACAATACTACAAAGCGGGTAATTAATAAAATTGTTAGCATAGCATGTTTTTTTAATACGGTTAATGAATCGTTTGTGTGTTATAAGTAGCGCGTACAGGAACAAGTTTTGCGGCTTTTGTCTGTCTCTTCTTATTGTAAAGAATGACCATCCGGGTAATGAGTGCAATTGTTATCATAACGTTTGTTTTTAGGGGTGTGAAATGATTTGTTTAAGATTTTATTTTAGGTTTTTAATTTTTGGCACGTTTTTTGAATTTGTTGTTTGTTAGTTATTGGTTTGTTGTCGTTTTGCTAATGTAAAGGTAAATGATATTTTTCGACATTCACAACTAATTAACGAAATAATTTTGAATATTTGTTTATTAGTTCTATTATTTATTTAATATAATGTTTGAAAAGAGTAAATAAATGGTAGAAAAATTAGGTATCGAGGCATTTCTGAAGCTGGCAAAAAAATGGCCCGTTGCTGATGTGAGAAGCCCTGGAGAGTATGGCCACGCGCATATTCCGGGTGCGTACAGCTTGCCGCTGTTTTCGGATGAAGAACGAAAAATTGTAGGCACTTTATATAAACAGCAGGGTAGGGAAGATGCGATAAAAGCCGGGCTGGATTTTTTCGGTGTGAAAATGAAAAATATGGTAGAGGATGCCGAAAAAATCATATCAAATCACAAATCGTTAACAAATTTACCTTCAAAAAATGAAGAGGATCATGGCCATGTAATACTTGTACATTGCTGGCGCGGGGGTATGCGCAGTGCCGGGGTGGCGTGGTTGCTGGATCTGTATGGCCTTAAGGTTTATACACTAGACGGCGGGTATAAGGCCTATCGCAACTGGGTGTTACGGCAGTTTGAACAGCCCTATAAGTTTAAAATACTTGGGGGCTATACCGGCAGCGGTAAGACAGAGACCCTAAAAGAACTTGCGAAAAAAGGCAGTGCCATGATAGACCTGGAAGGTATTGCCCACCATAAGGGCTCTGCATTTGGCGCACTTGGCGAAACGCCGCAGCCCACGCAGGAAATGTTTGAAAATGAGCTGGCAGCGAAGTTGCATAAGATATATGACGCATCACCTGAAGGTGATATATGGCTGGAGGATGAAAGCCGAAGGATAGGTGCTGTGAACATTCCAGGTGCAATATGGGAGGCCATGAGGCGCGTGCCTTTGTATTTTTTAGATGTGCCTTTTGAAGCACGGCTTGATCATATCACAGCGGAGTATGGGCAGTTTGATAAGCAGCACCTGGTAAACTGTATTTTGCGGATACAGAAGCGGCTGGGCGGGAAGGAAACAAAGGACTCAATCGATTTTTTGAAAGAAGGAAACTACCAGGACGCTTTCCGGATATTGCTTTGCTACTACGATAAATTTTATGCGAAGGATATTGAAGGCCGGAGAAAACCACCGGTAATTCCTGAAAGTGAAAACAGTATTCCTGTAATTTCAACAACCGGGAAGTTTAAAATGGTGGAGATAATTTGTGCTACAGTGGATGCTTTGGAGAACAGCCGGAATTTGATCAATGCAGAAAAATAATTTGATGGAATCGGATAGTATCAAAATAAAACTAACTGAATATTCTCGCGGCGCCGGCTGCGGGTGCAAGATAGCCCCTGCCGTGCTGGAGGAGATATTAAAAACGAGCGCTCCGCAGCCGTTTAACGGGAATCTGCTGGTGGGCAATAATACAAACGACGATGCTGCGGCATATGATATGGGCAATGGTATGGCGCTCATATCCACTACCGACTTCTTCATGCCTATAGTGGATGATGCGTATGATTTCGGGCGGATAGCTGCAGCAAATGCGATCAGTGATGTTTATGCAATGGGCGGCCGGCCAATAATGGCGATAGCAATACTTGGGTGGCCGGTAGAAAAGTTATCACCCGCGCTGGCGCAGCAAGTGCTGGAAGGGGCGCGGGCAGTTTGCTCTGAGGCTGGCATACCTCTGGCGGGTGGGCACAGCATAGATAGCACGGAGCCATTCTTCGGGCTGGCGGTGAATGGTATGTGTGCGATCGCTGACTTGAAAAAGAATAGCACAGCAAAAGAAGGGGACCTGCTTTTTCTTACCAAGCCCCTGGGGACGGGTATCCTTTCTACTGCGCAGAAAAGAGGTGTGCTGAAGGATGAGCATAATGCAGTGCTTACCGCTCAAATGACGCAATTAAATAAGGTTGGTGAAGCGCTGGGGAAAATGCCGGGAGTACATGCTATGACGGATGTGACTGGCTTTGGGTTGGCAGGGCATTTGATAGAAATGGCAGAGGGGGCTGGGTTATCGG
This sequence comes from uncultured Bacteroidota bacterium, assembly GCA_903887415.1. Taxonomy (GTDB): domain Bacteria; phylum Bacteroidota; class Bacteroidia; order Chitinophagales; family Chitinophagaceae; genus Nemorincola. Next base: position 26,215 of record CAISPO010000033.1, on the reverse strand, counting down.
CTGAGCTGTACTATTCACAGTTACCGGTAATGGAAGGCGTGAAAGAATACCTGGCGCAGCGAATAGTGCCTGATGCCACTTACCGCAACTGGAATGCTTATAACAGTAAAATATCTTTTGCAGCAGGAGTTGATGTGATGGAAGCATTCAGCTTGCTGCCGGACCCGCAGACAAATGGGGGGCTGCTCATAGCGGTGGATAAAGGCTCGGAAAGTGAGGTGATCGCATCACTGACAAAACATGAGTTGGGGGCTTTTATCGTACCTGTTGGAAAAATGGTGACCAAGGAAGATAAAGTGATCATTGTGAAGTAAGGGTTTGCAGGATGGAATCGGTATTTTATTTTTGCGAAAGAATAATCTGTTTCAAATGGCACAACACGACCCGCGCATAGACGCATACATAGAGAAATCGGCAGATTTTGCGAAGCCGATACTGGAGCACTTAAGGGAGCTGATTCATACTGCCTGCCCCGATGTGGAAGAAACCTGGAAATGGAGCTTTCCATGTTTTATGTATCACGGAGCTATGATGTGTAATATGGCAGCATTCAAGCAGCATTGCGCGTTCGGTTTCTGGAAGGCGTCTATTATGGACGATACCGACCAGATACTGAACCTGCGTGAAGAAAAAGATGGCATGGGACACCTGAACAAATTATACAGCCTGAAGGATCTACCCAAGGACGCCATACTTAAAAAGTATATCAAAGCCGCGATGAAGCTGAATGAGCAGGGTGTGAAAATAGCCCGCCCAAAGCCCACAGCAAAGGATAAAAACGAACTCCAGACGCCAGACTATCTCCAGAAGGAATTAAAGAAAAATAAGCCGGCCGAGAAGGTATTCAATGATTTTAGCTACTCTAACCGTAAGGAATACATAGAATGGTTTGAAGAGGCAAAGACGGATGCAACCCGCGAGAAGCGGCTTACACAGGCTATTGAGTGGATTGCAGAGGGCAAGAGCCGGCATTGGAAGTATAAGAATTGCTAGTAGCGCCAGTGCAGCTAGTGCAATTTATATACCCGCAATATGGAGCTATTCAGGACAGTGACGTTATAAAATATGTTTTGGTATTCGTAATCGTCCGGGTGAGTACGGAATGAGGTGACAAAATAATCTGCGTCACGCGGGCTCTCCACTCTTAGTATGCGTTCACGGTCGTGCTCTGGCAATGTTATAATATTATTGTCAAGCTGCGTGGACACAGCTACTTTTATTTTATCTGCGTGGTCGTGCGCAAGTATATAGTCGATGGCCTGTTTTTGGCCGCAGGCCCAGTACTCCATTTCGAAATGTTTGCGGATATATTCTTTGTCGCGTGAAACAAACTCATTCATATAAACGGACTGGAAGGGGTGGTTCTTGATCATAAAAAAACTCAGTGCACTTACCTGCAACAGACAAATAGCCGCCATTGGCCACCGCATTTTCCCAACTGACAGTTTGTTGATCGTGAACAGGACTAAAACAACGAAAGGGGCATAGATAAAATAGAGGTGGCGCCAGTCATCGTACACCAACGAATGCAGTATTATGATCATCGCCACCGGAAGTATAAAAAGAGCGGTGCACAATAAGTAGAACCGAAGGTCTGTGTTTTGCAAACCCTCAAGTGGCTTTTTGATAAAGGACACCCAGGTCCATATGATGCCAGTAAATCCGGCAAGCAGCCACAAAATCGGAATAGTTATGCAAAACCATTCCGGCGCATACAGCCATGGTAGCTTTACGCCCGGATACAATATGCCGTTAAATAAGACATCTCCACCCCAACGTCCGTAATGAGCCATCAGCCCGTAGCACTCAATGAAATTGTGGACCGGGCTGCTCCAAAGGGTGGGCCAGAACAGAATTAACGAGGCACAAAAAAAAGCCAGAAATAAAGAAAATTGTTTTACCAGGAGCAAAGGCCTTTTTTTATTTATAAACGCACTTACGATATCAGCCCCGCACATCAGTGAATAGGCTGCAGGCAGTAATATTCCGGTTATCCTGATACTGCATGCCAGGCCAGTGACTGTGCCCAGTAGGATGTACCATCGTGTTTTATTCGTAGTAAACGCAACCCGGCACACAGCTAATGATATCAGGAACATAGAAAGAAAGGGTACATCCTTGGAATTAAAAAAAGAGTGTGCGTAAATGCGTGGGAAGAGCACCAATAGCATAAAGCCGAGACACGCGACCGATTGCCTGCGAAATAAACTGTAAAATAAAAGATAGCCGCAGAATGCACTAAAAAGAAAAAAAAGATGAGTCGCCAGGTGCCTCATCTGGAAGACAGCTCTTTTGTTGTCCGAAATGTTCAGCATTTTTTCTAAATAGATCAGCGGCAATTCAAAGCCGGACCCATGCTCCCGTTCTTCGTAGGTAACCAATTTTTGGTCGCCCTTAAATTCATAGTTGTAATAAACCAGTCCGATCTCCCTGGCGAGCGGTTCGTCCCACGCAACACCATAATCTTTGAAATTAAAGAGGCCGATAGCTACAAACAAAGCGAGCAATAAAAGGCCGGGGAAGTATTGTTTGAAGTCCTTCATTTTGGGCTACATGATTCAGCTTAAATTAATTTATTTTATCGGGATCGTTTTGTATCTGGCCTGCTCGCAAAAGATCGCTATCGAAATAAAATTACCTACACACATCAGGTATTCATAAGGCACCTGTATGAGGAACAAAAAGACTGCAAGGTAGATTTTGAAAGAAGACATAAGAAATACGCGGGTGTTTATCTTATCTTTTTTATACCAAAACCATGTGCCCAGCGCTATGGTTGTGAATAGCGATATCACCAACTGTGTTTTTTGCAGCAGTTTTATTCGCCCCATTACGTCCAGACGCGGGAAGTGACTATAAAAATAGTACGCAATTCCGGTACCCCTAAAAAGATGAATAGGCTGGCCTTTTTTATCAAGATGCGTCCATTCTGCAAGTGTGCCGGTATCGTAATACTGAAAACCCCGGAAGAATATGTTCGAGTCCTTGCTAAGGAAGGGTATTACATACAGTAAAATGACCACTATAACCGCGGTAATTATACTGGTGTAAAGTTGTTTTCGGTTATTAGTAATGAATAAAATAAAACAAAAAAGCGGCAGCCACAGTACGAGACTGAATCGGGATAATAAGCAGAACGAAATGGCCACCCCCTGCAAAATACCACTTCGTTTATTTAAACTGATCATCAGGAACATATAGTACGCAGCAATCAGCACTTCAACAGTAATCTCAAATATTCCAATGTTGTTGTCCTGCAGAAAATAAAACGAAGCAACTATGATCAGTGGTGTAATTGCGCGCAGTACTTTCGATGGGATCTTAGTACTCCTGAAACAGAGGCATGTAGCCACAATACACCATGCTCCATAGGTAACCCATCGGGGGGCTATCTTCAGAAGTTCTGCTATAGAGTAGGGCATCCAGTGCATAGGAAAGTAATTTGGCCACTGCGGGTAGCCATATTCCGTAATCACTTTATAGGCAAATTCACCGTTCAGCAGTCGGCGGCAGGCGATCTGTATGCACGGGATGATATCCGAATAGCTGTGATCGAGCGGGTGAGTTGCAAAAAATGTATTGAACTGAATGCCGAGACATATCATAATTGTCACGGCGGCCAGTACCATAACGTAAGAAAGCAAGTTTTTCCTGGCGGGGATCGAATCGTTTTCCAGCGCGACGGTGTTATTAAATTTACATATTAACAATATTCCGAACAAAAAAGACGAAAGGAACAATCCAATGGCATTCGCTCCCTGGTCCAGTATGCCGTGCCTGAAAAAGATGTAGAGAAATAAATTTTCAAGAATAATCAGGGCCAGCAGCGAAATATTTAGGGTGTGCTGTTTTTTTACCATATTCTGAATTAATAGTGTGGGTAAAAGTATTTATTATCTTGGTAAGACAAGTAGGTTTTTTGTGCGCTGCTTTATTGGTACAATTCAAGGCAGACGTTATTGATATACAATTCACCTTTGCTCATATCCCAAACGAATACGTTTATTATGTCATTGTCATCCAGGTTTTCGGTTATTTTAGTAAAAAGGTATGTGCCGGGACATTAGCACGTTTTTTGTTCTTTTTAATTTAGTAGGTGCTCCGGTGTTCCGCACAGCCATTTCTTTACTGGTTCAACAGTTTTCTGTCTTCATCGGTAACGTGCAGTTTACCGAATGAGCGCCAGTAGTACGCTTTGTTTGTGCCATCCCATAGCGTTACGTTTTGATAAAGCTGGTAAGACTGGAAAACATTCAAGGCGATCAGAAAACTGAATACTAAAAGCACGGGTATATTTACCAGCAGCTTTTTCCCTGAAAATATCCATTCGATAAGTGCAGCCAAAGGGATTGCTAAAATCGCAATCGCTTCAATCAAAGCCCTGCAGCCAAAGCTGCCACCATAAAACCATGTCTGCCAGCTAAAAACAATATAAATATTTACAACAAGGTATGCCAGAACAAGTGTCGCCAGCTTTTTTTGTTTTAACGCAAGTGCTAGGATACCAATTGTGCCCACTAAGGCAACCGGTGTATATAAAAACCAGCCCTTCCGGTAGCTGAAGAGACCGTCCCAAATGTGAGGGCTGCCAAAGTCAAAACCTTCATTCTGGTATGAATAGCATATCCAGTGACCGGTTACATATTTCCAGTAACTGAGTTGCAGCATCAGAATGGAAAAAAAACATACTAAACTAAGTGCAATAGCCGGTATTTGTTTTCGGTAAAACGCAAGCCCGTCTCCGATCTTGCCGTTGGCAAAGGACCAGCAAATAGGTATCATCGCTATGACAATATTAGTGGGCCTGGTGATGGTAATAAACCCCATGATAAGACCGGCAAGTATAGCGTTTATCACTCGTTTACGGCTATGCCATCTTTCAGTTTCATAAAGTAAAAAACAGAAAAGCGCAAATGAGAACGGATGAGACATCCCCACAGAGAAAAAAGTGTAGAAATACAGGTTGGTGCCAAATGCAAGAAGCAGGAGCGTAAGTGCAGTTGCTGTTTCTGAAAAATACCTTAATAAAAATTTCCGGAGTATAAAAAGTCCGGAAAAGACCCAAAAAATAGCTGAAAAGATTACTGCCGCCATATAGGGTGTGCTGTAACCATCTGGTGGAAATTCTTTTGGATGGGCATTGCAATACCAGTGTGCCAGCAGGAAAAATGGCATTTCGGAAAGGCTTGTACCTAAAGGATATTTGTTCAACTTATGTCCCGGAGGGCCGTCGCCTGTATAAAAAACGACAGAGTCGTCATAATAATAACTATGCACTATTTGGTGCGCAAAGCGGAACTGGTCGATGTCATGATATATAAATGCCCCTGGCAGGTAAACGTAATATCCTGCTTCGTCCCATCCCAATAAGTTTTTCTTTTCCCAGTCAGAAAGATTGAAAATTACGTAAACGAAAAAAAAAGCAATGGCAGCCAGGGATATTTTCGACCGGGTGAGCATGATAGTATCACAATATTAAGTATAAAAATCCCAACCTATATACTTGCAGTAATTTTCGTCACAAAAATGCGATAACGTTTTTGCCTAAAAAAAGATATTCAGAACCGGTGGATAAGTTCCCGAAAAAGTAATTTGCAATAGCTATAATTTCACTACAGGCTTTTAACAATTCTAAAAATGAAGGTATTAATAATAATGGGGTCGCAGACCGATGAAGCGATAATGCAGGAGTGCAGCAAATGGCTCACCTGGTTCCAGATCAGTAACGACATGGTGGTGGCTTCGGCCCACCGGAATCCCGATAAAGTAAGGGAGATAATTGTAAACGCACAGGGCAACGGCTATGGTGTGGTAATTGCGGCTGCGGGTATGGCAGCGGCACTGCCAGGGGTTTGTGCCGCCTATACATCGCTGCCAGTGCTGGGTGTGCCGCTTGATGGCGGCTTGCCTGGCGGCATAGATGCGCTGTACAGCATCGTGCAGATGCCAGCCGGGCTGCCGGTGGGTACACTGGCGGTGGGCAAGGCGGGTGCTAAGAATGCCGCAGTAATGGCAGCGAGGATTCTTGCGTTATCTGATAATAATATTGCAAAGCGAGTGGAAGAATTTAAAGCACAGGATTACAGGATTTAGTATTCAGGAATTTGGAATTGGGGTGTGGAATTTGGATTGTTGTGACATATCAGGGCTTGGAATTTGTAGTTCGGCTACGCTCATTAAGAACATGGAATTTGGAATTTTTACGTTGGGTTTTGCGCAGCCGAAACTTAACTTGGTCTTAATACAGGTATTGGCAGGGAATTTGTAGTTTTATTTGTGAACCTCAAAAACGAAGCACATTGACAGAAGCGATCATTAACCTGGAGACAGTAAATCCGATAGAATTTTTCGGCGTCAATAACAGCAAATTCGAGATACTAAAACGCAGGTTTCCACTGCTGAAGCTGTTATCGAGGGGCACACAGATAAAGATATCCGGCCAGCCCGATGAGGTGGCCGCAGCCCAGGCCAAGATAGGGCAGGTAATACAATACCTGGAGCGAAACGGGCACTTATCCGAGAACTACTTTTCTAAGATACTGGGTGATGAAGAGCAGGGCGACACGGGCAACGAAGACCCTGCTAATAACGACATCCTTGTTTTCGGCCCTAACGGCAGGGTAGTGCGTGCTAAAACGCAAAACCAGAAGCTGATGGCGCAGGCATCAGAAAAAAATGACATCATCTTTGCCATAGGCCCGGCAGGTACGGGTAAAACATATACTGCTGTGGCGCTGGCTGTGCGTGCGCTGAAGAACAAAGCTGTACGGAAAATAATCCTCACACGCCCGGCTGTGGAAGCAGGAGAGAGTCTTGGTTTCCTGCCCGGCGACCTGAAAGAAAAGATAGATCCCTACCTGCGCCCGCTTTATGATGCCCTTGATGACATGATACCCAGCGATAAGCTGAATTATTATATGGCCAACCGCATCATAGAAATAGCGCCGCTGGCATATATGCGTGGCCGTACGCTGGATAATGCATTCATTATTCTTGATGAGGCGCAAAACTCTACCGACCTGCAGTTGAAAATGTTCCTCACCCGTATAGGATCATCTGCAAAAGCTATCATCACCGGCGACCTTACACAGATAGACCTGCCTAAGAACCAGAAATCAGGGTTGATAAAGGCGACCAAAATATTGCAAAACATAGAGGGCATAGCCCAGATAAAACTGGATGAAGCGGACGTAGTGCGCCACAGGCTGGTGAAGCAGATCATCCGTGCTTACGATTCCGAGCAGGCGAAGGAAGAAGAACAGGAAGAGAAGAGGGTTGCGGAATACCAGTCTAAGCGCGATTCTGGTTCCAGGTAAACAGCAGTGAAAATTTTTGTACAGAAAAGCCCGCGTGAGCGGGCTTTCGTATTTATTATCGGTGAGTGAGCGATCACATACGCTTCATTTTTATTTCCATATTTTTCACTTCCTTTCCGTCGGTCAAGTTATACATCTCTGTTATCTGCGTATTATCATCTACCATTTTAATGGTCTCGCGCATTTTCATTTCCTTTCCGGTCATTGGGTCCATCTCTGTGCCTATAAGTATGATGGTCTTTGTAGCAGCATCGTACGGGCCCATCATGTTCATTATACCTGTGCCCATATTATCCACCCATGAACAGGTAAACACTTTCTTCATATTGTCGTAGCCCATTATAGACTCTGCCTCAAATGGCATACCGTTAAAAGAGCCGGTTATGTTTGCTTGCTGGTAGCGGCCACCCAGTATCATTTTATACTCTGCGGTAGATTTGCTTTTCATTGGCGTCTGACCGGGATCCATCCACATCGTTACTTCTTCCATCCACTTGCCGTTGGATGCGGCAAGCACTTTGTGCATATCGCCCGGCGTCATATAGTCCATCCACTTCTTCATAGCATCTGCATCCTGTGCGATAGCCCGCGCACCTATACTTACAAAGCATATACAGGCCAAAAGTAAAGTTGTCTTTTTCATGTTGCTGGTTTTTACGAAAATATAAAAAATATGTTACCGGATGCATTCTTTGGATGTTAGACAAATTGCACGCTTCTATCACGCGCCCCGATCTTACTAATTTGATGCTGTATTTGTCAGTTTGCGGAATACATCTTCCAGGCTTTGCGTCTGCGCTTGCAGCGAACTGATATTGATGTCGTGCTTCACGGCCCACTGCATTACTTCCCTTCTCAGTCCTTCGGGATCATTGGTGACGAGCATCCATTTGTTAGCAGCTATATTTTCGAAGCGATCCAGGTTTTTTAGTTCAGAAAGAAGTGCGGCATCTATATCTTTCTCAAAGGCAACCACCAGCACATCCTGCTTGGTATTTACCTGCTGCAGATGCTCTATAGAGTCGTCTGCCACTATGCTGCCGTTGTTGATGATGATAACGCGGCTGCACATAGCCTGCACTTCCTGCATGATGTGGGTAGAAAGCAGCACGGTTTTCTCACTGCCTATATTTTTTATCAGGTCACGTATTTCCACTATCTGGTTTGGGTCGAGGCCGGATGTAGGCTCATCCAGTATCAGCACTTCGGGGTTGTGCAGCATAGCTTGTGCCAGCCCTACACGCTGTTTGTAGCCTTTGGAGAGGGCGCCTATTTTTTTATGCGCTTCCTTGCCAAGCCCGGTGACCGCTATCATTTCTTCTATACGCTTTTTGCTGTCTTTACCCAGCTTGTGGATGCCCGCGGAGAATTCAAGGTATTCGCGCACATACATTTCAAAGTATAGCGGGTTGGCTTCGGGCAGGTAGCCCAGGCGCCTGCGCACATCCATCGGGCGCTCCTGTACATCAAAACCGCATACAGTGGCCTTGCCCGATGTGGCGGGCAGGTAGCCGGTAACAATCTTCATGGTGGTTGATTTGCCCGCTCCGTTAGGCCCCAGGAATCCTACTATCTCCCCTTTTTTCAGTTCAAAAGAAATGTTATTGACCGCTTTTTGCGTCTCGTAAACCTTGGTAAGCGCTTCAACTTTTATAGACATGATCCCAAACCCCCGTTATAAAAATAAAAATCATGAGCGATGTCAGCCTGGTACTCATGTTCCCGGTAAGTATCCGGATTAGTCAAATTTCTGCCCGATGAATGTACATTTATTGATGATCGTATCCGGGCCCGAAACAGTGTTGAAAATATTTTCTTCGTACTCGTGAATAGACAGGCTATTGTCGCTTTGCAGTGTAATGGTAAAGATGCGCTCGTAGAAAGTGGACCCATTAAGTGAGCTGTCATTGTTTGTCACAACAATTGAGTAAGTGCTGGCATTATTGTTAATATAGCCCTGCAATACTTTTGGACTGATGCTGTTCATCACTACATTCACCGTATTGATCGCATCGCCTGCGGTAATGAAGGCGCTGTCTATCACCTGCTGGGTATTATTGCATGAAGTAAAGCCTGCATAGCCGCCTATATACCTGGCTGTGGACAAGGTCTGGCATTGCGGGCCTTCATAACCCGTGGGGCAGCGGCATATGCCATTCCCGCAGGAACCGCCGTTAAGGCAATTCACGTTATTGCAAGCGTCCTGCGTACAGGATGTATAAAATATAGCAGATATAACAGCAGTGAAAAGGATGCCGGTAAGCAGTATTGTTTTCCAAATCTTCATGCGATGAATATTTGAGCGTAAAATACAAAAAAATACTTTAACAGGGGCTAAAGAAGCGTATTTTTTCCTGTTTTTCAGACATTTTCCCTGCGCGGCCAATCGGTTTTTAACTTTCGATTACAGTGGCCTTATCCGTGGAATGCGTTCCAGCCCTGCGCGGTAAGCTTATGTTTGTTGCCTCCTTTTGTCAGCAGGTTTGTCCCTTCTGTTTTTTCTGTGATATACCCGATGATGCTGATGTCGTTGTTACGGGCCGTTTTTTCGTAGTCTTCCTGCTTTATGGTAAAGAGAAGTTCGTAGTCTTCACCACCGCTAAGCGCACAGGCCACCGCACCCACCTGGAATTCCATTGCCAGCTTGCGGGCATCATCATGTATGGGTATTTTTTCTTCATAGAGTATGCAGCCGGTATCGCTGGCCGTGCATATATGCAGGAGTTCGGAGCTAAGGCCATCGCTCACATCTATCATAGAAGTAGGGGTAATGCCTGCTTTTTCCAGCCATTCTTTTATATCTGCCCTCGGCGCTGGTTTTAGCATCCTGCCCACTGCATATTTTTGGTTCTCCAGGTCGGGCTGGATTCCTGGATTTTCGAGGAATATCTTTTTCTCGCGTTCCAGCAGTTGCAGGCCCAGGTAGGCAGCGCCCAGGTCGCCGGATACGCAGATGAGGTCATTTACTTTTGCCCCGCTGCGCGTCACGTACTTATCCGGCGCTACTTCGCCTACAGCCGTAACACTGATGACAAAACCTATTTTAGAGCTGGTAGTATCACCGCCGATCAGGTCCACGTCAAATTCCTCGCAGGCGGCATATACGCCCTCATAAAACTCATCCAGCGCCTCTACGGAAAACTTATTTGAGATACCCAGTGACAGTGTAATATGAGTGGGGGTAGCCATCATAGCGTATATATCTGACAAATTCACCGCCACCGCTTTGTAACCCAAATGCTTCAGCGGTGTGTACATAAGGTCGAAATGTATGCCTTCCAGCAGCAGGTCGGTAGAGATAACAGATTGCCTGCCGAACTGATCTATAACAGCGGCATCATCACCCACACTAAGCAGTGTGCCGGCATTGCGTGTTTCATTATTTTTCGTAAGGTGCTCTATCAGGCCAAATTCACCGAGAGATGCGATTTCTGTTCTTGTGGTATCCATTTTTTTGTTTTTTATGGAATTAGGAATTGGGATTTTGGGATTGAGATCGTTTTCTGTATGAATGTTTGCCCGGTACTATTTCCAAGCGCTGACAGTAAATTATTCATCCCCATAGTTATCGGGACCTAATTACAAATTCCAATTTCATCCCACGAGTTATCGGAAATAATCCAAATTCCTAATTACAAATTCCCAATTCCATTTTACGAAAGTTCACTCGTTTTATTCATGATCATTTCCAGTATCGCCTCGTGAATAAGCCCGTTAGTGGCTAGTGTCTGCTTTTCAAAAACGCTTGCGTCATTTCCTTTAAAATCGGAGACACGGCCACCGGCTTCTTTCACGATCAGGTACCCCGCTGCTACATCCCATGCCTGGAGGTTGTATTCCCAGAAGCCATCAAAGCGGCCGCAGGCAACCCAGCACAGGTCTATAGCTGCCGAGCCCAGGCGCCTTACCGGGAGGCCTTCCAGCACCAGCATTTCAAACACCTTGATGGGATGTTCCGCGCCATCTGGCCACTTATAGGGGAAGCCAGTGACCAGGAACGCCCTTTTGAACTCACTTTTTTTCGACACACTTATCGGCTGCCCGTTCAGGGTAGCGCCCTTGCCTTTCTCGGCGAAAAACAATTCATTCATCATCGGGTTATACACCGCGCCCAGGATGATCTCATCCTTATGCAGCACGCCTATGCTTACGCAGCATATAGGCACGCCATGCGCGAAGTTCACGGTGCCGTCTATAGGGTCTATGATCCATTGGTAATCTGATTCTTTGATCATTTCCCCTGCTTCCTCGCTGATGATGCTATGGGCGGGAAAAGTGGCGCGTATCACCTGCATGATCTTTTCTTCGGCAAGTTTATCTACCTCAGTTACCAGGTTGTTGATGCCTTCTTTATGATCTATCTTAAATGTACCATCGAAGTACTGGAGTATTATCTTCCCGGCTTCCTTTGCTGCTTTAAGCAGCACTTCCCTGAGTTCATCCATTGGTTATAATTTTAACTCCTTGCCAAGATAGTAGTCTATTACTTTTAGTTTGAAGATCAGATCGTATTTTGCGCTGTTTAGGTTAGCTGCCGTTGTAAATTCCTGGTTCTCCGTTACCAATAGGTCCACCGTGCTTGTAAGGCCCAGGTTGTAGCGCTTGGTTGCGAAGTCGAGTGCCCTTTTTGCAGCTTCATCAGCCCGTTTCGCGGCATAATATTTCTCGATAGAATTCAATGCATTGTTATGTGCTTTATAAACATTTTGCTTCAACGTCAGCTCTGCATTGTATTCGTTAAGTTCTTGCGTTTCCAGGTTTATCCTGGCCTGCCGAACAGCGTACTGAGATTGCCAACCATTGAGGATAGGGATATTGAGATTTAAGAATACGGTTTGGCGGAAGTTATTGCTTAATTGGGTGCCAAATGGAATGGCCGCCAATATCGGGGTGTAGTTAACCTCCGGAAGGGAACCGGGAAGCGAGATAAAGCCGCTGCCTGTCGTAATAACATTGGTAGTGGTTGTATCTGTTTTATATCCCGAAAGCGTTTGATAGTTGTTGGCCCAGTTAGTGCCTACCTGGTATCCCAGCGAGAGCTGCGGATACAAATTCCCTTTGGATGCTGCCAGCCCTTTCTGTGCCGAGGTTACCCGTAACTGACTGCCTTTTATGGAACCAAAATGGCTGCGCGCTTTCTGATAAATTTCTTCAGGCTGCATGTTAGATACTGCCACTTGCTCTCCTACTTCCACATCAGGCACCCTTATGCTGAACGGTACAGCGAAATCAAGGTTCAGTAAAGATTTCAGGTCCAGTACTGACGCATTGTAATTGGCAATTGCATTGATCAGGTTAGAGCTGTCACTTGCGAGTTGCGATTCCAGTTGGGCCACGTTCAGTTCAGGCAAACGGCCAGCATCGGCAAATGCTTTTGTCTGGTCAAGCTGTGCTTGCGAAAGAGCTACTTGTTTTTTGCTTAGTTCTATTTGCCCTTGTGCGAGCAGCACGGTAAGGAAGCTGTTGGCTACATTAAGGGAAACATCGTCCTTGAGTTGGTCAAGGTCGGCAAGGTAAGCCTCAAGGCTATACCGGTTTTTCTCAATAGTATTGCGTACCTGCATCCACCCGAACAGCAGCAGGTTGCCATTACCGGATGCGCTCACAAAATTGTAATCAGCATCCACAAACTGATTGGTAGTGGGGTTGATGGAGCGGCCAAGGCTTCGGCCATAACTGCCGTTTGCGCTCAGCACAGGGAGTTGGGATAGCTGGCTTTGCTTCAATGTGTATTTTGCAAGCCGGGCATTGAGCGAATCCTGCTTAATGGAAATGTTATGGTCTATGGCATACTGCACACAGCGTTCCAGCGGCCACACATTATCCATATTACCATCGGGTTGTGCGTAGGTATTGTGGTTTAACAATAAGGATATGATGATTGCAAAAAACAGGCGCATAGCGCAAAAGTAATGATTGGAACCCTGAAAAATCCAAAATCTAAAATCCAAAATTCAAAATCGGGAGTAAGGGCGGAGATCAGCGCCTTAAAATTTGTTATTTAATGTTTGGGATTTGGTTTCGCTATTTGGAATTTCTTAGTTGTAATAGCAGTTCCTGCACCTGGGCTCGTAAACGTCTTTTTCGCCCAGCAGCACCTGGTCATCGATCTTTGCTTTGCGGTAAGAGTAGTTGGCAATATCTCCGCACTTTACACATATGGCGTGGAGTTTGGTTATATACTCTGCCCGCGCCAGCAATGCGGGCATAGGCCCAAAGGGCTTACCTGCAAAATCCATGTCCAGCCCGGCTACTATCACACGTGTACCGCGCAGCATCAGTTGCTCCAGCACATCTACTATCCCGGTGTCGAAGAACTGGGCCTCATCAATGCCTACTACGTCCACGTCAGACGCCAGCAGCAGTATATTGTAGTAATTATCTACGGGGGTAGAGCGTATCCTGTGGGCGTCGTGCGATACTATGTCGTTAACATCATAGCGCACATCTATAGCCGGTTTGAATATTTCCGCCTTTCTCCCGGCTATCTGCACACGTTTCAGCCTGCGGATGAGCTCTTCTGTTTTGCCGGAGAACATGCAGCCGCATATTACCTCCATCCATCCTTTTTTTGTCCCCGAGCGAAATGGTTCTATAAACATTTTTGCAAATTCAAAATTCAAAAGTAAAAAATCAAAAACACCTATTGAGTCATCAGTCGATAGTCGTAAGTCATAAGTCATAAGTCTTGCCTTTTGCGGGCGAAACAGTTTACAATATACTATTCTTATTTGTTTTTTGGAACAAATCTACTCCTGAATGTTTCTCTAAGGAAAGTGAAGTAAATTTGTTGTAATTATTGATCATAATGAGAGTATTGTTGGATATTAAAGATAGCAAAGCCGCAATGGTAATGGAATTGCTGCAGAGCCTTTCGTTTGTAAAAGCAAAACCGCTTACCGATGAAAGTGCTTTGTTAATAGAGGAATTGAAGGAAGCCGGAGATGAAATGCGATTGATCAGGGCGGGTAAAAAGAAAGCACGTAACGCCGAGGATTTCCTGAAAGAGCTATAACGTAAAAACTATAGACGTTTTTGAACGGCAGGCGAAGCGGCTTTTCAAAAAGTACGCCTCTCTGAAAAGCGACTTAGGACAGCTTATTGCCGATTTAAAAGATAGCCCCAAATAAGGCACTGCAATTGGTGATGGGTGCTATAAAATAAGGTTAAAAATAACTTCAAAAGGTAAGGGCAAATCAGCAGGTGCAAGGGTAATAACAAATATAGTTGTTGCAGAAAATAATGTTTATCTCCTTGCTATTTATGATAAGTCGGAAAAAGAAAACTTATCAGATAAAGAAATACAACAATTAATAAACCGTATCCCAATCTGATTTTACTCAAACAACAAATCTTCAGACTTCCGTTTGAAAATAGGAATAAACCAGCCTGCGCGCACACCATAGAGTATATCCAGCCTTTTAGCATTGTCTGGGCGCATAACATCATATAAGTAATCCCGGCGGCCCTGGGTGAAACCAAACAATGCATCAAGGCCCAGGGTGAAATTGACCAGCTGGTACTTGCTGAAGTAAGCATATCCGGCATATTCTTCGACAAACGAGCCGTTGGTGAGGCGGTCATATCCTTTCAGATAAACCCCTCTTAGCTGTGGCACTGATTTATCTTTATCGTAAATATCCAGCCTGTGCTGTATAAAACCGGCTGTGGTCAGCACCATAAGGCCGTTATCAGGGTGGATTTTATTTAACTTTATTATTTTGCCTGCTGTAAGCCCCACGGCATAGCCGCGCTCATATACGGGTATGCCTACTCGCTCACCGCTGTTGTTGATGAACTCATACAGTCCGCCGCTCTTGGCCGAATACCTGTCTGTAATGTTTATCATCAGCGAGTCCTGCTTTATCTGGTCGCCCATGATAAAATCGAATTTCGCACCGAAGATCCAGTTGGAGCCGGTTTTATAAAGAAGTGCAGGCCCCAGCCGGTAGCTTACCCCAAACCTTTTTGCCATATCCGCAGCCGGAAAATCAAAGTCGGCATTGCCGTTGAGTATGAACCCGGTTCTTGGCTTAGGCGCTTCTGTGCCGAACAACTTGTCCTTATCCTGCGCGTAAACGGACGCAGAGATCAGTAAAAATAAAAAGATACAAATGGGGAACTTCATCGGGAAATGCTGAAGTGCAAAACTAGGGAATATTCCAACACCAGCTAGGCCTTCTTTCCGCCTATTGCCACCACCACTATTCCCGCTATCAAAGTCACGGCGCCAGCATATACCGGCCAGCCGATACTGTGATTTTCGGTTTTGTCTATTTTCACCGGGCCTATGTCGGCCACTCTTTTTTCTGTTTTATAGCTAAAGCCGTTAAATACAAACATCAGGATACCCGCAACGATCAATACTATTCCGAATACACGCATAGGAATTGGTTTTTATTCAAGTGATATAAAAACCATGCCCTGTTTTGGATTGCTTTGTTATTAGTATATTGAGGTGACATTTAAACATAACCTATGCCGGCTAAACAAATTATTGCATTAGCATTCTTAATGGTAGCTGCTACCTATAGTACCGCCCAAACCTATCTGTCGTTTGTTCCCAGCCTTACCAACAGTGCAGGCACATTGGCCGAAAAAGCGAATCTTTCCTTTGAAGCAGGCCGCCAGTGGGATGTATTCAGCCTGGGCGCTGACGTAGGAAAAACGAGCCTAGGCAAAAATGACGGCAGAGACACAACCGTGTACCTGGAAGTGCGCCCAAACCTGAACATTTTCCAGGAAGGTAAGTTTACCAATACACTTACGCCGGGTATAGGTGTTATCTTCAATTCCAAAGAGAATTTTATGACCGAGCTTACATCCGGTATAGAGTATGCCTATAGCCCCAACTGGCACCTGAACATCTATTTTGGGCAGTATTACTATAGCGGCAGGGTGTCGGCCAGCAATGTCACCTTTTTCGGCCTTTCTATTATGTACTTTCTGAAGCCCTATACACCGGGGGCGATTATTGGTAAAAAGAAGGACAAATAGATTGCTGTCGGAACTGCGATTGGTTTCTTTATTTTGATTTTAGTGAGTTGGGCTTCTGGGATAATCGGTGTGAGTGACAACTATCTCTTTCCGAAAGTTTGATTTTCTTACTTTTGCAACATGAGCACCAATCCGGCAATCACCAGCATGGAGTTAATTTTTCCAGATTTAAAAAGTAAGGGTTTCAAGATACACCAGATAACAGGCGCCGCGAATCACACTGTGGCGCGCGGTCGGCGTGACTTTTATAAAATGGGCCTGGTAACCGGCCGCATGACGGTGTACTATGGTGATAAGACTTTTGAGATAGAAGATACTGTTCTGTTCTTCGTGAATCCTCGTGTTCCGCATTCTGTTGTGCATCATACTGAAAAGACAAGCGGCTATGCCTGCCTGTTTACAGAATCTTTTATTAGTGGAAGGGCGCGCAGTGGTATCTTGAAAAACTCCCCGCTATATAGCATAGACAGTATGCCTGTAATTCCGCTCAGCAAAGAGCAGGCTGCGTTTATGGCCGATGTTTTTAAAAAAATGTTGTCGGTACACTGCAGTGATTACAGGCACAAGGATGAACAGTTGAAGAGTTGTATAGAACTGCTGCTGCATGAGGCTTTGCGTTTACAGCCATCGCAAAATGAGGTGCCCTATAAAAACGGGGCTACCCGCATCACCACCTTGTTCCTGGACCTTATGGAACGTCAGTTTCCCATAGAGCGTGCCGAGGATCAACTGCGGCTACGAACGGCCCGGGACTTTGCCGCCAGCCTGTCTGTGCATGTAAACTACCTGAACCACGCCGTAAAGGAAGTGACCGGAAAGCCCACTTCTGCACACATTGCAGAACGTATAGCCGCCGAAGCAAAAGCCCTGCTGCTGCATACCGACTGGAGCATAGCAGACATTGCTTATGGCCTGGGTTTCGAATACCCCACCTACTTCAGCAATTATTTTAAACGGGTAACTGGCCGCACACCTAATTCTTTCCGAAAATAAGACATTTGAAAATCATACTTTTTAGTTTGATTGTTGTTAGCGCTGAACCGTGTTTTGGGCGGAGCTTTGCTACATAAATTTCAAGATGGCAGTTATGGCAAACGAAAATAAAAACCCAAAACGAATTGCACTGGTCTCCGGTGCTAACCAGGGCGTAGGCCTGCAGGTGTCAAAAGAACTTGTGGCAAACGGCATTACGGTGCTACTGGGCTCGCGCAGCTTTGAGCGTGGTGAGGCGGCAGCAAAGGAGATCGGCGCAGGCGCCATTCCACTGCAACTGGATGTAACAGACAGTGGATCGATAGCAGCGGCCGCAGCATACATCCACAAAGAATTCGGCCGGCTGGACCTGCTGGTGAACAACGCGGCAATATCGAATACGAGAAAGGGCGACCTGTCGCTGGAGGAGTACGGTAAGATAAGCCGCGCCAGCAATGCACCGCTTGATGAAGTGCGCGCGGTGTGGGAAACGAATGTGTTTGGCGTGCTCGCTGTTTACCAGGCAATGCTCCCGCTACTACGCGAGTCAACGGATGCGCGGATCGTCAATGTGTCCAGTGGGGTCGGTTCACTTGCATTGAATGCTGCCATAGATGGGCCATATCACAAATCTTTTGGCCCCGTCTATCCCGCATCGAAGACAGCGCTTAACGCGATGACGCTGGCCATGATGGTCGAATTGGAAGGGACAGGAATTAAGGTCAACTTGGTCTCTCCCGGTTTCGCGAGGACCAACCTTAATGGCTATGCGGGCACACAGTCTGTAGAGGATGGCTCAAGGGAAGTGGTGCGTGTTGCATTGCTCGGCGCTGACGGCCCTTCAGGTACCTTCACGCGGTGGGAGAACGCGACGATTCCGTGGTGAAATGAAGTTTACGCGCTGGCAGTTTTTTCAAAATTTTAAACAGAAAACGACATGAAAATTTTAGTTACAGGAGCCACCGGAAAAGTAGGCAGCAGATTTGTGACGCGTATATTAGGCAGGGGTTACAAGGTGCGCATACTTGTGCGCGATGCGGCGAAAGCCGCTTCACTGGAAGCGCTGGGCGCAGAATTGGTAATAGGAGACCTGTATAACACCGAGACTTTGCCGCCCGCTGTGCAAGGCGTTGACGCAGTAGTGCATCTCGCAGCACTTTTTCGTACGTTTACCGACAATGAGGGTATTGTTAAGACCAACCATGCGGGTACTATGGCGTTGGCGCATGCAGCAATGGCAGCAGGGGTGAAAAGATTCGTTTTCACGAGCACAGGCAACGTATATAGAACGGACAATCTTCGCCCGTCTAAGGAAGGCGATATGGTGAACGAGAATGACCCGAGGCCATACTCATCCAGCAAAATTGCAGCAGAGCAAGAGCTCATTGGGCTCCATAAAAGCAACGGCTTTGATGTGCGTGTGCTGCGTTTGGGGTTTGTGTATGGCGAGAAAGACCCGCATATGGAAGAGATCATACCCTATCTGAAAATGTTGAAATTTCATTCCGGATCGAGGATGCACATGGTGCATCACCTGGATGTGGCGCAGGCGCTCACGCTGCTCCTGCACACTGATGGACTAGATGGAGAGACCTTTAACGTTGCAGATGATGCGCCCATCAGCATGTATGAAATTGCAGACTTTGCGGGAAAGGTAGCAGAGGCTTTTGAGCCGGTGGAAGGACCATTAGCCTATCCGTTCCAGGGTGTGATGAATATTTCAAAACTCAGGATTAAGACCGGGTTCAGGCCACTAGTACCGAGTTATTATGTGGCACTGGATCTGGGGCTCTTATAATTGGTTTATGGCCTTTTCATAAGTTCAGTCGGGAGATTACGCTACACCTAAACATAGTCATGAGACATACGCATAACCGTTTTATTTTTATCTCTTTTATTTTTTGAAATACTTCGCGCAACTGGGGCATGCTTATTAATCGGTTTTATTTTAATAAGCAAGTACTACGGCATAATAAACATGGATTTTTGCCGTTATATTTGCATTTTATCTTACATCACACTAAAACCTTTTTTATGAGCCCCTTAAATCTATTTCCTTTTAAAAAGATCATTACTGCTTTCAGCCTTTTATTATTGTCCTGCGCTGTTTATGCACAGCCCACCTATTGCACAGCCGGTCTCGGCGGCGCTGCGTATGATGCACCTATTGACAGTGTAGCCATCATTGGCACTACGCTGCACAACGGCACTCCGGGTAACCCATATACATATTCGGCTTTTCCTATTTCGGGTAGTACAACTGCTCACTTGCAGCAAGGCGGAACTTACACTATCGCTGTAAACTCCAATAGCGGCTACTTCGCTAACATCGCCATGTGGATAGATTTCAATCAAAATGGCTCTTTCGACGTTTTTGAATGGTTTTCAGTAGGGACGAATATCATGGGCACTACTACGGCAACTTTTACCGTGCCGCTTACTGCGCATACTGGTGTTACCGGCCTCCGCGTAAGAACACGCGACAACGGGGAGGGCAGTGTATTCGCCTATGATGCCTGCACAGACTATTATTCCGGCGAGACCGAAGATTATTACATAACTATAGATACCACATTGCCCTGCTCCGGCACGCCCGCCGCTGGCAGCATAACCGGGCCTACCAACATATGCCCGGGTAATCCATTTACGCTTAGCCTTGCGGGCTATACACTTGCTACCGGCCTCACATATCAATGGAAATCATCCCCCACAGGCGCAGGTACATTTACTGCTATTGCCGGAGCAACAAATTCAACCTACTCTGTGTCCAGCCTCGGCGCATCAACAGATTATGAGCTGACGATCACCTGCACAGCAAGCGGCTTATCGAGCACGTCGGCATTATGGACTGTGATATCCAACCCTCCTACAATGTGCTATTGCGATGATTCCACCATGCTTGGCGGCGCACCTTACTATGTGCCGCTCGACAGCGTGGCTATTGCAAGTACTACACTGGACAATTATGTGCCATCTAATCCGCACATTTATTCATCTTTCCCGGCCTCCGGCAGCACCACTACCCATCTGCAGCAGGGCGCTACCTACACTATGTTCATTAATACCGGTTTTATGGAGCCGTCATATGATGGTATGTGGATAGATTATGACCATTCCGGCACTTTCGATGCAGGAGAATTTAACACAGTGGGTGCGGGTACCACCATTGGCATCCAGGCGATGACATTTACAGTGCCGCTTACAGCACTTACCGGCCAAACGGGCCTCCGGGTGAGGAGTAACGATTTTACAATATTCAATACCGATGCATGCAACAATCTGCCGGATGGTGAAACGGAAGATTACATCATAACTATAGATACCACTTACCCTTGCTCGGGTACACCTGTGGCTGGCACTATTTCCGGGCCGGACAGTGTATGCTCTTCGCAGATATTTACGCTTACAGTTAGTGGCTACACAGTAGCGACAGGGCTTACTTATCAATGGCTTTCATCGCCCGCCGGATCAAGCAGTTTCACACCGATAGCGGGTGCAACAAACATTAGCTATACCGTATATGGGCAGGCAGTACCTACCGATTACCAATTCCAGGTAACCTGTACCAGCAGTGCCGGTACCGCAACTACCATAAAGCTCACTGTAGGCGAGCTGCCATTCATCAGGTGTTATTGCGACTCAGCTACGCTGGGCGGAACTCCATATTATGCCACTATCGACAGCGTGGGAATTGTGGGAACTACCCTGAACAATAACACTCCGTACAATCCAAATACTTACTCTTCATTCCCTGCATCGGGCAGCACTACGGCTACTTTGCAACAGGACGGGTACTATACCATTGCAGTGAACTCAACAACAAGTTTTGATCCTGCTACCCGTTCCTTGTGGATAGACTATGATCACAGCGGTACCTTTGACCCGGTAGAGTGGACACTTGTGGGCAGCAGTGCAATGGGCACTACAGCTGCGGTGTTTCATGTACCTGCTACCGCTATGACCGGGCTCACCGGCCTGCGGGTAAGAACAGTAGATCCATCATTTGATTTCATGGGGTCAGGTGATGCCTGCACCTACTTCACGTCCGGCGAAACCGAAGACTACTACATAACTATAGATACCACTTATCCCTGTACTGGTACGCCAACAGCAGGCACTATTTCCGGCCCTGGTGATATCTGTCCTTCCTACGCATTTGCACTGTCGGTTTCCGGTTACACAATTGCCACCGGCATCACGGTTCAGTGGCAGTCGAGCCCATCTGGTGCGGGCAGCTTTACTAATATTGCGGGGGCTACTACCCCGTTGTATTCTTCCGCGGGCATTACCGCGGCTACGGATTACCGGGCTGTTGTTACCTGCACCGCAAGCGGCCTTTCAGCCACTACCCCGGTCTATACAGTAGCAGTCAATACTTTCCTTAACTGTTACTGCTCCCCTAATACCGGCACTACGCTGGTAACGGATTACGGGGAGAGCGAAATGACGGATGCCCAGATAGCCGGTACTCCCTTTAATGCTACCGGCTTCGTTGTCCCGACTAACGGCTATGTACAAATAGCGCCTACAGGTACGAATACTACTACGCTGCATATAGGCGACACTTATGCGTTCAGGATAGTCATCGACTCCTTCAGCTACT
The DNA here is from genome assembly GCA_903887415.1 of uncultured Bacteroidota bacterium. Lineage (GTDB taxonomy): Bacteria > Bacteroidota > Bacteroidia > Chitinophagales > Chitinophagaceae > Nemorincola. Next base: position 4,327 of record CAISPO010000033.1, on the reverse strand, counting down.
ATCCCTACGCGGCAGGTGTGTGGATAGACTACAACCAGAATGGTGTTTTTGACCCATCGGAGTTCACAACATTCATCCCCGATGCAAGTTCTGGTACTTTTACCGGATCGGTTACTATCCCGACTTCAAGCCTCACCGGCCAGACAGGTATGCGCATTATGTCCAGCGATGAGTATATAGACTATACTTCGCCATGTACCTCCATATACTACGGCGAGGTTGCGGATTTCACGATTACCATAGAGAGCAGCACCTATGTTCCTTCTGCCGCTAATGCAGATTTTACGGTTAGTGCATTCCCTAACCCCGCTACGAAGACGGTGACTATAAAAGCGCTAGGCACACCGGGAGAAAATCCTGCGGTGACACTCACAGATGTTACTGGCCGCGTTATAGAAAAAGCAGTAATGACCAACAATACTACCAGCCTGGATATGGTTAACCTTGCAGCCGGCGTATATCTTATTAAGTATGAAGATGGCAAGTATGTGCGGGTTATCAGGATTACGAAGGAGTAGGGCCGCTAAACATTTTATTGAATTGCCAGCTTTGCAGAGGGCTGGCATTTTTTTGTATGAACATAATTTTAGCCTCGCCCGCTCCGGCTATTTTTCGTTCGTTTTATCAATATTTATTTATTAGTTTTGACCTTTTGCGGAATGCCGATCAGTTTTTGATCGGCTTTTTGCGGCGTGTTCCAAATTGTTAGTTATTAAACAAATCCCCTAATGAAACAATTATTGACGATTGTCTTGTTATGCCTTGCCTGTGGGGCAAGTGCACAAACCCATCCGCTGGCTTTTGGCCCTACTTCTTTCTCTGCTCTTCCAAACTGGTATGCCGATTATGTTGGGTTCCGGTTTGAAGTAACTTCCCCTGCGTCTTTTGCCGGAGACAAGGCATATACCATATCCAACAACGGAAGCGGTGGGAGCACCGAGTGGGGAGGTACGATCACTACCCCTATAGTAAATGGCCAGGTGATCATGCCCCAGGCCGGGGACAGTCTTGCGGGCTCGCCAATAACCACATCTATGACGGGTAAAATAGCATTGGTTTACAGAGGGGGAGGGGTTCAATATGGAGATAAAGCCTTGGCTGCGGAAGCCGCCGGCGCTATAGCGTGTGTGGTCGTTAACAATATTTCCGGACCTCCGCTTGGTATGGGGGGCAGGATCCAGCGGGAGCAGCGTTACCATACCGGTACTGATGATATCACAGGCAGATGGAAAAGTAATAGACTCGCTGTATAATTCCGGCACCACTGTAACGCTGTCGCTCACGCCATGGGGGCAAAATTATGCGAATGACCTTGGCTTTGTACCATCGGGCACGGCGGGTTGGCACAGCTGCGCCATACCGTATAACCAGCTATATTCGAGTGGTGCGCCCAGTGCGTATAATGGAACGGACGGCGCGTTCATTGCCAATTATGGCGCCCACAATGCAACCAATGTAACGGTGAGCGCTACATTGAAATACACGCCAACAGGCGGGTCGGCAAGTGTGATAAATACAGATGTGAGCCCTACGCTTTCATTGTTTCACCCCTCAGATTCCATCTATGCGATGTTTGCCCCGGAAGAGTATGCTTTTTCGCCAACAACTTCCGGCACCGGCAGATTTGATCTTACCTACACAATCAACTCCGACTCTGCCGATGCTTATGTGAACGACAATACAGCTACCTATTCATTCTATGCTACCGACAGCGTATATTCTAAAGGACAGTATGATTTTGTGAATAATATACCAGAAAGGGGGACGTTCATTGGTACCGCTGCCGCTACTGATTTTCTTTTGGGAGATATGTTTTATGTAGCCCATGGTGGCGCGGCAATAAGCAGTGTGCAGTTCTCCGTTGCTTCGTCTCCCGGCCCCATTACCGGTATTTCGTCAATGAATGTTTATGCTTTTAAGTGGGTAGATGGTGCAGGAGGGTTGCCGGCAGACGGGTTTGTGCAAAATGGTGAACTGTCGCTTGTATCTATGGGAGTTTATTCTTTTGCCGCTACTGATTCATCGCAGGGAGTTTTCAAAGTCCGTATGGGTGATACACTTACCGGCGCATTGGGAACGACCATTCTGCTTGATTCGAGTTCGTGGTATTATATAGCCGCGCAGGTGCCGGAAGGTTACTTTTTAGGATGCGACGGAGAACTGTCCTCATTCCCGCGTATTTACGGCCGGTACAATACTACGGGTGCTACTGATCCGTCAAATTTGTTTTGGCCGGGAGATTATAACAGCGGCACTAATCCGCTTATATCACAGCCGGACCAGGGAAACAGCTTGTCGGCATTCTCAGGTATAAAATTTATCTTCTCTGTAGATTCGACAAACTATAGCAGCCAGAAAGGATTAGTGCCGGCAATATCTTTGATCGTCAATAATACGCCTTCGGTTATTTATGGCGCCAATATTGTGTGCGCGGGCGCGGCAACAACGCTAACCGATCCTGTCACGGGCGGCACATGGAGCAGCAGCAGCGCAAATGCTACGGTAGGTTCATCTACGGGCACTGTTACAGGTGTTTCGGCGGGTACGGCTACTATTAGTTATGTTACCTCATCCAGTTATGCCACAAAAGTTATTACGGTTGATGCCGCACCTGCAACGATAACGGGTACCACCAATGTATGCGTGGGATTAAACACGATGTTGAGTGACACCCCTGCAGGCGGTACCTGGAGCAGCGGCAGCACAACAATTGCTACTGTCGGTTCAGGCACCGGCCTGGTTACCGGTGTTTTGCCGGGCACGTCAATAATAACCTATTCCCAGGGCACAGGTTGCGCAGCCTATACAACTGTCACGGTGAATGATAACCCTGCTGCTATTACAGGCACGGCTGCGGTGTGCGTTGGCTTAACGACCACATTGAATTCCACTCCGTCGGGTGGTGCGTGGAGCAGCAGTAACAGTAACGCAACGATCGGTTCATCTACCGGGATCGTGACCGGATCTGCAACAGGTACATCAACAATCACTTATACGCTGAGTACGGGCTGCATCAATACTGTGGTTGTGACCGTAAATCCTAACGCTTCTTCGATTACAGGAACACTAAGTGTGTGTGCAGGCTTAACGACCACATTGAACTCTACTCCATCGGGTGGTACGTGGAGCAGCAGCAATAGCAATGCAACGATTGGGTCCGTAACTGGTGTTGTTACCGGGTCAACGGCGGGTACATCAACGATAACTTATACTCTTGGCACGGGTTGCGTCAACACAGCGGTTGTAACTGTAAATGCTGACCCTTCTTTGATTGCAGGGACAATGAATGTATGCGTTGGGCTGACAACTACGTTAAATTCAACGCCTGCTGCTGGCGTGTGGAGCAGCAGCAATGGTAATGCAACAATTGGCTCATCTACTGGGATTGTTACCGGTTCAACAGTAGGCACATCAACAATAACCTATGCTGTCGGCACAGGCTGCTTCAATACTGCGGTTGTGACCGTCAATCCCAACCCTTCTTCGATTACAGGAACACTGAGTGTGTGTGCAGGCTTAACGACCACATTGAATTCCACTCCATCGGGTGGTGTTTGGAGCAGCAGTAACAGTAACGCAACGATCGGTTCATCTACCGGTATTGTAACAGGTTCAACAGCCGGCACATCAACAATTACATACACACTTAGCACGGGTTGCCTCAATACTGCCGTTGTAACGGTAAATGCGAATCCTTCTTCGATTACAGGCATTGCGGCTGTGTGTGCAGGCTTAACGACCGCATTGAACTCTACTCCATCAGGTGGTACGTGGAACAGCAGTAATAGTAACGCCTTGATCGGGTCTTCTACCGGCATTGTTACCGGGTCAACAGCCGGCACGTCAACAATTACATACACACTTAGCACGGGTTGCCTCAATACTGCAGTTGTAACCGTAAACGCCAACCCTTCTTCGATTACAGGAACAATGAGCGTATGTGTTGGGTTGACAACCACATTGAATTCCACTCCATCAGGTGGCGCATGGAGCAGCAGTAACAGTAACGCAATGATTGGTTCTTCTACTGGCATTGTTACCGGTTCAACAGCCGGCACATCAACGATAACTTATACCCTTAGCACAGGCTGCATCAATACAGCTGATGTAACCGTAAACGCAAATCCTTCTTCGATTACAGGAACAATGGCCGTATGTGCGGGCTTAACGACCACATTGAACTCTACTCCATCAGGTGGTACGTGGAACAGCAGTAACAGTAACGCAATGATTGGTTCTTCTACCGGGGTTGTTACCGGGTCAACGGCGGGCACATCAACGATAACTTATACCCTTAGCACAGGCTGCATCAATACTGCTGATGTAA
>CAISPO010000032.1 GCA_903887415.1 uncultured Bacteroidota bacterium | reverse complement strand
TTAAATCCAGAATTTGGCGCAGTAACGGTTTGTTATTATTTTTACTACGTTTGAATAGCCCCATATTTTTGTGTTTTGGTCGTTCTTAACCAAAGGTATGGCCGCTATTCAGGCAAAAAAGTTTCGGATAGTTGTGATTTTCCTACCTGAATTTCAAACTGAGCCACTACCAACGCTCCAATTATTTATGTTCTTTGCCCTATAATTAGTAATCTTTGCCTCCTGAACAAAACAATAATCACGCCAAAATGAAAACAAATAATACGACTGCCAATACTGATGTTGTTTTAATAGGCGCGGGTATCATGAGCGCGACCCTGGGCACATTGCTAAAGGAACTGCAACCCGGGCTCAGGATAGAAATATTTGAAACACTGGATAACGTGGCCGAAGAGAGCTCAGCGGCATGGAACAATGCAGGCACCGGCCACTCAGCGCTGTGCGAGCTAAACTATACGCCTCAGAAAGCAGATGGCTCTATAGACATTTCCAAAGCGCTGCACATTACCGAATCGTTTGAAGTATCAAAGCAGTTTTGGAGCTACCTGGTGCAGCAAGGCGTCATCACAGCCCAATCATTTATCCACTCTGTGCCGCATATGAGCTTTGTGTGGGGAGATAAGAATGTAGCCTACCTGGATGCGCGCCACAAAGCCATGCAGGCGCACCACTTCTATAAAACAATGCAATACTCCGAAGACCGCCAACAACTGGCACAATGGATACCACTCGTAATGAATGGCAGAGATGCTAAAGAGCATATTGCAGTATCGCGCATGGAAACAGGAACCGACGTAAACTTCGGGGCGCTGACGCGCGAACTGTTTGCGCACTTACAAAAGCAGGACGGCGTAGCTCTGCATCTGAACCACCATGTGGATCATCTCCGCAAAGAAAATAATGAATGGATCGTGAGCATAAAGGACAAAAAAACAGGTGAAGAGAAAACAGTGCGGACGAAATTTGTTTTCATTGGCGCGGGCGGCGGCGCATTGCCACTGCTGGAAAAAGCCCACATCCCGGAAGCCAGCGGCTTTGGGGGCTTCCCCGTAAGCGGGCAATGGTTGAAATGTAATAATGAGAAAATAATAGAACAACACGCCGCTAAAGTATATGGCCTGGCATCGGTAGGCTCGCCGCCCATGTCTGTGCCGCACCTGGATACGCGTGTGATAGATGGAAAGAAAGAACTGCTTTTCGGGCCATATGCAGGCTTCTCCACGAAGTTTCTGAAACAGGGCTCTTACCTCGATCTGCCGGAGTCCATACGCCCATCCAATATATTGCCGATGATAGAAGCTGGCCTGCACAATGTGCCGCTGACCAAGTACCTGATAAAACAGGTGATGCAATCGCAGGAAGACCGCCTTAATGAACTGCGGGAGTACTTCCCGGATGCAAAAGCCGAGGACTGGGAACTAAGGATAGCCGGCCAGCGGGTGCAGGTGATAAAGAAGGATACGCATGAAGGCGGCGTACTGGAATTTGGGACGGAAGTAGTGAGCGCAGCGGATGGCAGCGTTGCGGCGCTGCTGGGCGCATCGCCGGGGGCTTCAACTGCCGTATCGATAATGCTAGGACTTATTAAAACATGTTTTAAGGAGCAGATAACTGGGACGGAATGGCAGGATAAACTGAAATCGATGATACCATCTTATGGACTTTCGCTGGCGGATGATGAGGCGTTGTTTAATAGGGTACATAGTGAAACAAAGGAGGTGCTGGGGTTGGCTGGGTAAAGTAAATTCACTCTTTTTCGCCTTGATTTTTTTGCTTAATCTTACGATATGCAGTACACCTACAAAATAATGCTTCATAAAGAACCCGAAGGCGGATATACCGTTACAGTGCCTGCATTGCCTGGATGCATTACTCATGGCGAAGATATTGATGAAGCTATATTTATGGCGAAAGACGCAATAGACATTTATATAGAAGAATTGTTAAGCAGAGGAGAGGATATTCCTTTGTGTGAATGATTTTACGCTTAGTGGAATAGTATTTATACGCTATTCCACAAAACAGGCAAGGATGAAAGCGGAAGAAAAAAAGACGATCGGCAGAATTTTATTGGGCGCGGGCCTAGTATTTGCGGGCATCAGCCACCTCACTTTCGCGAGAAAGGAATTTGTGGCACAGGTACCCGACTGGGTTCCTCTTGAAAAAGATGATACTGTTGTTTATTCGGGCGTAGCTGAAATAGCAATGGGGAGCGCACTGGTATATGGCGGTAAACATAAAAATGTCATAGGAAAGATCGCGGCTTTGTTCTTCACCGCCGTATTCCCCGGAAATATTTCCCAATATACGCATCACCGGAAAGCCTTTGGCCTGGACACTGATAAAAAGCGGTTCGCTAGATTGTTTTTTCAACCGATTCTTGTTTGGCTGGCTTTGAAAACCACGGAATAGCAGCACTTCCATACTTGCAGATAAGGCAGATGCACGTTAGCCCAAGGGAAACGTGTATTATTTTTTTGACAACATTTTAATCATTTGATTAAATAACTTGTTTAAATCAAATTTTTAACCGTAGCTTTGTGGCAGGAAATGAAAAAGAAGCCGGAGATAGAAATAAACGCCTCCACTGAGGAGAAGATAAAAGAGGCCGCACGGGTGGTGTTCACACGGAAGGGTTATGCTGGTACCCGCACCAGGGATATTGCCGAGGAGTCAGGATTCAATCTTGCACTGATCAACTATTACTTCCGGAGCAAGGAGAAATTGTTTGACATCATTATGGTGGAGCATTTGCAGTTGTTCATACATAGTGTGATGGGCATTGTAAATGAAACGGATACAACTCTGCAGAGAAAAATAGAATTGCTGGTGGGCCATTATATAGATATGCTGGTAAGGAACCCAAACATACCGCTGTTTGTGCTGAATGAGATAAATGCCGATCCCAAAAAATTGGTAGAAAAAATAGGTGTTCAAGGACTGGACCGGAAAGAGTTGGTAATATCGAAGCAATGGGCAGCCTTTGCCAAGGCAAACAAAGTAACAGTTAACCCTATCCATATAATGATGAATGTGGTGGCGCTTATTATTTTTCCATTTGTGGGCAGCCCGGTTATACGGAACAGAACAGGAATAAGCATGGATCAGTTTAATGCCCTTATGGAAGAACGAAAGAAGCTGATACCCGTGTGGGTAAATGCGATGATGCTCAGCAAATAGGCTGATTGTGGTCAGGAAATTTGCAACCGCAGTGAACTATGTTTGAATTTTTTGCAGAAAAATAAACAGTCTGAAAACTATGTTTAAGAATATCCTGTTCATCGCTTTTTTGCTGGCTTCTGGCCAGGCTGTTGAGGCGCAGGTGGTCTTCCGCTCGCTGGAGGACGCATGGAAGTACGCTGATGTACACAACATAACCATAATTACAGCCAAGTACGAGGCCGAAAAAGCGCTCTACGCTAAGCGCGCATCTTACAGCGCGTTATTACCTCAGGTAAACGCAACCGGCTCTTTTACCGATAATATAGCATTGCAAACCACCCTTATACCTGATATTTTCGATGGCCATCCGAACAATTATATTCCGCTCAAATTTGGCGAACAGTATGTGTATGCTGGCGGTATTGCGGCACAAATGAACATACTGAACCTACAGAATTTATATAACGCACGTATAGCACGGCAAACGGAAGAATTAAATAAAGTATCCCTCGCCAACAATAAGAAAACCGTTTACCAGCAGGTAGCCACACAATTCTATTCTTACCTGCTGATGCAGGAAGCATACCGGCTGGCTACCCAATCTGCAGGTACTGCTGATTCTGTCTTTCAATCTGTGAGCAATAAATTCAAAGAAGGCACAGTGAATGAAGCGAATGTGGACGTCGCGAAACTGAACTATGAAAGGGCGCAGCAGAACGAGATAACTGCAAAGTACCAGATGCTCACGGCCCAGAACAATTTAAAGGCGTTGCTAAATATGTCCGTTAAGGATTCACTCGCGATAGAATCAACGCTGAATGAAAACCTGCAATTAGAGACCACGGCTCCTTTTCAAAAAGACCCTGCGATATTACTGGCCGACTACCAGCAGAAGATCAGCCTAAGCCAATACAGGGCAGCGAATGGAGCATTTGCACCCACTCTGAACATCCTGTACAACTATAATACCCAGAGATACGATAAAACATTCGAGCCATTCAGCGGGGCCACGGGTACTGCTGCATGGTTCCCGGCACAATATTGGGCGCTGCAAGCATCTATTCCGCTTTTTACAAGTGGCGCCCGGCTGTTCCAGTCACGAAAAAGCAAGATAGCATGGAATGAAAGCGTGGCACAATACGAGAACGCTCAAAGACAATCAGAAATTAATGATGAGAATATCCGGCTCAATTATGAAAAAGCGGTGGCTGTGCTCAGTAAAACAAAGGACGTAATGAATCTTTCTTTCGACAATTATACGCATATCTCCTATCGCTATGAAGGAGGTATAGAATCGATAGAAAGCAGGCTCAACGCGTTCAAAGATTATATAGACTATCAGAACCAATACCTGAACAGCCTGTCGGACATGCTCGTTCAGCTATACCAGTTAAAAATACGCCAACAATCCTTTTAAAGTCAAAATTCAAAAGTTAAAAGTCAAAACCTAAAATCGACCACGCCTGATAAATATTCCAAAATGAACCGGATAAACATAACGCTTGCATTTCTTGTTTTGCTCTCCGCTGCATCATGCAAGCCAAAGTATGATGAAATGTCGCCCGTGGAAGCCCCAGTAACAGAAGCAGTATTTGCATCTGGCAGCATAGAGCCAAAGGACGCCTATACTATTACTTCTTTGTCTGATGGCTTCATAGTACACAGCTATGTGGTAGAAAACGATATTGTAAAAGACAGGCAGTTATTGTTTCAACTGGACAACAGGCAGCAAAACACGCAGGTGGCTATAGCCCGCACCAATACGGAGTATGCCAAGATCAACGCAGAGCATAACTCCCCTACCCTGTTGCAGGTGAAAGCGCAGATAGACGCAGCAAAAATAAAAATGCAAACAGATTCGGTAAACCTGCTGCGATACAAACATCTGTACGCAACCAACTCTGTATCCAAGCAAGACCTGGACAACGCGCAGCTCAACTACGAATCTTCAACCAGCTCCTGGAAAGCCGCTGTAGCCAACTATGATGCCACAGAAGACAAAGTAAAGCAGGATTATATCAACAGCCAGTCGCAATTACAAAATGCACAGGCAGGCAACCAATACTATGACCTGGTAGCGATAGGCCCGGGCAAAGTTTACCAGGTATTTAAGAAGCAAGGCGACCTTGTACGCAAGGGCGACCAGGTAGCGCAACTGGGCAACCCTGATTCGATAGTCATCAACCTGGATATTGACGAGGGAAGTATAAGTAAAGTGCAACTCGGACAGCAAGTACTCGTGGAGCTGAATACGGAGAAGAACAAAACATATGAGGCGCGCATCAGTAAGATATACCCGCACTTCAACGAGACTTCACAATCTTATAAAGTTGAGGCAAGGTTCCTGACAGAAATGCCGGGGCTTATATCAGGCACACAGCTCCAGGCCAACATTATCACGAATAAAAAAGATAAAGCCATGCTCATACCTCATGTGTATGTGGTCAACGGCAATAAAGTGCTGGTGCAAAAAGATAAAAAGATAGACACAGTGACGATCACCACGGGCATTGTTTCTGACGACTGGATAGAAGTGCTTAGCGGGCTAACCGTAAATGATAAAATAGTGAAAGAGAAGAATGCAGGGAATACGGGCAATACTATTTCTGTACCTGGAGGAAAATAATTGCATTAAAGACAAAACTGGGATATGAAAATAAGTGTGAACACAGAAATAGCTGTTACCTACCTGTCGGCAAGGAAGAAGCAAACGGCTGTCGCCGCGCTGGGTGTGATGTTCGGCATATCCATGTTTATTTTTATGCAGTCGCTCATGAAAGGAACGAACGACTATTTTGAAAAAATGTCGTTCAATAGCACGCCACATATCCGCTTATATAGTGAAAATAAAGTTGCGGACGCTCATATGCTGACAAGTTATCTTCAAGATCCATCTGTAAAAATACTTACCAACCCTAAACAATTGATACAAACTCAAGGCCTTAACAATCCTTATGGATTAATCAGAGAAATAGAACGAAATCCACAGATCACGAATGTAACACCGCAGGTCACTGCAGACGTTATCTATACCAGCGGCAGTGTGCAGATAAACGGCAATGTGGCCGGTGTAAATATTGACCAGGAAGACAAAATGTTTGATGTGCAAAGCAATATGCTTGCTGGTGACCTTCACGACCTGAACCGGGTAAATAACGGGCTGCTTATAGGTAAAGGCGTTGCTGACAAACTAAGCCTGCACGTCGGCGACAATATTACCGTAACCTCCGGCACAGGCAGCCCTACTATAATGAAGGTGGTGGGCATATTTGCAACCACGGTGAAACAGGTAGATGATACTAAATCATACGCCAACATCGTACAAGCGCAAAACCTTTTGGGCAAAGACAGGAGCTATGTCACCGACATAAAAATTAACCTGAAGGATTATAACAACGCACCCGCCGTGGCCCGCGAACTGGAAACCATAACTGGCTACAAAGCCGAAGACTGGGTAAAAGCCAATGAGCAACTGAAGGCAGCATTCAAGATAAGGGCAGTAATACTCAACTCTGTGATCGGGGTAATATTGCTGGTGGCAGGCTTCGGCATCTATAATATCCTGAACATGACGATCTACGAAAAAATAAAAGAGATAGCCATACTGAAAGCGCAGGGTTTCTCAGGCCAGGCAGTTACCAGCATCTTTCTGCAGCAGGCAATATACATTGGCCTGATCGGCGGCATTGTAGGCATTATCTGCGGATTCGGGATCACCTTAATGGTATCAAGGATATACATAGGCGCAGGCACACTGAAATACTTGCCCATGTCGTTTTATATACCACATTATATAGAGGCTATATGCTTCGGGATATTGACGACAGTAGCTGCAGGATACTTCCCTGCAAGAAAAGCATCAAGAGTGGACCCTGTAACAATAATTCGCGGATAATGGAAACAGCATTAAAGGGAACAGGTATCAATAAAGTTTTTCACGATGCAGTGAACCTGCAGGTGCTAAAAAATGTATCGCTGGAAGTAAAGACCGGGGAGTTTGTTTCTATAGTGGGCAAGTCGGGCTGCGGAAAGTCAACACTGCTCTATGTGCTCTCCACTATGGATACAGATTATGAAGGGCAATTGGAAATAAACCAAACCAGCGTCACCGGAAAATCGTTAAATGACCTCGCACGTATCCGCAATGAATCCATTGGTTTTGTCTTCCAGTTCCATTACCTGCTGCCTGATTTTACGTGCCTGAAAAATGTCATGATACCCGCGCTGAGGCTTGGTAAATTATCCAGTAAAGAAATTGAAGCGAAGGCCTACGAGAAGCTAAAGATGTTTGGCGTGGAAGACCAGGCGCTTAAAAAAGCCAACAAACTATCCGGGGGCCAACAGCAACGCGTAGCCATAGCCCGCGCGCTGATAAATGAGCCTACAATAATAATGGGCGATGAGCCAACTGGCAACCTCGACTCAAAAAACACGAACATTGTATTCGACCTCTTTCAGAAACTGACCAAAGAATTTGGGCAGACTATCATTACCGTTACCCATGATGAAGACTTTGCCAAACGCTCAGACCGCATCATTGAAATGGCAGACGGAGAGATAAAGAGCCACGGACATTAGAGAGCAAATTCCAGATCTAAAAATCCAAATTTCAAGGCACGCGAAATCTACGCTACTATACCGGTAATGGACGATTTTGTATAATGTGCTGCAGTTTTATTGCCAGTGCATGCATCTGCGTTTTGCCATGAGCGTTTCGCTCAATAAAAAAACTGGTATCGGAAATAGCATCCACCATTTTTCCGAAGGCTTCAAACGGAATCTTTGTGCCAGCAAGCTTTTGCACAAACTGCGCCTCTGCATCTGGTAATGAAGCATCTGCCTGCGGGCGATATCTCGCCCTAATGGCTTGCTCTATCAGTTGTATCACATACTGTAAGAAGTTCTTTTGCTGCTCACGGCCTGCCTTGCTCCATTCCTCAGCCCATTTAGATATTGCTATTCCATTGTTTGTAAAAAGAGAATTGAACAGGTTGCGCACCTCGGGAAAAAGATCGTTTTCAGACTGGCGCGCCAGTTTCAAGGCTTCGGTATAACTGCCCATGGCTATGTGTGCTACCTGGCTTGCTCTTACCGGGTCTGCCAATGCACGGCTGCTCAGCGCCAGCGCTATCTCTCCCGCCGCTATTGGCGCCAGCTTCACTTCCTGGGTACGGCTTCTTATGGTTTGCAGGATGTCTTCAGTATTCTCAGCCACAAATATCATGATCGTATCCTGTGGTGGCTCCTCTATCAGCTTCAGCAATATGTTGCCTTCCTTGCCGAGGTATTCAGGCCGCCACATCAGCAGCACCTTTTTACCACCCTCATACGATTTCAGGTTCAGGGTATCTATGATCTCACGGCATTCATCAGCAGTGATGTTACCTTGCTTATTTTCTGCCTCTATAAATTGCAGCCAGTCGTACGTGGTTCCATAAGGCGACTGCCGCACAAACTCGCGAAATTCCTGTATATAGTGCCGGCTCATAGCCTTCGTTCCAGACTTTGGCGGTATGCTTGGGAAACTGATGTGCAGGTCGGCATGTTCCAGCTTAGATGCTTTGCCGCATCCTGCGCATTTGCCACAGCTATCCGTGGCTGTCTTTTGCTCACAAAATATATACTGCGCCAGTGCCAGCGCCATAGGTAAGCCGCCGGTACCTTCCGGCCCGGTTATCATCAGCGCATGAGGGAAGAGATTTTTCTCCCACATCTGCAACATTCCATCCTTCGCCGCCTGCTGGCCTACAACGTCCCTAAAAGTCAAAAGTCAAAAATCAAAAGTCAAAAAATAGAAGAGCTACAAAAGTAGATAGTAATACGGAATTAAGACCCGTAATATAGATACATTCGTTTTTAGGCATTATATTTACGGCTAATAATTAAATTCCATTATTTAATTGGTATATTATCTTTTTAAAAGAAAAAGTGCGCAATACTAACATTTAGACTGATTTACTCGTCTAACATATAGCCTCAAGTTATTTTATGAAAAAATTCTCCTTACTATTTGTCCTGATTGCCGGGATTACGTTTAAAACTGCTGTTTGCAGCGGCCAGACCGGGATCATCAATACTATTGATACTATCAGTGGCTCCACAGGCAATTGGATGACGATAGATGCTATCGGGAACATATATGTTGTTGACGGCGGCCTGGGAGTAGTCAGGAAGGTGGCCCCTTCTGGTGTTATCTCCATTTTTGCCGGAAATGGAACGGCAGGTTACAGTGGGGATGGCGGCCCGGCTACCGCCGCCGCGTTCAATATTCCAATGGATATAACTATAGACACGGCCGGTAATTTTTATGTCACCGATGCAAACAACCATGTGATAAGAAAGATAACTCCGGGGGGTATCATCAGCACTTTTGCCGGTTCCGGCTCCTATGGTTATAGTGGTGATGGCGGGCCTGCGGGAGCAGCGGCACTCGGCAGCACGCAACACTTAACCGCTGATGCGTTCGGGAATATTTATCTCATAGACGGCAACCATTATACGATCAGGAAAATCAACGCTTCCGGAATTATCTCAACAATTGCGGGCACTATTGGCTCCCCAGGCTTCTCCGGCGATGGTGGCCCGGCCACAGCTGCCCAGTTCAGTACCATGAATAATATAACGGCAGATGCGTCAGGCAATATTTTCGTCAGTGACGAGGGCAATCATCGTATCCGTAAAATAAATACAGCTACAGGTATTATTACAACAATAGCAGGCAATGGTATAGCGGGTTATACAGGAGATGGCGGGCTGGCTATAGACGCAGAGATAAACGATCCGCTGGCGCTGAAATTTGATGGTTTTGGGAACCTGATCATCTCAGATGATGCCGCGTATGTAGTGCGCCGGGTCAACCCATCGGGCATTATCAATACCATAATTGGCACTGGCGCCGCTGGCTATTCAGGTGATGGCGGCCCGGCCAAATTAGCAACCACAAATTCCAACAATGGACTGGCGGTTGATGCGAACAACAATGTATATTTCATAGACCAGGGGGTTAGTGTAATACGAAAGGTGACGTACTCGCCCAATGTAAGTTCAGACAGTATGGCTATATACATTGAAGGCTTATGCAATGGCGTAAGTCTCAGCACTCTCACAAATTCAACTTCCCCGCTAACATTATACACTTACTTCGGAGACGGTACTTCAGATGTTAGCGCACTTACTACGGGACTACCAGGGATTGAAAATGTGAACGTAACACACGTATATGCCCTACCTGGTACGTACTCTATCAAGGAGATTCTGCGCAATGGTGCGACAGCGATCGATTCAACTCTTTTTTCTTACCGCTTCCAGTTGTGCCAGTCGTTTGCTGTTAAATTCTATTTTGACGCGAACGGCAACTGTACAAAGGACAGTGCTGAGGCTTTTAACTACTTGCCCATCATTACCGAGGTCGATTCAAATGGCGTTGCTGTTGACACGATCTCCGGCACTAGCGGTTTCGAATACCTGGCCTATGGCTCAGTTGGTGATGTGTACACTTTTAAGGTGATCTCAACACCCGCGGGTATCAGCACTACCTGTCCCGTGTCGGGTATAGTTTATGACACGCTGCAATCTATGATGCTCAGCAGCTCGGCCAACTACATCGGGCTTGCGTGCACTGCGCTCAGCGGCTTCGACCTCTCCGAATATGTGACTGCACAAGCCGGCAGGCATAGGTTTGAAGGCGATGTCATCGTCAACAACCCTTATTGTTCTGTGCAGCCGGCTACAGTTACCGCTTATACCGATGCAAAATATTCTTTCGTTGACGCCGTTCCTGCGCCGTCATCCGTTTCCGGCAATGTATTGACCTGGAACTTCAGCGATATCGCAGCAAACGCACCGCAGCAGCATATTCATTTTCATTTGGAAGTGCCCGGCACCTGGCTCGTTGCCGGAGATACGATCAACACTGACTATACAACAACTCCTTCCACTGGCGATATCAACCCCGGGAACAATGAATGTGTTCGTCTTGATACCGTAAAATCATCCTATGATCCGAACCTTATGGCGGTAACGCCCTCTGGCACTATACTGGCCGGCACTAAGTTGCAGTACACTGTCGAATTTGAAAATACTGGTAATGATACCGCTTTCAACATCGCCGTTTATGATACGCTTTCTGATGATGTAGATGCGAACTCCTTGCGAATGGTAGCCTCATCAGCAGTAATGAATATAATACCCTTTAAAGCAGGCGGGCATAACGTTGTAAAATTCGACTTCCCCGGCATCAACCAGTTAGACAGCAGTCATCATAATCTGTGTACGGGAACGGTTATCTTCAATATTAATGCAAAGAGCGGCCTGCCCAATGGCACTACGATATTCAACCATGCGGGTATTTTCTTTGACGATAATGCGGTTGTAATGACGGATACGGTTGAAGATGTCATTGGCATCCCAACTACTGGGGTAATGCCTGTAAATACAGCCGCAAAGGTCTCTGTTTATCCAAATCCCGCGACTGATGAGTTGACGATCAAAATAGACAATGGCAATTACAACACTGTTACGATCACAAACATCCTTGGACAAGAGGTAATATCGCAAACATTGCCTTCCATCATTGGCACCATGCAAACCAAACTGGATGTGAGCAGGCTGCCTGCCGGCATGTACTATCTTACTGTGCGTGGGCAAAGTGGTACGAAAGTGCTGAAGTTTGAGAAGATGTAAGCGCTCCTTACATCTTCTCCGGCAGCTTTATACCCATCAGGTGCATGGCATGACGAAGCACGGATGCGGTCATAATAATGATCATCAGCCGCAACTGTTTTTTCTCATCGCTCTCGGCTTTCGATATGCTGTGGGCATCATAAAATGTATTGAACATTTGAGCCAGTTGGAAAGAGTAATTGCAAATAGATGAAGGGTTAAATCCATCTGCTGCCTCCGAAAGTATCAGCGGATATTCTTCCAGAGCAAGGATGATCTTTTTTTCCAGCGGGGCAAGTTCGCTCGTCTGCACGAACGACTGAAATTTCGTGCAGTCCGGAGATAGCGGTATATTTTCCTTTCTGAGTATGGAGCATATGCGCGCATGGGCATACTGTATGAAGGTAGCAGTATAGCCATGCAGATCTATCGACTCTTTCGGGTCAAAGATCATTTTCTTCTTAGGGTCCACACGCAGCAGGTAAAATTTCAGTGCACCCATCCCTATGGTCTCGTACAGTTTTACCAACTCATCCGCGGAAAAGCCTTCTGTCTTGCCGCTCGTTTCGGTCTGTTCTTTTGAAAGGTTTATCATTTCGCTCACCATGTCATCGGCGTCAACAACGGTACCTTCCCGGCTCTTCATTTTGCCGGTTGGCAGTTCCACCATGCCGTAAGACAAGTGATATATACCATCCGCACATGGTTCGCCCAGCTTTTTCATGATCAGCTTCAGCACCTGTATGTGGTAGTTCTGTTCATCGGCGATCACATATACTGACTGGTTCAGCTTAAACTCATCATACTTCAGCTTTGCAGTGCCCAGGTCTTGCGTCATATACACAGACGTGCCATCGCCGCGCAGCAACAGTTTTTGATCAAGCCCTTCGTCAGTAAGATCTATCCAAACCGAGCCATCCTCTTTTTTGAAAAGCACCTTTTTGCGCAATCCCTCTTCCACTATTTTCTTGCCCAGCAGGTAGGTGTCACTTTCATAATACACTTTATCAAACGAGATACCCAGCCGCTTATAAGATTCGTCAAATCCTTTATACACCCAGCCATTCATCATCTGCCACAATTCGCGCACTTCGGTATCACCGGCTTCCCACTTACGCAGCAGGTCTTGCGCATCGCGCATTATGGGCGCTTCCTTCTCGGCCATCTTTTCGTCCATGCCTCTTGCGGTAAGCGCAGCTATCTCCTGCTTATATTCGTCATTGAATTTTACATAGTAGTCGCCTACAAGGTGGTCCCCCTTTATCCCGGTAGATTCCGGTGTCGCGCCATGTGCAAATTTCATCCACGCGACCATTGACTTGCAGATGTGAATACCCCGGTCATTGATCAGGTTGGCTTTTACTACCTGGTTGCCGGTAGCTTTCAGTATCTCCGCCATCGCAGCGCCCAGAAAATTATTGCGCAGGTGCCCGAAGTGCAGTGGCTTGTTTGTATTGGGCGATGAGTATTCTATCATTACCCTGCGGTCGGCCTTTGATTTTTCACCATAGTGTGCATCTGTGAAATGGTTCATCAAAAACGATACCCACCATGTATCTTTTACTGCAAGGTTCAGGAAGCCGCTTACAATTTCATAAGACGAAAACAGTTCGTTTTTTTGCAACAGGTAATCACCCAATTGCTTACCAATAATGTCCGGCTTCTGCTTCAGCAGTTTTAAAAAGGGAAATAATACAATAGTGTAGTCACCCGCAAACTCGGGCTTTGTCTGGTTCACACCTATCATGGATATATCTATAGCCACGCCGGGGTAAAGGTTCTTTAATGCATCTTCGGCGGCATGTTTTATCTGGCTGGCAATCGTCATTTATTGAATTTATTTAGGCAAAAATAACCTTTCTATTCAGCAAAACAGGGGCTATGATCCGGAAAGCATGCCCACAAACAAATAAGTGGCATAAATATGCCGGAATTATTTTTCTTTGGTAACATTGCAGTTTATCGTGTAAATCTTTATATTTGTTGCTTGTTTGAATGTTTAAGCCCTCACGTTCATTATGCCGATACAACCGTTATAATTTTTTAAACTTTAGTTTTCACCGGGACCACAACCACTTAACTCTTTAATTATGAATGTCACCACTCGTTTTATAGTTATTGACGACGACGAATTTAACAACAAAATTTGCTCTGTTACCCTTGAAAAGATCGCAAAGGATGCCGATGTAAAAACGTTTCAGAACCCGCTTGAGGGTTTTGATCACATTGCTACCCAATATGCCGGAACCGACAATGATGCAAGCGCGATTCTCTTCCTGGATATAAATATGCCGGTAATGAACGGCTGGGAATTCCTGGAGCGCTTCAATGAACTGGATGAGGATACAAAGAACAGGATCAAGATATACATCTTGTCTTCATCAGTAGATAAGAGGGATATCGAGAAGGCAAAAGCGGATAAAAATGTGGTACACTACCTCATTAAGCCGCTGACCAAAGAAACGATCAGGCTGATCACCTATTCCCAAAACAGGTAAACAATAATTAGTAATAATAGTATGTATAAAATGCGGAGCCGATGGCTTCGCATTTTTCATTTGGTGTTCATACCTTAATTGGTTGTAGCTGTGTGCTGCTTCTTGAAACCCATAGTAAATGCCCGTAAGCATTAATGCTCCGGCAGGGATACTTAACCCCAAAAAAAACCATTTTTACCACTGAAAATAGGAAACAACCTTATTAATATTTAGGTTTGCGAAATAGCGGAAAAATTTATTATTGAAGCGGATATTTTCCATATTAATAAGTATTACCTTGTTGGTCACGCTAACAACGGGTTCGTTTTTCTATTACGCATACCTTAGCATCTCAGAAATAACGGCGAAAACAGAGGCGCGCACCGCACTTTCTAAAAACACCACCCAACTGGAAGTTATTAAGCTGGCAAAAAAAGGATTTAATACCCATTGCGATGAAATATGGCATAACGGCCATCTTTATGACATCTCTTCCTATCGCATTATCGGAGATACTGTATTTATTTCTGTGCTTCACGATGGTGATGAAGAAGCGCTTGTGTCGGTAATAAAAGATTATTTCGGGCCAGTGAACGACCGCATAACAAATTCCCGTGATCATTTTTCGCCAAAGCATAGCCATACTCCAAATGACGTCAAATGTTTATGTGAGGGAATAAAAATCGCCTTGCTCACCTATCCCAAAACATCGATGGCTTATCTTTTCATTGAGCCGCCAATCTGTTGCCGCAGCAATATTGTTGATATCCCCCCTCCCCGGATATAGTTTACACTCCATCTTAGTTAATTCCAACTTGGTTTTCCAGGTATATGCATGCATGTATCCGGAATAATCACATTTACATAATAAATAATCTAAATAAAATAAAACAGCGATGAAAATTTTACTGAAATGTATTTTGCTATTAAGCGCTTTCTTGCCGGCAACAGGCATACACGCAAAAACGAATACCCCCATTGAAACATTCATTAACCATGTCAGGGAGAACACCGCATTTGTTCCGGTAAGCAATATCTGGCAGCCAGATAACACTTATGACAAAACCGCAATGCTGCAAAAAGTGCAAAAAGCGCAGCCCCTGACTATAGATTATGCGCATGTCGCGGAGCTCATGCAGCACAATTATACGGCCATAAGCCTTGTGGTACCTGGCCTTGACGGCAGTACCTATACTATTGACCTTGCGCAGTATAAATTCTTAAGCAATGATTTCCAGGTGCATGTTAAGGGCACTAACTCTGATGAATTATACAACTATATTCCCGGAGTGTATTATAGCGGCGTGGTGCATGGCATACCCGGCTCAGTAGCTACTTTTTCCTTTTTTCATAATGAGGTATATGGTATATTCTCTATTCCCGGCGTTGGCAACTTCAACATTGTACCCAATGTAATGGTAGGAAAATACTATAACTACAATGAGCACTATGTGGTATATAACGACAATGACCTGAAGATAAAAGACCAGGGGCCAAGCTGCGCCACCGACAGGCTGCCAATACATGACAGCCATAGCACAGCAAAAACCACTACACTGGAAGGCGACAGCGTTTACAATAACTGTACCCAAGTAAATGTATTTGAAGTAGGCGATTATGCACTTTACCAGACAAAGGGGTCCAGCGTTACCAATGTTACCAACTATCTTACTGCATTATTCAACAACCAAAGCACACTGTACCGCAACGAAGGCATCCTTATAGACCTGAAGTATGTGCAGGTGGACAATGCAGTTGACGGATGGAATGACATCACCACCGCCAATTCTGTCCTTTTCCTGGATAAATTCGGTTATGTAACTGGCAATGTACTGCATGGGTGCGACCTTGCCATTCTCGCCTCCACCTGCCTCAACGGCGGTTACGGGGCGCTTGGCGGCGTGGCGTGGCTGCAGGCTATGTGCCAGACCTATCATGCGTCTGATTCTTTCGGTTCGTATGCATTTTGCGATATGGACAACAGCGCTGTAACCAACTTTCCTACATTCAGTTGGGATGTGGAAGTGATCACCCATGAGATGGGCCATGTAGTGGGCTCACCGCATACTCACCGTTGTTGCTGGAACCCTCCCGGCACCGGCAGCACGGCAATTGACGGCTGCTATACGCTCGAGGGTTCTTGCGCAGAGCCAGTTCCGCTCTATCCGGTCGGCGGCGGCACGATCATGAGCTACTGCCACCTTACCAGCGATGGCATTAACTTCACCAATGGCTTTGGCCAGCAGCCCGGCGATACGGTAAGGTATTATATCGCACACCATTTTTCATCCACTTGCGGCTCAAATTATCACCCGTACATAGCACTTTCTACAGCCAACCGGACAATATCCGCAAACAGGGAGTGCACCGACATGAACAATGGCACCACTTATTATTGGTATGACAATAACACAGCCTCCCAGAACGATGATACGCTGGTACTGATGGTGAAAAAGAACGGCAATAACATAGGTACCCTGGATGTGTCTGGCTTCTCCGTTTCTGCAAATACAATAGTACGTTATGGCAGCGGCACTGGTGATACCATTACCTCTTTCCCTACCGGCACACCCGGCATCAGCGGCCGTTATTACGGTATGCGCCGCTACTGGTCTATGAATGCGACCACTGCCCCCACTACCCCTGTAGAAGTTATTTTCCCATTCCTTCCTGCAGACACATCGGACGTGAATGGAAGCGTACCGGGCGCAGCGCTTATGGCAAACTATATTTTCTATAAAGCCAACAGCCCGGTAAACCCCAACCCGATAGGGGGCTTTACAGGTGCTACCTCCAGCAGCTTTGCTGCATATACTTACAGCACTACTGCTTCTGCCACCCACTTTTCTATAACGGATACTACCGGAACGCACCTGGCACATATGCTGATGACCAATTTATCTGGCGGTGGAACTGGCATGTATGCCGGTTGCTCTGCTTTTCCAGCGCCCACTCCTTCACTTTCGGCTACGGCTCCTTGCACAGGCACTTCTAACTGGTACTCAGTTAATCCTGTTGCAGGTGCATTGTCTTATAACTGGAGCATTTCGGGAACCGGCTGGAGCGGCAGCAGCACTACCGACTCTGCTTATATAACTACCGGCTCCGGTGTCGTAACAATTACCGTATCTGCAAACGACACCTGCGGCGCAGGCGATTCTTATAGCTTCACCATTACACCTTCGGCCATTCCGGCAGAGACTATCTCTGCCCCATCTCCATTATGCGCAGGCACATCCACCGGTGTATTCTCGATCACTGCCACCGGCGTTCCAACATCCTACTCATGGACAGTTTCAGGCACCGGATGGTCTGGCTCCAGCTCGTCTTCTTCCATTACCCCTGTTGTAGGTACCGGCGTTGGCACACTCATAGTAACTGGATATAACGGATGCGGGGCAGGCGTTCCTGATACATTGACCGTCACCCCAGGAACCATACCCGGCGATGCTACTGACATTGTACCGCCAACTGCTCTTTGCTCGGGCAGTACAGGCATATTTACAACACCCTCAGTTACCGGAGCTACAAGCTATACCTGGGACGTATCCGGCACCGGATGGAGCGGAACCAGTTCTACAAGCTCTCTCAGCGCCACAATAGGCGCGGGCACCGGCACCATTACGGTAACACCAGTGAACGTATGCGGCGATGGCATTCCATTTACAATAAATGGCATCATACCAACACCGCTGCCAACGGCTACGTTTGTTGAGTCGGTTCATACCACCACTACGCATACTATCATCACGGAAACTTATACGGGCTCTGCGCCCGGTGGCTCTACGTACTTGTGGACTTTCGGCGGCGGAACCCCAGCATCATCTACCAGTGCCGGACCCGTTTCAGTTTACTGGAATACTGCCGGAACATATACTATAACCCTTACAGTGGACAATGGCGGCTGCACAGCAACCTACACAGACACCATACATGTAAGCCACGGTGTCGGTATCAAGGAGTTAACGACAGGCTCATTAACTGCAGGCATTGTTCCTAACCCTAATGATGGCTCATTTGATGTTGTATTTGACCAGGCAATAACTGCCGGCGTAACTGTTAAGCTGTATGATATGCTGGGCCGCGAAGTTTATAAAAATGTATTCACCGGCACTAATAACAATAAAGTATCCATAGCTGCGGACAACTTGCCAAATGGCACATATGCTGCAACTATCTATGCAAATGATAAACTCATCACTCAAAAAATAACAATAACGAGATAGTAAGATCATCAGGACCTCTGTTCCAGAATTAGTGAAACACCGAAAGGGTGGCTAACAGCCCCCCTTTGGGTGTTTCCTGCATTGCAAAAAAAGGCCCTTAAAACCGGGAAAAGCATAATTCCCCATTTATTTGTCCCAAAAATGCCCCAGTACGCCCCAATGTTTTGCCAATAAATTGCTAATTTCTCACAACTATCCGAAACTTTTTTGCCTGAATAGCGGCCATACCTTTGGTTAAGAACGACCAAAACACAAAAATATGGGGCTATTCAAACGTAGTAAAAATAATAACAAACCGTTACTGCGCCAAATTCTGGATTTAATA
>CAISPO010000031.1 GCA_903887415.1 uncultured Bacteroidota bacterium | reverse complement strand
TATACAATCCAGCCCGTAAGCGAGTTTGCCCTGTCCAAATTTACCTTCTATCGGATTACGTTCGCCTGGTCTTAGGTGGACTGCCACTGCCCCAGAAGCCGGTCGGCCTAGTGGTTTGGCCATCAGCCGGATACCTTTTTGCTTCATCCATTTTCTGTTTTCCCGATTGCAGTAAATCTGGTCAGCCAGCACTTCTTTTGGATAATAGCCAAACCGCCGTTTGTATTGCTTCACAGAGTCCTGTAGCCACTGCCCTTCATTAAAAGCCTCCCAACTTAACCGATCTATGAAAGTAAACCCATTGACAAGGCATACCTGTAGCTTACTGCCAAATTCTACTTTGGCCTTGTCTTTGCCTCGGACAATTGGGCGCACATGAGGCTGGTGAATGTTCACGATCCGGTACGCAATGCTTTTGGTATGTGTGCGATACATCTGTTCCTGCTGCTCATACACCGTGTTTAGCACCAACAGGTACTTCTGCTCTTTAGGCTTTAATGGAAAGCTTGCATAGGCCGCAATGAGGGTATCAATATGACCAAGGTTCCTGCGCAGAAAACGCAATTGCTGACCATTGGCTTTGTAAATCTCTTTTTTAGACTTCGCCTTCTTTTTGGCTGTATTCAGAAAGGTCTTTTGCGCAATGTTGCGATAGGTGCGCGGCTTCACCTTACCGTGAAGTACAGGGTCGTACAACTGGTCTATGAGCTGTTCGCTCTTTTTGCGGGCGGCACTGAGCAATTTCAGATCGGTAGGGAAGGTAATGTGTTGTGGTGCTACCGTGGCATCCATGATCAACTTCCCTCTGGGCGCAGGTTCAGGCTTGGCAATAGCAGGTGTTGCCTCTACTATAGCGCAGGAGTCCTCAACTTGCTCCTCTGTCGCAGTTGCTGAAGCATCATCGGATGGGTCTGTAGTTTTATCCGAAGGCCCTTGCGGATCTTCGGTATCCTGATCCCCGATGCAATGAAGAGCAATCGCATCGCTTATTTTACCCGTCAGTTCCAAGCTCATTCGTTTGCGGATGGCTACGAATAAAGGTGCGGTAAAAGGTGCTTCGTTAGTAAAGCTGCTGTAACCAAGAAAATACTGCATGAACATATTTTCCTGAATATGCTGTATTGTAGACCTGTCGGTAAGACCTTCAATATGTTTGATGATCATAGCCCCGATGATGACTCTGCCACTTATCGGTGGCCGCCCCTCTGAACTGCTGAACAGATGGTCATAATGGGGAACGATCTTATCCCAGGGTATAGCTTGAGACATCTTAACCCATCGGTTATCTTTGTTGAGTTGCTGAACAAATGGTGTCTCAAAACCAGCTAATGTCAGTTGATTAGGACTGGTGTAAGATGGACGCTCTGCAAGCTTTTTAGGCCGTTTGTCACTTTTTCCTTGCATCTAAATACTGATTTATCTCCTGAAAGATAAAGCAGATAACGATTGGAAGGTTATTTAGCAACCCCTATTTAAATTTTTGAATGTCCCATTGGATCTCATGCCAAGGGGCCTCTCCCCGGCCTCTCCAAAGGAGAGGAGATGTTTTCTGCTTCACTCATTGTTACTCTCGTTTTCGTGCCGAAGTATGAGGCATCTACACTTGCGCAGGTAAATGTCCCATGCGCTGAAACTTTTTTTTGTCCCGATAGCTATCGGGATAATTCTGATTATGATTTTTTATGTAAGTGACTGTGGGTAAGGGTTTTGTTCGTATTTAAATTTTCAGATGTCCCATTGGATGTCCCATTTGGGACATAGCAAATTTTTTAACGCGGAGTCGCAAAGGTTC
>CAISPO010000030.1 GCA_903887415.1 uncultured Bacteroidota bacterium | reverse complement strand
GCAGTACCTTGATCGGCTCCGGGAGGTTGCCCTTTCAGCTCCATCAAAACACGATCAACGATGCGTAACCGCATCAAAAAGGTTGCCAGCTACAGGAATTCTATTTAGCGCCTGTACCAACTCTCAACACTGGTAAATAGGCATGGTGTCATTGGCGGCAAGCGCACAGAGCCAACCCTGCCCAATGCACCATTTCCGCAGCCAATGTGTCTATAGGGGAGAAAATCCACGCTCATTTACATGCCACCGCTGCACCCCTATATCCACGCTGCTCCCTCCATATACGTCCGCCCCCAGCCTTACTCCATTCGCATCACAGTACTTCGCATTTGCATCCATTGAGCATAAGGAAGTCATTGAGCTCTATAGCAGACTACAGGCAGCAGTACTTGGTTCAGTATGCTTTCGTCCTGTTGCTCATTCCGTCAATGGCGGCCCACAGCACAGAAAGCTATCGAATCTAATGACCAGCCAGGTGCGGTGATAGCTGCCCCTCACACAAGGCTAACGCTGGCAGCAATCCCCTTGCACCCGCACAGCAAGAGTTAGCTCCTTCACTTCATTGTTTCACGGCTACACACAAGGCTACTGGTGAAAAATGCTGTTCAGTCACTAACACTTGCTTTCTGCCACCGCTGCCACTGATGGAAAGCTTCCTTGCCAACCGCACTTGGGGGCGGGTATGGACTTTCTTTAGGGTTAGGGTTAAATGCCTGTGCTACCTACAAAAAGGTTAATTCGCAGAAGATAAATCCTTTTGCATCGTTCAGTAATCCTATTGGGCACTTTCGGAAAAGCCTTTATCTTCTTTGAATGTGGGGGATCGGCAATACCTATATTATCGGAGTGGTATAACAGAACTCAATGCGCTTTCCGGCACAAAACCAATGCACAGAAATAGCCTGTCTTTACCTATCGTTGGAGAAGTAATCAGTTCAAAACCCAATTCACTTTCAATTAGCTCCCAAGTTCCATCAGGAGTTCTGTTGCCCTCATACATGGGAAACGCTTTGTAACTCCCATTACGGTGCCAAGTATTAAGATCGTTAAACCTGTACTTAGTACCGTCAATTTCCAAAGTGTCTTGCGCCATCGTTAGCACATCGTTCACTGAAATGGCCATAGTATTTTTTTTAGTTGAGGAATAGCCCTCATATATAAGTTACGCAATAAAACTCACTAAAGCAAATATCATGATACACCACATTAGAACCATCAGGGACGTACACCAGTTCATTAAATGTGTCGCGCTGGAGATAGACAACTTTCACCCGCTGGTAGAGTTCCAGGACTACACACGCCCTGATAGCTACTTCAGAAGGTACACAGATGGAGAAGCAGAAACAAGAAACGAGCTACTGGAACAGTGCTTCAACGTATGTGCTGGATATACACCTGATTTCTTTACCTACCTGTTGGAGCTATTTCAAAACACCGCCGCTCACAGTCACCATCAATTAAACCAAACTATATGAAATACTTTATAGACTGTCGAACCATCGAAGAAGTCAAAGCATTGTACAAGCAACTGGCAAAGCAGCACCATCCGGATTGCGGTGGAGACACCGAGACCATGAAGACCATAAACATCGAATACTCACAAGCATGTGCCCGTGTGTTGAAAGGGGACAATACGACCAGTGAGGAGACGGAGGAGCAGATACGCATGTCCGAGGAATACAGGGCAGTAATCGAGCTGCTAATAGGGCTACCGGGCATTATCATAGAGGTGGTTGGAAACTGGATATGGGTAACGGGGAATACCCGACCTGTAAAGACACAACTGAAAGCAGCCGGGTTGTTTTTCGCTTCAAAGAAAGTAGCCTGGTACTACCGGAGTGAAGAATACAAGACCACCGGAAGCAAAAAGAGCCTTGACGAGATCAGGGAGAAATACGGCAGTGAGAAGGTAAACAGCCGCAGACACAGTAACGCCATTGAATAACCACAAAACAACATACATGATACAGAAAATCCACAACGTCATTGACGTTATAGAATTCATCCTGCAATTGTCAGCAGAGATCGGAGAAGGGAACCCATTCGAGGCACTGAACATGCCGGGGAGATATAGTGAAGAAGAAAGGACTATCCGCAGTGACATGATGGATAAATGCTTTGAAGTATGCGCCAGACAAAAACAGAATGTCAAATGTCTGGTCCTGGTCCTGTTCAACGAAGCACTAGCTACACCGCTACCCGCATGAAAGTAGTTGCCATTACAAAGACCGGTATATACACCGCCTACAAGGTATGGTACGGAAAAGGCGTATCTGGTGCAGGTGCTGGTCAAGTGGCAGGAGAGTTATGCTGTAACGTTTCTTTGCGGCTATCAAGGTATGTAGTATGTGCACAGTAGTACACGCCTATGCCGATTTCTTTTGGAGCTGGGTTCGCTCTCTCAAATCTCAAAATCCCCTGAAAAAGAAATCTATTTTTTATTGGTTCTCCACAGGGGTGTAATTTGTACCTGCGGAGAAGTAACTTTAGCCAATCACCGAAAATAGTTTATCAAATGTCAGTAAGCAGGCCACAAGAAGATACCTACCTAACTAAAGGATTAAGGCGCGACCTGGTCCAGTTATTAGGGGAGAAGGGCATTAAAGATGAGAAGGTATTAGATGCTGTAAATAGCTTACCTCGTCATTTTTTTGCAGACTCAGCACTTATCCAGAGAGCATATGAAGATGTTGATTTTCCTATTGCAAATGGTAAGATACTAGGTAGGCCATTTATTGCTGCCCGAAATATAGAATTGCTACAGGTAAACGAATACGATAATGTGCTGGAAATAGGCACAGGTAGTTGCTATCAAGCCTGTTTAATGGCAGAAATGAATGCTACGGTATATACTTTTGAAAATGACAGGGAAACCTACAGCATGGTAACGGATTATTTCTTCATTAAAAAATATCCAGCAATTCACCGGTTTATTGGTGAAGGAAAATATGGGCTGATGACTTATGCACCTTTTGATAAAATAATCATTTCTACACCAGTTAAACAAGTTTCCCCAAAACTATTGGAGCAGTTAAAACCAGGAGGAACAATAGTTGCTAACCTAATAGGAGGTACATCATCAAAGATGACCCGCATAGAAGGGTAGAAAATTCCGCTGCCGAAGCACGTCATCTTATGGTGAGATCAAGCGCAAGATGGACAATGACGAGATAGATGCAAAGTCCTTTCTGAAAGAATTATAGCCCGGTTCACACAATTTATTGAAATGTTGTACCTATGCTGTACCACTAAAGAAAAATCCCCTGTAGAGTATTGATTCTACAGGGGAAATCCAAATTATCTGCGGACTGGACGGGACTAAAATTATTTAATGTGTTTTGGTTCGTTTTTACGGCTTTACACGCCCGGCAAGCATTTCAGCATTGTCGCTTATTCGTTCGCATACACTTATATGCGTTGGCGGGCATAGCAAACAGCCACCT
>CAISPO010000029.1 GCA_903887415.1 uncultured Bacteroidota bacterium | reverse complement strand
TTCCCTGACTTAAATTGTGATAATGCTTGTTGGCGGACTTCGTCACTCAAAGTGACTCCTGTATTGCGTCTTTTGGTCATGTTATCTGTGTTAAAGTTGTGACTAATTCTCAACTTTGACACAGTTTAATTTACGCCCTCGTCAAGGATTAACACCGGAAAAAATTGCAGATAAAATGAATATTTCCACTCGTACGCTCGAGCACTACCGTGATAATATTTACCGGGAATTAAACATTAATTGTAAAGCTGATCTCCTTTTTTATGTAATAAGAACAGGTATCGTTTACTTCTCAGAACGTTATACTAAGTGGGTTTTGACACAAGGTTTACTGACACCAGTTCTATAGGTATGTTAGTAAACTACGTGACAAATGAACCTGGGTCGCATCGAATAAGCTGCTAACTGCCTCTTGACTCAGGTTAACAGGTGCCATCCTTCCTCTTATAAACCTGGGTCTCAGAAAAAGAGGCTGTCTACAGAATGAAGTTTGTCGGTGGGCGACTTGCCTCCTCTGCATATGACCCGTCGGTATTACCTGGGTCTCTGAGAATAAGTGCAGGTGCAGGATTGTTGGAGGCGTTTGCCCCAGTCGTCCTTCTCCCTTCTACCTGGGTTCAGAGAAAAGGGCGCGGCGTTCTGCCCTCAGACAGTGGGCGCACGCATCGGCGCATTAACGTACCGCATACTCAGATTGGACCCAGGTAACTCTGCCAGTCATTATATACGGGCTTCTAATCTTAGACCCAGGTAACTTAACCGTACATGTTAACAGACCCCGTTCAGTAGTAGACATACCTCACCCCTCAGGTGGCGTGCATCACAGCCTCGTATGGTTATGCGTCCATCAACGTTAGTATTAAGCTATTCCTGTGCCGTATTTAGCCTACTCGGTTTGTCAAGTCCTGTTAATTCAGGTAGCGTAGACCCTAACGCTCATCAAACCAACCACAGTATTCGTCCTTATACCTTTTGCAACTATCGGAGAAACCTCAGTGTCTATTTGTCACTTACTATCCAACGTCGAAGAGGGGGTTGACAGTTACGTCCCTTACCTCTGAACAGGGGGCTGACCTGTATTGCACAGCAAATATACGACTTACATCTATGTATGCCAAATACTTAACCGAGGCTGGAAACACAACATGTAATTATTAAAGAGCTGCAACAATTCAGCCCGTTCTGCTTCCCTATACTTACTGAGCGGTTCAGGGAGAAATTCACAAATGAAAAGCTGGAAGACAGGATAAAGAAGCTGATAGACCAAATTGAAAAACACGCATGACGATAGAGATAAACAAATTTACATTCACACTCCTATACGAAAAAGCACTTTATAAAGAAGATGAGCGCCTGCTCATTATTGCCGACGTGCACCTTGGCAAGGCCAGTCATTTTAGAAAGGAGGGTATCCCTATTCCTCCTGATGCGCAATCTGGCGACTACCTGAATCTTCAAAAATTATTCAATAAGATAAATCCTTTAAAGGTCTACTTTCTTGGAGACCTCTTTCACAGTTCTTATAATAGGGACTGGCACTATTTCTGTGACCTGATCGCGAAATTTCCTGCTATTCATTTTACCCTCATAAAGGGCAATCATGATATCATTAATCATAAAAAGTTTAAAGAGATCTGCATTGAAGTGACGGATGCGATTGAAGACGATGCCTTTGTTTATTCACATGATGTGCTTGAAGGTGTGAAACACGGAAAGGTAAATATTGTCGGGCATGTACATCCCGGTATTGTGCTTTCGGGCATGGGCAGGCAAAGTATGAAGTTGCCTTGTTTTTACATCAACGAATCCGTAGTTATAGTACCCGCTTTTGGTGTACTCACCGGGTTGTATAGTATGGACAAAACTGCTAGCTCACAGATTTACGCTGTATTGCCGGATGGCGTAAAAAGAATAACCTAAAGAAGAAAGAAAGGCACACTAATGTGCACCTTTCTTCAGATATTCAGCATAGAGACATGCTTATCTTTTCGTAGTATCAGTACTTATGGTTTTAGTGGCCGAATCTGTCTGATTCTGCTTAATAACCATTGTATCGTTACTATGAGTCACATTGTCCTGTTGATTTGTCTGGCCAGTTTGCCCGCAAGACATGGCACTTATAAACAGTACTACTGCTATTACTAATTTGAAATATTTCATAAATACGTTTGTTTAGGTCGATTGGAATATAAAGTTAGCGATGTAGCTCCGTTACATTATTTGTGCGCCAGTCATTTTCCAGGTAGTCCGCATCAGCTGTATCCTTTGCGTTAACACCCATGACAATATTGCCATTCTTTACTCCCTGCTCATATACTACCGCACGCTCTTTTGGAATACCTGAGCCTACCAGCGCTCCTATGATACCGCCCGTAAGCCCACCTGCGCCTGCACCCGCTGCTGCAGCAGCTATAGGGCCGGCTATAACTATACCAAGACCCGGAATGAGTAGCGTTGTGCCTATGGCCGCAACGGCACCGGCTATAGCACCTAGCGTACCACCTATGGCACTGCCGGTGCCGGCACCTTCGGCTGCTTTAGATCCCAATTCCGTTTTCACAACTTCATTTGAGAAGTGCCTTTTCCTCGTGTCATCAGACATGATCAGATGTATGTCTTTGTCATCATATCCGCGCTCGCGGAGGTTAGTGTATGCGCGGTTGGCGCTGTCTTTGTCAGTGAACATTCCCGTTACGAGATTCTGGTTGCGATTTTCCATTTTGTTGTTGGTTTTATTTGTTTTCCTTACCCTATAAAATTCGTGCCGCATTATTCTTGTCCCCTAAAATCATTTTCTTTTATAGTAAGCTCTCAGTATGAGGATCAAAATATTGATAGTAAATGAAAAACTGTTGGTCGCGATAATAGGCCAGTCTTTGCGTAGCACCCCATACCACACCTAAAATGCAAGACCGAGCAATAACGTAGCCACCATTACCAAAGAGATGTCCGTAGCTTTTCTCTGCTTTATCATCTTCGCCAGCTGGGGTAGTGATGATATACCGGTGAGTATGCCGGCCACGCTACCTATTATCGTTTGCAGTTCCATGCTATTGTATATAAAACGAGGCGCCGTATAAAAGGCACCTCGTTTGTTTTTTAAAATTATTGGCCATGCTTTATGCAGGCACCTGT
The DNA here is from genome assembly GCA_903887415.1 of uncultured Bacteroidota bacterium. GTDB lineage: Bacteria > Bacteroidota > Bacteroidia > Chitinophagales > Chitinophagaceae > Nemorincola. The sequence goes on along the minus strand of CAISPO010000029.1, from coordinate 234,089 downwards.
GATGCTGCTTCGCGCTCCCAGAAACGGTGCTGCGCTATTGCATTAATAAAGCTTTTTGCATTGCCATCGGTAATGATGCCGTCCTGCGGCTTGTCGCCGATATAGGTAGCATTTAATAGTTGTGCAGCGTCCTTGTCTGCTGCTATAGATTTGCAGTGCTTATATGCCTGGTTCACAAAGTATATCGCCTCTGGCTCATTTAGCAGCGCATTTATACTGGATGTGCCGCCGGGTATGTATACAGCGTCAAATAACACAGAAGATGTATTGAGCAGGCGTTTATCTACCGCTATCGCTTTGCCTTTGTTACCTTTTATCTCGCCGTGGTGCGGTGCCACAATTTTACAGGTGGCACCGGCCGCTGTCAATTTATTTTTCATGCCGGCTAGCGTGTCCTCGTTCACACCATCGGCTGCCAGTATAGCTACCTGGCGCGACTTAATCGTGTTTTTGATGGTGTTAGCCATGCTCAGGGCTTCAGAGGCATCTATTGACGATGTCACTTTTGTGGGTTGGTAGTCGGCTGGTTTGCCATCAGCAGGTATGCTGTGGTTTACAGGCTGCTCCGGCTTTTTAGGCACTGCCATGCCCAGGCCATCTGCCACACGCTGCGCCAAGGCTTTATCTATCATAGATAGTATGCCCAGCATACGCTCACGGATGGCTGGGATGGTCACATTGCCCAGCTCAAAGCGCAGCGCATTCACTATATGGTTTTGCTCTGCTTCGCTCTGGCTGTTAAAAAATAGAGTAGCCTGGCTGAAATGGTCAAAGAAGCTTTTGCTTCTGCCGCGTATCTTTTTGCTGTCTATCCTTTCCATATAGCTGGTAAAGCCACCTTCCGCAGCTTTTGCCTGGAAAGGGCAGCCACCGCCAATGGTATTGGGGTGATAGCTGGATGTGCCTTTGTTTATCTGCTGGCGCATATGCCCGTCCCGCTGGTTGTTGTGCACTTCGTTTATAGAGCGGTTGATCGGTATCTCGTGAAAATTAGGACTGCCCAGGCGCGACAGCTGCGTATCGGTATAAGAGAACAGCCGGCCTTGCAGCAGCGGATCGTTAGTGAAGTCAATGCCCGCTACCAGGTGACCCGGATGGAAGGCAACCTGTTCTGTTTCGGCAAAGAAGTTATCAGGGTTGCGGTTCAACGTCATCTTACCGATGCGCTGTACAGGCACTAATTCTTCTGGTATCAACTTGGTAGGGTCCAGCAGGTCGAATTCAAATTTATGCTCATCAGCCTCAGGCACTATCTGCACGCCAAACTCCCACTCAGGGAATGCGCCCGATTCTATTGCCTCATAAAGATCACGGCGGTGGAAGTCAGGATCTTTGCCGGATATCTGCTGTGCTTCGTCCCACGCTACAGAGTGCACACCCAGCAATGGCTTCCAGTGAAATTTTACAAAGAAGGCCTGGTTCTTATCATTTATAAAGCGGAAGGTGTGCACACCAAAGCCCTCCATCATACGCAGGCTGCGCGGCAGGGCGCGGTCGCTCATGGCCCACATGATCATATGAGCAGACTCAGGCATAAGTGAAATAAAATCCCAGAAGGTATCATGTGCACTGGCCGCCTGTGGAATCTCGTTGTGCGGCTCCGGCTTTACGGCATGTATCAGGTCTGGAAATTTTACCGCATCCTGTATAAAGAATACGGGGATATTATTACCCACAAGGTCGTAGTTGCCTTCCTCTGTATAAAACTTTACAGAGAAGCCGCGCACATCTCTTGCAAGGTCGGTAGAACCCCGCGAGCCTGCCACTGTGGAAAACCTTACAAATACCGGTGTCTTGCGACTAGTATCATTCAGGAATTTTGCCTTGGTATATTTGCCCATGGGCTGGTATAGCTCAAAGTAGCCATGAGCAGCGCTGCCCCTTGCATGTACGATGCGCTCTGGTATGCGCTCATGGTCGAAATGCGTGATCTTCTCCCTGAGGATAAAATCTTCCAGCAGCGTAGCGCCACGCTCACCCGCCCTCAGTGAGTTCTGATCATCATTAATAGCCAGGCCCTGGTTAGTAGTAAGAAATTCGCCGGTGCCGACTTCCGTATCGGGAGCGAGGTCAATACTTTTCTTATTCTCTGTTTTAGAGGATACTTTTTTTGCCATATGCGCATGTTTGTACTGAAACTGAATTGTTTCTGGGGGCACTACAATAAATTTTGTGCCAGCTTTTACATGGCGGATGTAAAATACTTATAAGAATACTAGGCATCTAGCTATGTCCATGTCACGAGCTCGCTGCCGCTGGTAGCAGCTGTGATCAGCGCCTACTCAGAATTATTTTCATAGTCATTTTTTGCCTTTAGCGGAAGGCGGCAACTATAACTGCGCCAAGGCTGGCATGGTTATTTAGACATAACGGGCTAAACCAAAACAGTTTATGAAACACAAGCATCACGAAGAAGCAGCAAAGCACCATACAGCAGCTGCAAAGCATCACACAGAGGCGCACAAGAGCCATGAAGAAGGTAATGATGAGAAAGCAGCATCGCATGCACATGCGGCACGCGGACATGCAACCCAGGCAAGGGAACACGCAAGGGATGCTTCTAAAAAGCATTCTGACGCCACTGACAAGGCCAGCGACAAATCTACAGACAAGTCAGCAGACAAGAGCAGCAAGAAATAGTAAATCCTAGCTGGAAGTGGGAACGTGGAGATGCGTTCCCACTTTGCTTTTAAACCTATCCGCTTCACAACCATTTTTGAAGGGACTAAAAACATAATATTATGAATATAAATAGGGGCGCTACCGAAAAATAAGAACAATGGCAAGATACCGGTGCAGGAAGATCTACCGTCGAGCTAGCAAAAATGAATCATCCCCGCATACCCCATGTATAATATAAATTGCTCGCCACAAATCCCAGGTATATGCTTCACCTATCAACTCCCCGAACTTGTTATTAAAATGCATTATTTCTAACTTCGGTACTAGGAGTAAAGGTGTCCCCGTGTTGCCTCTAATTAAATTCCTAATAAATCACATGTTTTAAAAGTGAGCAATCGCCTTTAAATCCTCAATAAAATAGTTCGAAAGTTGTCCCCGTCGGCCCGCCCAATAACAAATAGCCCCCTTCTGCCGGGGCTATTTCCGTTTATATATGCGGCTAAATCATACTCACAGGAAGCAACGGTTTGATGAACCTCTCTATGTTATGCCATAACTCATTTTCCCAAAGATTTCCTAAAGTGGCCGCATAGTTGGGGCAGATTCATTTACTTTACCGCGTGAAGTATTTTACTTTTATACAAGTCTTGCTGGGTACTATATTGTTCGTTAGAGCCGATGCGCAGACGGAGCATTGGGATACCTATATGGCTAAGTTCGGCGACAAGCCAGGGTCTGTGCTGGTGGATATGGGGTATAAAGATGCTGCTCCCGATAGCAGGTATCCCTTCCTAGTTGTTACCGGCCCCAGGTCGCAGGACTGCAACAAGCAGAAGCTGCCCGCCAATGAAGAGATAGGCCGGATGGAAGAAATGCTGGATGCCACCACCAGTTTTATAACCGGGGTCACAGCCAAGGTGCTGGTAGGCACATTTACCTACAATTGCGAACGCCTCAATTACTATTATGTCAAAGACACAGCAGGTGTACGCTATGCCATAATGCGGCTTTATAACCGGAACTATCCCAACTACGAATATGCCATAAACATGAAGGCAGACCGGGAATGGAGTGTATATCGCACGTTTTTATATCCAGGCGATGAAACGCTGAACTGGATGGAAAACGACAAGATCATCACTAAGATGCTGCAGCAGGGCGACAGCCTTACTCAGCCAAGGGATATAAACTTTGAGCTGTATTTTAAGACAGATACCGGCCGGCAGTCTTTCGTGGGCTTTATGAAAGAGAAGGGTTACAAAACGGATACTACACAAATATCCCAAAGCCCGAACGTACCTTATGAGCTTGTTCTTACGAAACATGCGTCTGTGAAGATGGATACCATCAACGAAATGACGCAGGAAATAAAGACGGGGCTGAAGAAATACAATTCTATTTACGTTGGCTGGAATGCGCCACTGAAGCCGTTACCAACTAAATGATATTGCTGGCATACTTTTAATGCTGGCAGTGATGTGAGTAAAAAAGTGATCATTCTCGGCGCGGGGTTTGCCGGCCTGCAGGTTGCGCGCCGGTTGGGCAGGGAATATGAGGTTACGCTAATAGACCAGAATAATTTTCACCAGTTCCGGCCATTATTTTACCAGGTAGCTACAGGCCGGTTAGAGCCAAGCGCCATTTCGTTCCCCCTCCGCAAGGTATTTCAAAATGACAGCCACATACATGTGCGTGTGGCGCGGGTAAATGAAATAAATACTTCGGAGAAGAGAGTACGAACCAATGAAGGCGATTTCAGTTACGATTATCTCGTGATCGCAACCGGGTGTACCAACAATTTCTTTGGCAATAAGAATTTTGAGCAGTATTCATTCCCTATGAAATCGGTGAACGAAGCCATCACGTTGCGCAACCGGATATTATTGAATTTTGAGGACGCATTGAGCGCCCCGGCAGACGAGCTGGAAGAGATATTGAATATCGTGGTGGTTGGCGGAGGCCCCACGGGAGTAGAAATGGTGGGTTCTCTGGCGGAAATGAAGAAATACATATTGCCCAAAGACTATCCAGACATGGATTTTTCAAGGCTGAATATATATATGGTGGAAGGCTCGCCGCACACGTTGCAGAATATGAGCGAAGCATCACAGCGCAAGTCGCAGGAGTATTTGGAGGACTTGGGTGTGAATATATGGCTGGATACCATAGTGCAGGATTATGATGGCAAGCTGATAACGCTTGGAGACGGAAGGTCAATAAAAAGCCGGAATCTCATATGGACTGCCGGGGTTATGGGCAACGTGCCACCGGGCATTCCTATAGCTGCGCTGGTGAAGGGCAACCGGATAAAAGTGGACGAATACAATCGTGTACAAAACCTGGATAACGTTTTTGCAATAGGAGATGTAGCCTATATGGAAACAAAAAACTTCCCCAAAGGGCATCCGCAGTTGGCTAATGTAGCCATAAATCAGGCAAAGAACCTTGCGGCAAATATGTCCCGCATCTCCGCTGGCAAGCCGCCAAAAGCATTTGAATACAAAAATCCAGGCACTATGGCTACCGCGGGAAAGCATAAAGCGGTGGTCGATCTCCCGTTTATGAGCTTCCAGGGCAGGCTGGCCTGGTTTACGTGGATGTTTCTCCACCTGATGCTGATATTAAGCGTCAGGAACAAGTTGATCATTTTTATCAACTGGGCCATAAGCTACTTTACCAACGATACCACTTTGCGTCTCATATTATTGCCTACACGAAAGCAAATAGAAATTGCGGAAAGTCAAACTGTTGAAAATTAACAACTCTTACAGTTCCGTTTCTTTATTTTCATACCTTGTATAAATTAATACCGGGTACTGCCTGATGAACTGGAAACAAATAAAATGGAAGCTGCGCTACTACTGGCAGTACTTTCCGTTTACCCTTAATACTTTATTGTGTGCTGCCGCGGGGTGGGGCGCTTATAAGTTGCTGTACAGGCCACCAGTGAAAGGTGAAGATCCGTCACCGCTCATGCCGTTTGTCGTGCTGATGGGCAAGATGGTGATGTGGTTTGGCTTGGGTATAATTGTGGTATCTGTACTCAGCACTTTTGTGTGTTACTTTTACTACTTATGGCTGCGTGGCAACAAAGGCTATAAGCTGGAAGTGGAGTTTACAGCGGAAACAAAGAAAGGCAGTAAGAACAAGCTCTTTCTAAATACCCGTCTGCAGGGCGTGATACGGCCACTGCTGGGGTTTGTAACCGGCCGCCTGTATTATGACGACAATATTATGACCGGCCGTTTTAGCTTGCTTTCCAACAAGTGGAAGGATAAGACCTTTGTAAGAACGGCGATAGCAGGCCGCAGCCGTATGGCCCTCCCGGATATAAAGGAGTATGAGCTGAAGGGCGGCTTTGTTTACTTCCAGGATATGCTGCATCTTTTTTCGCTGGCGGCAGAGCAGCCGGTATCGGGACATTTCTACCAGCCGCCGGTACTCACTAACGAAAGCGACGCAGCGGTCTTCCCTAAGAAGACGGAAACTATGGACGTACGCATAGAACAACTGCGCAGGGTAGAAGGCGAGCCGCTTAATTATAAAGATTTTGAGAGTGGTGACGATGTGCGGCGCATAGTATGGAAGGTGTACGCAAAGAACCGGGAGCTGGTGGTGCGCATGCCCGAGATGTTCGAGCCCTATGCGTCTCACCTGTATTTTTATGCGTCCTTTTTTGCCTCCGTGAAAGCGCAGTGGATGAGCGAAGGGTACATGAAGGAAATGCTGAACTACTACAAAAACAATATATGGACGGTATATGACACGCTTTCCGGTAAAGAATGGGAAATGCGCTTTATGCCTGACCAGTCGTTTAATATACCGGAACAGCTAACAGATAGTGAGCGTGCCGCACGTATCATCAGTAATAGTGTGTGGCATAAAGACACGCCGCTTCAACAGTACTTTAACCCAAAGAGCGGCACAGTGCTGTGTGTATCATCGCTCACAGACCCGGAGGAGTTGAAAAATATGCTCGACCGCTGCGATGCCGCTACCGTGGTTTATTTTGTGAAGCTGTCGAATGTATTCAAGCACTTTGTGCCGCTCAACTGGTTGTTACGTCTCATTTTCAGGTCGCCTGATGACAGGTTGTCCAAACTTCGTACCCGCTGGACTTTTTCACCCATGCGGCTGCACATTCAGAAGCGCGAAAAAGAAATAGCAGAGATACTGGCCAAAAGCCAGGTGACCAGTGGGGAGTTATAATTTGGTATGCGATAGGTTTATCAGGGCGGGAGATTGCCTTTGCCAAAATAAAAACCGCAAAAAAACGTTATATTTACTGTATATAAACGTTATAAAGCCTGCCACCTTATGCTTAAAAAATCCCTCTTTCTCGACCTGCTCATTGTCATTGTGTGTATCGCTGCTTGCAAAAAAACAGGCACCCCGGCACCTGCAAAATTTACCGGCTGCAGGATAGCGACTATTACAGAAGTTCCAGCCGATACGACGACAATTCCAAGGACAACATACAGGTTTTATTATAACAATGATGGCACAGTGCAGCATATTTACGCCTACATACCGCTTGACCCCTCCAGCAGCTATTATTCTTATTATCAGAGCCAAAGCCATTACACTTACTTCGCGTATAGTGGCAATATCATACAGGTAAGGATGGTTTATGGCACCCAGACCACCCCCAGTCTTATAGATACCATTACGGTTGATGATCAGAAAAGGGTGGTATCTATTTCCTCAGGCGAGTCTTACTACTATTCGGGGCCATTGATACTGGAAAATTACTGGTATGACAGTACGGGGGATATGTACCTGCACACCACGAGCCGGGAAGGTATGGCCGGGCAATCTATGGACAGTGCCTACTGGCAGGGGGGGGATATTACTGCCTACCTATCATACAATATCGGCGGCCTGGTTGGAAACAAAAGCTATTCCTATTACGACACCCTTTATAACACTGGCAACATAACCGCAAACCTTGCAGACTTTGAAAACTATGGCAGGGGCATATTCTCCAGCAAACATCTGGTGAAGCGGACGTTCGACAGCTTTACAGACAGCACCAAAACCTATTCATATTTGCTGGACGCAAGCGGTAAGATCACGAACATTTCAGAAACCCTTGATGGTGGGGGAGTGAATACTACGCAGATCACCTATAACTGCGAATAGTATATTTAACATCCTTCCATATATACCTTTAAAGTTTCCGCAGAAAATAAAATCGTAATTTTCTTGCATGACTTGGCCATCGGCCTTATTTTGCATCAGCACTGATACCTGCTGATCTCAGGATAATTGATCGTTGAATTTATGCAGAAACGCCCGATCCTTGTGTTTATCCTGGTGTTTATGTCTGCCTTAGTGCTGACACAGTCACTGGCATTCCTGCAGTATTCGGTGCAAAAAGAAAAGCAAAACGCTGAACTGGCACACGAATTGAACGCGGTAAAAGACAGGTTCAGCACTATTATAAATTGCAACGTAGCCTCAGCTAATGCACTCGCCATTATTTATAAAGAGTATGGTGTGCCAAAGAATTTCGACAGTATTGCTAAGCAGATATTAAGCGCGAGTAAGTATGTTGATGGCATGGGGTTATCCGACCGGTATGTGACTACCAATGTGTTTCCCATGGAAACACCGCAACCCATAAGGTACAATATACTCGCCGATCCGGTGAGAGGGAAGGATGCTGTTAATGCAGTTACAAAGAGGGAAATATACTTTTCAGGCCCCTACGACCTGAGGACCTCTCCCGGCAAAGGTATTGTTGGCCGGTTGCCGATATTCGTAAACGATTCTTTCATCGGTTTTTCAATGGTGAGAACGAAATTATCAACCATAGGCAAGATGCTGGCCCTCGGCGACAGCGTTACAAACCGTTTCATCTTCCAGTTGTCAAAAGCAGATCCATCCACCGGGCGCACCGAATATTTTTTTACCAATCACACCGCCGGGGATTTTGCAAAATCAGTATCCATTGAACTGCCAGAGGGTGGTTGGCTGCTGCAGGTTGCTTATAACCCGGCTTTTCCTGTTCATACCTATCCGATTGAGTTGTCCATACTAGGTGTGCTTTTTTCATTCCTGGTGGGTTCAATTGTTTATACAAGAGCGAAAGAGCCCTACCGGCTGAAAAAAATAATAGAAAGAGAGCACGAGCGGTTGTTAAAAACGGAGGACCGCCTACGTACCACGATGGAAGATATGCCCATCGGGTGTAAAATAATTGGGTTTGACTGGAAATACATTTATATAAACAGCGAAGCGGCAAAGCAGGCTTTCAGCACTAGCGAAGAGATATTGGGCAAGACCATTTATCAAATGCATCCCGGAGTGGAAACAAGCAATATCTATGCCATGTACAGAAAGTGCATGGAAGAGCGCAAGCGGGTGATCTTTGAGGAGCAATATACCTATAGCAACGGCATGACAGGCTGGTATGACTTTAGAGTAGAACCTGTAGAAGAAGGTATATTTATTATCACTACTGATATTACTGAAAAAAGAAAAACGGTAGAGAGCATAAACAGGTATAACAGGGAACTGACTCTATTAAATAAGATCAATGACATCATTCTGCAATCAGCCACAGAGGCTGATCTTTTTGAAAAAGTATGCAAGTGCATTGTAACCGGAGGACAATATAAACTGGCCTGGATGTGCTATGAGCCTGATGGTGATGAGCAATTTGTGAAAGTACAATTTGCCGCCGGCGCTACAGGATACATTGAGGGTATCCCGATATCAACGAAGGATGCAACGCTGTCGAAAGGGCCTACAGCACGTGTTCTGCGGGAAGGGAAGCCGGTGATTACCAATAATGTAAAGACTTCCGATTTTTTTGCGCCCTGGGTTGAAAAAGCGCAGCAGTATGGTATCGCATCTTCTCTTGTACTTCCGTTATTAATAGATGGGCAAAAAGGCGCCATAAACATTTATTCGGAACGTGCTGGTGCTTTTGAAGACCATGAATTCAACATTTTACAGCGCATGGCGGCAAATGTTTCACTTGCCGCAGGAAATATACGGAACAGGGAAGCTAAAGAAAAGGTAAGCCATTTACTGGGTGAGCGGGCGAAAGAACTGTCAACCATCTATCAGACGAACAAAATATTACAGGACGCAGAACAAAGCATTGAGCAGGTATTTGCCGCAATAACAAATATTATTCCTCCCGGATGGCAGTATCCTGAAATATGTGCTGCAAGAATTGTGTTGGAAGGGGTTGAATATAAAACTCAGAATTACCGGCCTTCAGAGTATGCGCAACAAGCGAAGATAGAATTGCAGGATGGACGGACGGGATTTGTAGAAGTGATTTATGTTGAGCAGAGGGCTGATGAGTTTGAAGGGCCATTCTTTAGAGAAGAGCGGGAACTGCTGAATGCGATCGCAGAGACGATCATGGTCTACTTTAATAAAAAGTCTAATCAGGATGCTCTTACAAAGTCTGAAGCCAACTTCAGGAGTTCGTTCGAGCATGCGGCGATTGGTATGGCACTTGTTGCCCCAAATGGGGTGTTCATGAAAGTAAATAATGCGCTTTGCGACATGGTGGGCTATACCAGTGAAGAGCTTCTGTCGCTTTCTTTCAGGGAGATCACACATCCCCGACCACCTGGACACGGATACCGAAAACGTTCAACAGATATTAGACGGCACTAAAGATCATTACACAACCGAGAAGAGGTACCTGCATAAAAATGGTTCAGTGATATGGGTAACCCTGAATACTGCAATTATAAGAGACATCAATTCCCAGCCATTATATTTTGTGTCGCAAATAGAAAATATTACGGCAAAAAAGGAGTCGGAGCAGAAATTCCAGGCGCTGGTGGAAAAATCCCTTGTGGGCGTTTATATTATACAGAATGGCAGGTATGTGTATGTTAATCCACGCATTATCGAGACATCAGGCTACACTGAGGAAGAAATTTTAGCTGCTCCTATTAATCAGTCCACACATAAAGATGACATAGATATTGTTAATAAAAATATACAGGCAAGGCTGGATGGAAAATCGAATGAGACGAGGTACGAAGTAAGGGCATTTAAAAAGAACGGTGAGCTTATGTGGCTGGAGATGTTTGGCGCTACAACGTTGTATCGCGGCGCGCCTGCGATCATAGGCACAATGATAGATATCACGGAGCAAAAAAGATCGCAGGAACTCATAAGAAAAAGCCAGGCCGAGTTGTCCGCTTTCTTTGATAATGTGGAAGGCGCTGCCTGCCTGGTCGATGCCGATAAAAGATACCTTATCTACAACAGGGCGTTCATCCATGAGCATAAGCGGCTTACAGGCAAACACCCCATGCCCGGAATGGAGATCTACGAATTCTTCCCCGAGAATGTGAAAGCTGAACGCCATGCAATGCTTGATGCAGTGCTGAAAGGAAATAAACAGGCTATCGAAGTTGACTATATCCGGGATGGCAGGCATATCTTTTATCGCACCACTTATAACCCGGTCGTTTCTGGTGGCAAGGTCATCGGTATCTCCACCTACTCCATCGACGTCTCTGAAATAAAAAATGCTGAGCGGGAGATACTGCGCCTCAACCGCCTCTACCAATTCATCAGCCAGATCAACGAATCGATGCTGAAGCTGGAAAACAGGGAACAGATTTATGCAGCTGCCTGCAGGATAGCCGTAGAAGTAGGCAAATTCCAGATGGCATGGATAGGCACTTACAACAAACAGGAAGACAAAACCACGCCCGTAGCATGGGCTGGCAATGAAGACGGCTTCTTTGATGCCATTGGCATTGCAGACATGAAAGTATCCAAATCGTCGATACCCTCTGCAAGGGCCATACGTGCAAAGACCCATTTCTATTACAACGATATCGCAAACGACTCCGAAATGCCATTGTATGTAAAAGCTGAAATGGTCAGGCGCAACTACCTTTCTGGGCTTTCATTTCCCATCTATGTAAATTCCGAAATAGAGGGAGCGCTCGTACTTCTCATGTCGGAGCCTTTCTTCTTTAATGATGAAGAGGTTCGCCTGCTACGCGAGGTAACCGATAACATTACGTATGCTCTGGATAAGATAGTCATCAGGGAACTTCATGATAAGTCTGAGGCCAATCTCCGGTCTATTTTCGACACTACGCATGTATCCTACCTCCTGCTGGATGCAAACTTAAATGTACTGGCTTATAACCAGTACCTTATGAGTTGGTACAGTGCGCTGACAGGGATAAGTATGCGTGTGGGGGATAACTTTATAGATCAGGCGACCCCAGAGAGACGGGAGAGCATAAAGGAAATTTTTGGAACGGTTGTAGCAACTTCAAAGCCAGTAGAATACGATACCACCTATGCTAGCGAAACGCAAACTATGCATATCACGGTTACCGTCACACCCGTTATAACTAATGGTAAAACTATCGGCATTTGCGTCACAGCGCATGATATCACTAAAAGGAAGAACCTGGAGATCGAAAGGCAGAATATGATCACCGACCTGATTCAAAAGAACCGGGACCTGGAGCAGTTTGCGTACATACTATCACATAATGTCAGAGGGCCTTTGTCAACAATGCTTGGGTTGCATGCGCTGCTCAGGGAGGAAGGTTACGATGAAAGTCTTGGGTACATCGTGGATGGAATAGGACAAACTGCAGAAAGGCTGGATATGGTGATCAGAGATCTCAATGAGATACTGCATATCCGCAGGGATGTTTCGGAACAAAAGCATAAAATAAACCTGTATGATATTGTGCAGAATGTGAAGGCGAGCATAAACCAGCTAATTGTCAATAGCAACGCGGCTATTACATGTGATTTTGATGGCGTTTATGAGGTTCAGGCCATCCGTTCTTACGCCTTGAGCATATTTTACAACCTCATCCTGAATGCGATAAAATTTGCGAAGCCTGGAACACAACCCAATATCAGGATACGCAGTGAGAAGCAGGCCGGGCAGGTAGGTATCTATTTTACCGACAATGGTATGGGTATAGATGTGGACCGGTATTCAGGCCGCATATTTGGGCTATACCAGCGTTTTCATCCACAGATAGAAGGTAAGGGACTTGGGCTGTTTACTGTAAAGACACAGGTGGAGATGATGCATGGAAAAATTGAAATCCAAAGCTCACCTGGCACTGGCGCTATGTTTAAGATCATTTTGCCTGATTAGAATAAGCAAGGTGCGATCGGTAAAATCTCTGGCATCTTTGGCAGTTGTCATTCATATGAGCGGTGGAGATCACTTATGCCTGTTCCTAAACTAAGGCTAATTGAAAAAGACGGATGCATCAAAATTTCCCGAAAGAAGAGCGGCAACCTCAAGCATTAGCACAAAAAAAGCAACTGTTATTATGCCAAATACGGAGCCTGCATGGCCCATCCCATGTTTCATCCATTTGGCCAGCACTATACCCAGGATACCAAGGCCCCATGCTCCTAATAATAATAGTATTCCCGTTGTCCCGGTTATGCTAATGGTGCCTGCAGTATAAATGGCAACGTTGAACATCCCAATTGTTGTCATCGCCACGGAGGCCACACCGCAGAGTAAGGCCATAGCACCTTTAAAGCTATTGCCATTTCGCTCCAGGTAATAATTGTTTCTTCGTGGAGCCAATCCTTTATGAAGATTATGGAATGCCTCCTTTATTGTTTGTCTTTTTGTAGTTGTGGTAAAGGCGGCTGTCTGTTCGCTGCCTGCTTTTTTCATTACGAACCCTGCCTCGCTATTTATAGAGAACAGCGTAAATAGAAAGCAAATGGCGATTGCCATGTATCGTTTCGGCATATAGTTTTTCAACTACAACGCACAGGCGCACGTGTTATTATTGTGTTGCAGCCATTTATCGTTTTTTTAACGATACAGGCCTTCTGCAAATAGCCAAAAAAGTAAAAAACTGCAACGGATAACTCCATTGCAGTTTACCGATGAATCTATGAACGTTATTACTCCTTGACCAGCTTGTAAATTTTTACATCATTTATCCTGACAAGATATATGCCCGCAGGTAACTGGTCTATATTGACCGCGACTATAGTGCTATTGTATTCCACTGTAAAAACCTCTTGCCCCAGGACATTGCTGATGATAACTTTATTGACGTTCGTTGAACCGGTTATCGTGATGCTGTTCTGCGCCGGGTTAGGGTAGGGGGAATAGTCACTCACAGGTATATTGCTTATACCCGTACTGCAGTCATAGATCGTAACAAGCAGCTCGGCATTCGCAGATCCACATGCGCCGTTTGTTGTGTACGTAATATTATCTGTGCCGGCTGTTACTCCGAATATGCCTCCGCTGCTAGACACAAAAGCATTGCTATTGCTTGCAGTCCACGTCCCGCCGGCAACAGCATCTGAAAGGGAAATAGACTGACTTACGCACACAGAGTCGGAGCCGGTGATCGTGCCGGCATTTGGTGCTGGGTTCACCGTTATTACCAATGTTGCCGTGGCAGAAGTGGTAGTGGCGCAGATAGATGTTACAGTATAGATCATCGTATCAACGCCCGCGGTAACACCCAGCACTGTTCCTGAACTGGATATGAACGCGTGCCCATTGGTCGCATTCCATGTGCCGCCGGTCACCAGGTCAGACAAAGTAACGGATGCAGTTACACATACATTCGTAGCGCCTGTAATAGTCCCTGCCGATGGGGCTGTGCTCACGGCAATGTTTGTAGTAGCTGTAGCCGTTCCGCACAAATTAGAGAGCGTGTAACTAATAAGTGCTGAACCGGAAGAGACGCCAGTTACAACACCTGTTGAGCCCACAACAGTAGCAATGCCTGTGCTTGCGCTGGTCCATGTTCCTCCTGGCAAGGCATCTGTTAGCGTGATAGATGAGCCGATGCATACTGCAGATGGACCGGAGATGCCGGTCGCAACTGGAGTAGTGTTTACGGTGACTATTGCCGTCGCCGCAGACGCTCTGCAAGCCGTGGTAATAGTGTAACTGATAAGAGATGTGCCGGCGCTTATCCCGGTCACCGTTCCCGAGGTGCCTACACTGGCTGTGCCAGCGCTGACGCTACTCCAGGTGCCTCCCGTAGTAGCATCAGTAAGGGAGGTTGATAACCCCGAACAAACAGACAATGTACCGGATATCGCGCCTACCGATGGGGCCACATTCACAGAAACGATCGCAGTCGCCGCTACAGAGCCGCAGGCATTCGTTTCCGTATAGCTGATGGTCGTAGTGCCCGTACCCACGCCGGTAACTATGCCGGAAGAGCCCACTGTGGCCACGCTGCTGCTGGTGCTGCTCCACGTGCCGCCGGATATGGCATCGGTAAGATTGATCGTCGCACCCGTGCAAACAAGCGATGGCCCGGTAATAATACCTGCCGATGGAGGAATACTTACAGTAACTATCAGCGTTGCATAAGCGGAAGCGCAGGCGTTAGTTACGGTAAAACTGATAGTTGTGGTGCCGGTTGTTATACCTGTAACTATACCCGTGGACCCTACCGTTGCAATGCCGGCACTACTGCTGCTCCATGTCCCGCTTCCTGCCGCGTCAGATAATGTAATTGGTGTGCCTGTGCATACAACCGATGGCCCGGAAATAATACCTGCAGACGGCAACGTGTTTACAGTAATTATTTGGGTTGCATACGTTGTGCCGCAAGCATTGGTTGCCGCGAAACTTATAGTCGCAGTGCCGGGTGCTATACCGGTCACTATACCTGTAGAGCGTACAGTAGCAATGCCGGGGCCGCTGCTGCTCCATGTGCCGCTTCCTGCGGCGTCAGATAATGTAATTGGTGTGCTTGTGCATACAACTGACGGCCCGGAAATAGTACCTGCGGATGGTGAAGGATTTACGGTAATTATTTGGGTTGCATATGCCGTGCCGCAGGCATTCGTTACCGTAAAACTAATAGTTGTTGTGCCGGAAGATATAGCGGTAACTATTCCACTTGCAGAGCCCACTGTGCCTATGGCAGTATTACTGCTGCTCCACACACCGCCCGTTGCTGTATTAGTCAGTGTAATAGCTGCGGCCGGGCAAACGTTTGTGGTACCGCTTATAGTACCTGCGGTAAAGCCTGAACAATTGATCACGAATTTGGTTAAAAACGCGTCTTCAAGCGCTGTATCCATTGATGTCTGGTAAGCTCCTATAGTGGCAATACCTGAAGTACTGGTTGTAGCTCCTGCCATATATACATTCCCATTTGCATCAAGCGCCAGTACACCGCCGCTTTCCCACTCACTTCCGCCAAAATAAGTACAGGCGTAAATAAGGCCAGAACTATTGAATTTGGCTAGAAAAGCATCCTCGCCACCGCCAATAGTAGTTTGGTAAGCGCCTGTGGTAGCGACTCCGGCAGGGCACGTTGTTGAGCCTGATATATATACATTCCCTGTGGCATCCGTAACAACATTGCCTGTATAAGCATTGCCCGTTCCCCCGGTTCCTCCAAAATAGGTGGACCATAGAATACTTCCTGTACTATTGAATTTCGCCAGCAGTTATGTTTGGGAAGGGTAGTTGGGAACTTAGACTAATTCCGCGTCATTAAGCACAGTAAGCAACCTGTGTCGCATGTTCTCGCTCAGTCCTTCTATTTCTTCAGATAGCAGTTCCTTTAGATCGGCTACTTCTGCCGCGCCCTTACCTGCCATTTTATAAAGGTTCTTTTTGAGTTTTTTAGCGTTGTCGGCTATGTCTTCACGAAGGTCTTCGCCTTTTTGCGGCGCTAAAAGAAGCCCGGCAGTTACACCTAAAAGGATCCCGGATAGAAATATTGTCTTGCTCATAGTTCTCTGTTTATTGTGGAACATTAAAAATCTGTGCCACCAAGGGATGATATGAATGCCCAAATTTGTATCTTTCGGAAGCTAAAGAGGTTTTCGAATTATGAAAATAGAAACTGCTTTCCTGGAGCGCTGCATCAGCACTCTGGATAAAGCACAAACTTTACTAAAACAGGCAAAGCCGGAAAATATCGATTTTGATATGTACCGGTCTGCATGTATAAAGGAGTTTGAGATCATTTTAGAGCAAAGTGAGAAACTGCTGCGCAAGGCGCTGAAACCTTATTTTCATTCATCCAAAGCAGTTGATCAACTTGTTTTTAAAGATGTGTTCCGCCACGCAGTGCTTCGAAATATAATTACCGATGATGCATGTGAAAGATGGCTGCAATACCGCGATAATAGAAATAGCACAGCCCACGATTACGGTGTGAATTTTGCTGAAGAAACTGTGGTTTTGCTGCCGCAATTTATTGCTGATGCTAATGCCTTGGCAGCAGCTATACAACAATTAAATAACGAAAATGCTGATAAAGGATAAAGATAGGCAGGCGCTGCTGCATATATTTGAAGGTATAAGCGTACCCGTGGAAATATGGGCATATGGCAGCCGTGTTAATGGCACTGCGCATCGTGGCAGTGACCTGGATCTTGTGATACGCAGCAAAAACCTGGGCCCGGTGCCGGCAGCTATATATGCCGATATATGCGAAAGGATAAAGGAGAGCAACATTCCTATATTAGTGGAATTAAGGGATTGGGCCTATTTGCCGGAGGCTTTTCATGCGAATATTGAACGGCAATTTGAGCGGCTGTTTGATAACCGCAGCAGTTATGCTGCATGATTACGTTCTGTAATTACTTCAAAAACCCATTCACCTCCTTAAAATACACCTCCGGATTATCCAGCCAGCCGTAGTGGATGCAGTGATCCATGAATACCATCCGTGAGTTTTTGAATGCCTCGTGCGATTTTTCGGCAATTTTTTTGCTTACTATGTCTTCTTTACCCTGTATGATGAGAACGGGCTTACTATAGGATTTTAGTTTTTTGGTGCAGTTAAAGTTCATTCTTTGCAGGTCGTTCCATATCAGTTGGTTCACGGTTTGGTTGCCCTGCGTCAGCCGCTCGCCTATTACGGGGATGAATTTCGGGTCTATCACATAGGCATGTGCCAGGTTCAGTCCCCTGTGCAGCCGGGCAAAATGGCTGGTGTCCCCTGCGCTTATTTTCTCGCTCCAGTAACTGACGGAGTCCTGCTCGGCCTTGGTAAGTTTGGAGTCAATGGAGCTCTGTACATCGGTTAGCAAGCTAAGGTCAACCCCACCGGAGGAGGAGAGCACGATCTTATCAATATGTTCGGGATATTTCGTGGCATAATAGGACGCAACAATGCCGCCAAACGAATGGCCAAGGACAGACCATTTATCAATGTTCAGTTGTTTTCGCAGGGCTTCTATATCTTCCACCATCAGGTCCATGTTTACTGTGGTAGAATCAAGCAATGCCAGTGTTGATTTTCCGGTACCTCTCTGGTCATAAATAATGGCGAGGCGGTTTTCGGATAGTTTTTTCGCCATGCCTTCAAAACCTTCGCTGTTCATGCCCGGCCCGCCGTTGATGATGAGCAGGGGTTTGCCAGAGCCAAATGTGTGGTAGTGTATTTTGGTGCCATCGGGGCTGGTGGCAAAGCCATCCCCGGGTATGTCGAAGCTCACAGTGAGGAGGGAGCAGGCAAGGAGCAGGCAATATGTTTTTATGTGTGACATTTTTTGAGGAATAAGTGCGTTTCTGAGTTGTAACAACTAAGTTACCACAAAAAGTTTTTCGTCATCCGGCAAACCACGAAAGCCGGAGACATATCCCTCAAAAGGGGGGATGGTATCTCCTTTGCGCAATCTCTAAGTTAGGGAATATTGGAAAAGACAAGCAGCTCTGAAAGAGCGAAATATACTAGCCCATGGTGAAGCCCTGGGTCAATAAACACACGGCATACAGCCCTGAATGGGCGTAATAATTATTTTTGGAAAATAAGAATATCCTTCACTTGATGAGCGATTGATGGTGATAATAAATTGCTTATTTGGTCTTATCTTTAAGTAATGAAAACCAGGCAGGAGATTGTTGACAACTGGCTGCCCCGCTATACAGGGCAAAGCCTTAAAGACTTTGGCGAGTACATACTCCTGTGCAACTTCAGCAGCTATGTAAACCAGTTTGCCGAGGCTCACAATGTAAAAGTGATGGGACTGGACAAACCCGTGCAATGTGCCACTGCCGAGGATATTACGATCATTAACTTTGGTATGGGCAGCCCCGCTGCGGCTACAATGATGGACCTGTTGTCTGCAATAAAACCCAAAGCGGTGCTGTTCCTGGGTAAGTGCGGCGGGCTGAAAAAAAAGAATAAAGTAGGCGACCTCATACTGCCGATAGCGGCTATAAGAGGGGACGGTACGAGTAATGATTACTTTCCTCCGGAGGTGCCTGCGCTGCCGGCTTTTGCGCTGCAGAAAGCAATATCCACAACCATACGTGAGTATAAGCGAGACTACTGGACCGGTACGGTTTACACTACCAACCGGCGTGTGTGGGAGCATGACGATACGTTCAAAGCCTACCTGCGCAGAATAAGGGCAATGGCGATAGATATGGAGACGGCTACGATATTTACGACAGGTTTTTTTAATAAAATTCCTACGGGCGCCTTGCTGCTCGTTTCCGATCAGCCTATGGTGCCAGACGGCGTGAAAACAGCAGAGAGCGACTCAGAAGTAACGAAGAACTTTGTAGAGGCACATTTGCGCATTGGGATAGACTCGTTGAAACAGTTGCTGAATAACCGGCTGACGGTAAAGCACCTTAGGTTTTGACCGCTCTCGGCTAAACTGCCATATTTGAGATTAGGGGGTTACCTTTGCCTTATGGCTTCCATTTTTCCATTATCAGAAGGGGTGTTTACAGTAGGGCATGATAAGCAGTTTGTTCCGTTTAGCCTGGGGCATGATGAACTGAATGAGCGGCCTGCCGGCTCACTGCTTGTTGAGGTGCAGCCCTTCCTTGTGGTGACGGAAAAGGATATTATCGTGCTGGATACGGGCCTAGGGTTTAATAACAGCGATGGTATATTGCAGATACATGATAACCTGCGGCAGCACGGATATGAACCTGCTGCGGTGACAAAAGTACTGGTGTCGCACCTGCATAAAGACCATGCGGGCTGCCTGGTGTTTAAGGATAATAACGGCCTTGTGAAAACGACATTCCCCAATGCCGACTACTACATATACAGGGCTGAGGCCAACTTTGCTTTAAGCACCGGTTATCCCTCCTACCACCCGGAAGATATAGAGCCATTGCTGGCTACCAGCCAGGTGAAGTGGCTGGATGGTGAGCAGGGGCTGATAGATGGCTACATCCGTTTTATGCACTCGGGCGGGCATTGCCCGCAGCATATTGTATATCTTATAGATGACGGCAAGGATAAGATATTCTTCGGTGGCGATGAAGCGCCGCAGCTAAAGCAAATGAAGATGAAGTACGTAGCCAAGTATGACTACGATGGAAAGAAGGCGATGGCGCTTAGGGAGCAATACGCAGAGCAGGGACGGAGAGAGGGGTGGCAGTTTTTGTTTTATCATGATGTGAAGTGCCCGGTGTCGGTGCTGTGATGCCTCACTCTCAGTAAGCAATCGTATCAGTAGTCCTCACTCCGTTAGACGTGGTGAATGTTTGGCTGTTTACTTTGAAAGAATCTATTGTTCTATCGCAGGTCCATAAAACTTCTTTTTCGCAGTCATGAGTAACTACTTGCGAATTTTTCCCGGTAAATGCAAAGTGGCTGATACTATCCACTTTCCCTGTGTTCGGCAATATTACTTCATAATCATTCTCACCGTTTTCTTCCAAGACCAGGTAGGCTAAGTTATAATAGTTTGAAAACAGAACCGCTAAGCGTTTTTGAGTGTCTATCGCGATGTTAAAAGCCCCATTTGGCTGAAAGACTACCAACATCGCATCACTCAACTTTGAACTGTCTGCTGCCGTGACTACAAAATTCATGTACGCATAGCAAGGCACCGTTGTTTTGCAGGTACATGAAATGAAATAACAGGCGCTAAAAATGATGAACGTACACAGAATAGATCGCCCCATAGTGTAAAGGTTATAAGCAATGTCAAGAGTTCTCACCAAGTTAGATCATTTCATGCGAAATATAATTTTCGGATAAACAGATCAGGACTTTTTCTTTTTTTTACTGGCTTTAGCCTTTGAATTAAACTCGAGGCAAAGCCCAACCCAGTATTCAAGATCTTTTTTCTTTTTCATGCCTTCGTCGCTGACATAGACGTAGCCTTTCATTGGTCTGTGGGTAAAGTCCATTTGGCGACATCCGGTTTTTTCAAGCACGGTATCTTCCATTTCCGGGTCTATGCGACACATCATTTCGTCTTTTACAACGCCTATGCACATCTTACCATCCACCATAAAGCACACACCGCCGAACATGAATTTTTCTTCTACTTTGGGAACATCTACAAGGGTTTCACGTATCCTGTCTGCGAGTTTTTCATTATATGCCATGAAGCAATTTAGTAATTCTCCGTCGATCATAGCTATGCAGATACCTCCATTTCCGTAAATTCTGATTAACTTTGGCAACTTTATTAGAAACAGAATTAGTGCATGATCTTACCCGTAGTAGCATATGGCAGCCCCGTATTGCGTAAAGTATGTGACGATATTACCCCCGAGTATCCGGAGCTTAAAAAGCTGCTGGCGGATATGTGGGAAACGCTGTATAACAGCAATGGGGTAGGGCTCGCCGCTCCCCAGATCAATAAGCCTATACGGTTGTTTATTATCGATACCTTACAGATAGTCGAAGATTTTAACGAGGAGGATAAGCGGAAATATCCTAACGAAAAGCCCATAAAGCAGGTGTTCATCAACGCGCGGAAGATAGAAGAGACCGGCGATATGTGGCCCTACAATGAAGGTTGCCTGAGCATACCCAAGGTGCGCGAAGACATACAGCGCACCAGCAAGGTGCGCATCAGCTACCTGGATGAAAACTTCGACCGGCATGAACAGGAGTTTCATGGCATTACGGCCCGCGTGATCCAGCATGAGTATGACCATATAGAAGGCAAGCTATTCATAGATTATCTCTCACAGTTGAAGAAAAGGCTGATAAAGAAAAAGCTAGACGATATAAGCGCGGGCAAGGTGAAGACCGATTACCGGATGTTGTTTCCTAAATAACTGATAATTTGTGGTTCAGGTATTACTTTATATATTTGATAATGCGGGCATGATATTTTATAGATGCTCCAGGTATTAATTAACCGCGCTTTTGACTGAATTGTCCTCACCTGCGACTATATATAACGAAGCAGAACTGATCTTGTTGTTGAAGCAGCAGACCAGGGAGGGCTTCAACTACTTGTATCGCCAGTACGGAGCTGTATTGTATGGCGTTATCAACAAAGTAGTGTATGATGAGCAAACCGCGCAAGATGTGCTACAGGATGTGTTCGTAAAGATATGGACTAATATAGAACAATACAATCCGCAAAAAGGCCGCCTTTACACATGGATGATCAATATTGCCCGCAATGCATCGATAGATAAGCTGCGCTCGAAGGGGGAGATAATGAAGGGAAAAATCCGAACAGGCGAAGATATCGTAAATAACCTGCAGCAGGGGATGAAAACAGAGCAGGCTACGGACACAATAGGGCTGCGTAAGATGGTAGCCGGTTTAAAGCCGGAATATGAAACGATCATTACACTGGCTTATTTCAAGGGGTTTACACTAGACGAAATTTCAAAAACATTGGGAATACCTCTTGGTACGGTAAAGACCCGTATGAGGCATGCTATACAACAACTGAGAGAAATATTTAACAATTAAGTGAACACTAGGGAATGCATAGAATCGGGCATTTTGGAAGCCTACATACTTGGGGCGCTCTCCGTAGCGGAGGCCGCGCAGGTAGAGGCCGATATTGCCATGTATCCTGAACTTGCAGCCGAAATGGAGGCAATAGAAACGGTGATGCAACTATTTGCAACTAAGCTCGCCACCGAGCCGCCTGCCGGTATGGACGAAAAAATATGGGGTGCATTGCAGCCCGCCACTGCCGCCGCCAGCCAACCTAATACTCCCAAAGTAATACCTTTTCAGCCGGAGTACCGGAAACCTGTGCAATGGAAACATGCTGCAGTTTGGGCAGGGTTGGTGGGAAGTGTATTGCTAAATGCTTTCTTATGGACAGGTAAGGAACATACAAAGTCAGACCTGGCGGCGCTAAGCAGCAAGATGTCGGCGATTGAGCAGCAGCAAAAGGATATGGCCGGGATATTAAAAGACTATCAGCAAAACAAAGCTATGATGGCGGATACGGGTATGCAAACAATAGTGATGCATACTGTGCAGCCCGGGCACCCGATGGCAGCCACGCTTTATTGGAGCAAAAATAAAGGAGAAGCCTATGTAAGTGTGGATGGGCTGCCCGCGCCCCCAAAGGGAATGCAGTACCAGCTTTGGGTAATGGAAAATGGCAAGCCGGTGGACATGGGCGTGATACCCAATAATATGGCCAATACCCCGGAAATGCAAAAGGTAGGCAAGCCGGTTACCGATGGCCAGGCATTTGCCATATCCCTTGAAAAAGAAGGTGGGAGCCCAACGCCTACCATGCAGAATATCTATGTGATGGGTAAAGTGTAGCGGCGTTACAACATGAAATAATACTGCACCACTTTATATTTCCTTGCGCCTACCAAGGGCTTTTCATCTGTTTGTATCTGGATGGTTTTCATAGGGGCATAATACAATTTTTGAGTTGTTTCTCCCCATGGCGATTTTTTGAAGGTTTCAATGTAAATACCCTTTACCTTGTTATTCACCTGGTCAACAGTGATGAGCAGTTTTTGGGTAAACATATCCTCGTCATTGGCTTTGTAGTAAAAATTCCGGGTGCCTTCCTGGTTGTCTTCAAACTGGTTGTAGGTATATTGCCCCAGGAATTTACGGTCACTGATCTCGGTCTCAAAAAAAGTTTTGAATATATTGCCCCAGTTTAGCGTGTCTGAAGTAGTATAGCTGCTATCTGTTTTTTTGTTTTCGCGCACTGTTTTCAAAATGGTAAACGCCTGGCCATGGAAGGTTTGCCACTCATCGAGCGCAAACTGCCGGATAGAGAAATAATGGCCTTTGACATCAGCATAAGGGTCTTCTGCTTTTTTCTTTTTGCACGACTGGAACGCGAAAGCGGATAGCGCTACCAGAACTATGAAATGATAAACGGTTGTTTTTTTCACGGGTTAAAATTAATGTTTCCAGTTTAATGATTGCTGACTTTTTCCTTTCTGTCATCGTTCCTTAGAAGCGGGTTCTTGCATTTTTCCATAACTATCTGAAAAAGGAAGGAGGCAAACGTTATATGGCCATTTTTGACCCTTTTATCAATCGGTAGTACAGGTAACTGCCATAAATAACGGTCGCTGTGTACCACAGCGCAATAACCACAGACGCATATATGATCTTGTAGTGCACAACCGGGAGATAATCCGGGAAGCACTTATCCAGGCTGAGCAGGAAGGGAATGGATGCGAGGATGTATAGCTTATAGTTATTGGATGTTACCCCATAAAAGAAGAAGAACAGGATGATGGGCAGGGCATATCGCTCATGCATTTGGCTATTGAAGTAGAAAAAATAGAGGCACAAAAGGCCGGTACATAAAAATAAAATACGGTAGGTGGTTTCATCGAGGCCCAGGTTGTCTTTTCTTAGTCGCCACACCCTTCGTGCAAGCGGAACAAGCACCAGCAATGATGCAATACTGAACATAATGATGCCGGTAGTTCTGTAAGAAAGCAGGAAGTAAGTATCATTTGAATTAATGAAATAAGGATTGCCTTTTGTGATGAGGTACCAGATATTGAAGGCGCAAATGGAGAGCTGGTTATATAGCCCCACAGTATTGCCCGCGATGGCTGTAAGTTTACCAACACCGCCATTGCCTATGAATGGCAGCAGTAGTAATACCTGCAGGGCGACTGCTGCTGCAATGGCAATGATCGCAGTCTTAACTTTACGCACGCTGTACATCAGTGCGATGGCCATCACCGGCAGGAACTCAATAGCCTGTTGTTTTGTATTGAGCGCCAGTACATAAAGCAATATGCCCGCGACAGGATAACGAAGCGAAGTAATGATAGCCAAAAAAGCAAGGCTGGCGTAAATACTGTCTATCTGGCCCCAGACCATAGAGTCGAAAACATAGGCTATGTTGAGCAGCAGGAAAAGGTGGGGTATCCTGAATGATAATATCTTTTGTCGGAAGCAGCATAGCACAATCATGGGCAGAAAGTCGAAAAACATGAACAGGATCTTAATGCTGTTGATGTTGTGGATAATGTTTGCGTCAGTGCCCTGTAGCAGGTCATAGACATAGAGGCCATAAACATAGACGGGGAAATAATTGATAGAAGTGTTGTAGGTATTTGCCAGGCCGTTGTGGTGTATCAATAGCGCCCATTCGCGCCAGAAGCCCATATCATAATCCATAGACACCCGCGGCAGGATGAAGATGTATAATATAAACAGCAGCAGGATCTCTATCCGTGTTTTAGCAAGGGATTTGTCCATTCACAAACAAAGTAAGAAAAAACTTCCCGCAAAGGATGCAAAATATTTTCGTATTGTGTGCTATGCTCCCTGTCTTTGATATTTATTTCGTGGCAATCGCCTGTTTATACATATGCCAGAAGAGCATGGGGATGAAGACAAAGCTGAGCATTACCATGCCGCTGACGATCTGGAGGTTGGCGCCCGGGTAGCGGAGCATTTTGAACAGGCTGCCGGCGGAGACCAGGAATGCAGAGATGAATCCCGCGCCGGAGCGGATGTTGTAGGCGGCAGAATGCTTTTTCAGGAACCTCACAGAATTGAAGGATAAAGCAAATGAGGTAATAATGAGCGCGCAGAAGCCCCCGAAAAGCAATTGGTTGCCGAAGGGCCAGTGTACTGTCTTAAACATAAGCCCGGTAGAGATGAGAAAGGTGGCGGCAAAGCCGCAGCCATAAATGATGCGTTTCATATTTGTTTGCGTTTTAAAGGTTAAAAGAAAAAAGAGTTCTTCCTGTACTTCGTGAATGCCATTGGGGGTTATTGCGTTGAATGCAGCCATATAAGCTACATCGAACGTGCTGCCCTTGTTTATGTTTTCCTCAATGAAGCAGCAATAGTGGTCCAGCAGGCCGTTTTGCAGGTCCCTGCTGGTAACGCCATCTGCAATTATGCGTTGCAGTATGGCATCCACTTGTCCGTCGCTAAGCTGCACCATGCGATGGATTTAATTCGGAGGTTATCAGATTATGAATAGTCTGCATAAAAGCCAGCAGTTCGTCAACGGACGCACGCGTTGCCTTTTTCCCGGGTTTTGTGAGGCTATAATATTTGCGCACCCGCTTGCCGATGAATACTTCTTCCGAAACGATGAGCCCATCGGCTTCCAGCTTGTGCAGGGCAGGATAGAGCGAGCCCTCTTTTATCAGTATCGTTTCGCCCGATGCCTCCTTTACCAATTGGGTGATCTCGTAGCCATACATGCGGCCCTTCTCTTCCAGCAGCCGGAGGATGATTGTGCCAAGGGTGCCTTTTAATAGTTCTGTGTGATTCATCGCTTTTTGTTGCATCGGTTAACAATACATCGCAAAGCTATGTATAAATTTTAAAAAAGCAAAAAAAAATTCTATCACAAAAGGGCGGCAAAAAGTATAAGGAAAATCGGACACGGCTATTTGCAACCGGGTACAAATGGCGATGCGATTAAGTATTATATTTGGAGTTCGGGATAAATGGCACTGATTAATGGTTCATACTGAGCATAAGAATAAGGATAGTTTTATTTTCTATTGGGATATCTGGATAGCCCTGCTGGCGACCTACCTGGCCATAGAGGTGCCTTATGGGCTCATTGTGCATTACCGGCCTGAAGGGGTCATTCTTTTTATGAACCTGTTTGTGACCTGTGTTTTTGTCGCCGATATATTTGTGCGCTTCCGGCAGCCATCACCACATCATGCTCATTCACAACATGCACACAAAAGCCCGGCTCAAGTTTACCTGCAAGGCTGGTTTATACTGGATGTTCTTTCTGCCATACCGTTCGAGCTGCTGTTGTGGAATGGCGGCAATTTTGGATTATGCCTGGTATTTTGCCTGCTGCGTGTGCTCAAGATATTCCGTGTGAGCAGTTTTCAGTCCACGTGGGAGCACCGCATAACGCTGAACCACGGTATCGTAAGGCTGCTGTTCTTTTTCTATTTCCTAGGGCTTTTTATGCACTGGATCGCCTGCGGATGGATACACATCCGGATGGAGGATGTGAGTGCGCATATGCTGCATACATATATACTGGCCCTTTACTGGTGCACTACTACGGTAACTACGATAGGGTATGGAGATATAACGCCAGACAAAAACAAGAGTATTGAGGTGGTCTATACCATGTTTGCACAGCTTATGGGAGCTGGGGCGTTCGGCTACATCATTGGTAATATAGCCACATTGCTCACCAATATAGATATTGTAAAAACCCGTCACCGGGAGCGTGTGGATAGGGTGGATAACTACATGAAGTCGAAGAAAATACCCAAGAAGCTGCAGGAGCGGGTACACCATTACTACAATTATATATGGTCGACCAGGAAGGGGTATGATGATGCCGAGATACTGTCAGAGTTGCCGGCATCGTTCCGGTACGAATTTGCCTTATTTCTGAATAAAAGTGTTATAGAAAAGGTGCCGATGTTCAAAGATGCGGACCCGAGCCTGCTGAAGGAGATATTGTATTATCTGAAGCCCTGCATTTTTGCTCCGGGCGATGCCATTTGCTCATTTGGCGAAATAGGCGATGAAATGTACTTTATCAACAAAGGGTCGGTAGAAGTGCTCTCAAAAGATGGGCACCATGTGTATGCTACTATAAAGGAAGGTGGTTTTTTTGGGGAGATAGCCTTGCTGCTGAAACAGCCAAGAAATGCAACGATCAGGGCGGTAGGTTATTGCGACCTGTATTCACTGGACAAGGAATCGTTCGACCGGGTTATATCTGACTACCCGGAATTTGAAAAGCATATCCAGCAAATGGCAAAGGAAAGGCTGGAAAAACAGCAAAGTTAGTCTTGGCCGCCAAGATACCGGTAATTTTTGAGGAGCAAGGCTATGTCAGTTGCCGGAGCATAATGCTGTGCGTAGGCAGTGTTTATCTTTTCCTTTACTTCAGTTCCCGGCTCGTAACAAGCAAGTATATTGTAAGGCTGTATTATACCTTTTTTTATTGAGGGGAGATTAGTCGTTGGGCCAGCCGCATATCCTACCCAGGTAAATGCTCCAGTCAGTACCTTAAAACAGTTTATAAGAAACTTACCCGGGTTTTTTATCCGGAAAAACGTAAAAGGAAATGCAACCAGGAAAAGCAGGGCGGCACCTATGTCCACCATACGTTTGTTGCGCACTTGGGCGAAGTCGGAGAGGTTGAAACGGCGGTCGATAGTGTATAAGTCTCCGGAAGTGCTGCTGGAGTTACTACCTACAAAACTTTGACTTCCAGCAATATGTATTTTGTATTCATACTCTTTGCCGCAGTGCTGCATCTGCTTAAATACATCAGTATATGTTAGCCCATTGATGCAGAATATGACCTCGTTTATGCCCGTACTGTAGAGCATCTGCTTCATTTCAGGCAGGGAAGCAAGCGAATCATTTGCATTTGCGGTGGGGCTGATCCTCCCGGAAAGCTCGGGGGCGTAGTGCACTTTCTGTAATATCTCGGCGGTTTGCCGGTAGGCGGTTTCATTAGCCACTATAACTGCTTTGCGGGGCAGCTTGTCGTAAGGTATGAATTTGAGAATACCCATGCGGTATAATATCTCATGCAGCCCCAGCAATACTACGGTGCCGGCAAAGCCGGAAAAAATGATAATGGCCCTGGAATACCGGTACTCGGGGGGTAAAAGGCCATAATAGGCGAGGATGGCGAATGTGCCTATGAGCATACCCCTGGTGACTTTAAGTGCACGATAGGGAGGATCGTAAGCCCCGTTAAAGTATAGAGATAGCAGCCATAACCCAATGTAAACCGGGAAAGTAGCATAAACAACGCCGGGAGCAATCGGTAAGATGTTCTTCACCTCCTGCACCCAGAAATTCTTGATGCCCCAGAGCGTGAGCAGCAAAATGAGTGCATCGATCAACGGCATGTGCAGCACTTTGAGGGCGCGCTTTACCGTGCCAAGTATAGCCCGTAATATAATTCCCGCATTAATAAACAGGACGAACATGCTCGCCTGCTGTTTGGTATAGTGCTTTTTTACAAATGTCACCAGTGCCTCGTTAAAGATGCGCACATAGGACAGGGTCATTTTGCGGGTGCTTTCGCCTTTGTAGTGTATCAGCTCGGCCTCGGGATAGTACATGTTTTTGTAGCCTGCTTTTTCTATCCGGTAGGAGAGGTCCACATCTTCGCAGTACATGAAGTAGTCTTCATCGAAGGCGCCACCCGCTTGGTCCATTGCTGACCTGCGGACCATCATGCAGCAGCCGGAAAGTACATCAACTGCTGCTGTTTCATGCTCGCCCACATGCACTGCGTAGTATTTATTAAAATAAGCTGATCTGCTGAATAACTTATTGATCCCCGTAGTTTTAAAGATGGCCACCGACAGTGAAGGGTAAGATTTTTTAGAGTCGGGTGCGAACTGACCTTTACCGTCAATGAGCCTTGGGCCGAGGGCCCCGGCATCCGGGTGGGCATCCATGTAGGCGAGGGTCTTTGTAAGAAAATCCTCGGGCATTACTGTATCCGGGTTCAGGAAGAGTATATACTCACCTTTTGCTATCGCAACTCCTTGGTTATTAGCCTTCGAGAAGCCCTTATTGTCATTATTTTCTAAGATGATAACAGACGGAAAGCGCTCCCTGACCATGGCGCAGCTATCATCGCTGGAATTATTGTCAATAACTATTATTTCAATGTCTTTATCCCCCGCTGCCCTTAGCACAGAATGCAGGCACACTTCGAGGAAGTACTTAACATTATAGTTGACAATAATTACTGATAACTTCATTCCAAATTCAAAAGTCAAAGGTCAAAATTCAAAAAGGTATAGCTTACCTGATCGAATGGCTTGTGCGCAAAAATACAGGGACATTCTCATAATAACGAAAAAGCCACCAATACATTGTAAAGATGGCTTTTTCAAATTCAAAATTCAAAAGTCATCCCGATAGCTATCGGGACAGAAACTAAATGAAATATTATTTAATTAGGTAATAAATATTGGTAACCCACTTATTGCTGTCTGGTTCTTCGTTGGGGCCTATGGTATATTCTTCGATCACGGTGCCCTTTGTTTCTCCTTTTTCAGCTATGTGTTTGGTGATAGCGCCATGTACTTCCATTTCCTTTCCGTAACCGCCGCGCAGCACAGCCAATACCGCTTTCGACTTTGGTATGTTGAAAACTGCAACATCTTTGATCGTTTTAGCTTCTGATACCGGGAATACGGCTGCCATATCAGTTTCTTTTTTCACGGTATCCCAGGTGAAGTACAGGCCGGCGCTGGTGCCGTTTATTTTATCGGCAGCGTTCTTTGTCATTACTGTTTTTGCGTCTGCAAACAGCTTCATCATATCCCCCATCGCCACATTTGATACGGTTTTGCGCAGCCCTTCGAAGGTATGGCCCGGGTATTCAACCTCAGTAACTTCGATGCCGGTTGGCGCAGGCGCTGCAGGGGCTTTGCTCTCCACAAATGTTTTCATGTCCTTAAGGCCATCTTCAAACATAGGGCCCAGGAGCTTTTCCATATTCATAAACACGAGCATAGCATTAGACGGCTTGCCAAAGTGCATGGTGCATATCCAGGTTACTTTTGTCATGCCCGCAGTATCGTCTGCTTTGAAGTGGCCCCACGCGCTGCCTGCATGGGGTTCGGTGAATGTTAGATTATACAGCATATCTGTGCCATTAACTGCGCTGTCTTTCATATCGCCGGCCCCGGTCTGGACGCCCACCCATTTATAGCCGCTGCCCGGGGTGCCGTCCGTGCCATAAAAATCCATCTTCATTTTGTCGCCATCCAGTTTATTCCAGGGGCTCCAGTTATGCCAGTTCTTGAAATTTACTATCTGCTCAAATACAGCCTCTTTCGGGGCTTTTATGACAGTCGTACGTGTAACAGTAACGTCAGTCGGCTCTACAAACACGAGTATGGTAAGCGCCACTATTACAATAAGTATCAGCACTACCATAAAGCGTACAAATTTTTTCATATGGTTTGATTTTAGGGATAAAAATATAAAAAAATAGTCTGAACTAAGATTTTTAGGATTAAAGGATTTTAAGATCAGGTTTAGTATTTCACGTTAATTAACTAATAAACCTTTTAACCATTTACCCCGTTAACCTTAATCTATTATATTTGTTCCCATGAAACGGCGCGGTTCCGTTTTTGTCTAAAAGTAAATCAACAAATGAAAGTAGTCATATTTGCAGGCGGCAGAGGTACACGTATCTCGGAAGAGTCGTCGCTGCGGCCAAAGCCTATGATAGAAATAGGCGGTAAACCCATCTTGTGGCATATCATGAAGATATATGCCGCTTATGGGCATACGGAGTTCATCATTTGCCTGGGCTATAAAAGCTGGGTGATCAAGGAATATTTCGCCAATTATTTTTTGCATAATGCAGATATAACAGTTGATCTGGCCAACAATTCGGTGGAGGTTCATAAGAACTCTGCCGAGCCGTTCAAAATATCGCTGATAGATACGGGTGTTGACAGTATGACAGCAGGCCGCCTGAAAAGGGTATTGCCTTATGTGGGCAATGAGCGCTTTATGCTTACTTATGGCGATGGGGTGTGTGATGTGAACCTGGACGAAGTGCTGAAATACCATGAGGCCAGCGGCAAGATATGCACTATGACGGCTATACAGGCGACAAGCCGTTTTGGTGTCATAAAGATGGAAGATAGCGGCACGATAGAGAGCTTTGAGGAAAAGCCTGCGGATAGCGGTACATGGATAAACGGTGGCTTCTTTATTGTAGAGCCGGAAATAGCCAAATACCTGCATGATGACGCTGATGACGTGATGTGGGAGCGTCAGCCGATGGACGACCTGGCGCGCGACCGCCAGATAGCCGCCTACCGCTACAAAGGCTTCTGGAAATGTATGGACACCCTGCGCGACAAAGAAGAATTAGAACACCTCTGGCAAACTGACCCTATATGGAAAAAGTGGTAACCGCAGAATACCTGCGCTCGATATTTAATGGCAAACGTGTATTTCTTACGGGCCATACTGGTTTTAAAGGGGCGTGGATGTTGCAGATACTGCATTGGCTGGGCGCTAATGTAAAAGGCTACTCGCTGGCGCCAGAGAAAAAGAACGACCTCTACAACCAGATAGACGGCGACAACCTTTGCTACAGTTCTGTAATAGCGGATGTATGCGATATGCAGAAGCTGCAAACAGAGATAGTAAGGTACGAACCGCATTTTGTGTTTCACCTGGCAGCACAGCCGCTTGTGCGGCGTGGTTACGACATGCCTTCCTACACCTTTATGGTGAATGCGCAAGGAACAGCGCATGTGCTGGATGCCATGCGTAGCCTGGTGCCGGCATGTGTGGGGGTAATGATCACAACTGATAAGGTATATGATAATCCGGAGCGTGGCTTGCCGTTTGTAGAGGATGATAAGCTGGGCGGATATGACCCGTATTCTGCGAGCAAAGCAGCGGCGGAGATTGTTATTGATTCCTTCCGCAGATCGTTCTTTAACCCGAAGGATTACCACCTGCATGAAAAGGCTATAGCATCTGCAAGGGCTGGGAATGTAATAGGCGGTGGCGATTATTCGGATGACCGTATAGTGCCGGATATTGTGCGTTCTATTGCATTTGGCGAGACTGTGGGGCTGCGTAATCCAAATTCTGTGCGGCCGTGGCAGCATGTGTTGGAGCCGGTGGGGGCTTACCTGCTGCTGGCGGCGAAGATGAGTGAAGACCCTGCGCGGTACAGCACCGCCTATAACTTTGGACCAAATCCGGAGGATATGCTGACGGTAGAAGACCTCACCAAAACATTTATAGACAGCTATGGCGCGGGGAGTTACAAGAGCTTCGCAGAACAAGGAGCGCCCCATGAAGCAAAATTGCTGCTGCTGGACAGCACCCGTGCTATGGAGCACCTGGGCTGGAAATCGCAGATGGATGCGCGGACAGCCATAGCATGGACAGCCGAGTGGTATGCCAATAAACAAACCGGCGCTCATGAAAAGTGCCTTGCGCAAATCAAAAATTACTTCGGAGAAATTGAATAATGCCTAAGATACAAGCCACACCACTAGACGGAGCGTTCATTATTACCCTGCCAGCATCTGAAGATGCGCGGGGAACATTCGTAAAGGTATATGGCGAAACCGTTTTTCGTAAAGCTGGTATAGATTTTACTTTGCGGGAAAGCTACTTTTCATTCTCAAAAAAAGATGTGATTCGTGGTATGCACTTCCAGTTGCCGCCGCACCAGCACAGCAAGATCGTGTATTGCCCGGAAGGGGCTATACTGGATGTGATCGTGGACCTGCGCAAAGATTCACCTACCTACCGGCAATATTATGCCCATGAGCTTTCAGCGGATAACCACAAGGCTGTTTTTATCCCTGAGGGTTTTGCACATGGTTTTAAGTCGCTTACTGATAACTCACTTACCTGCTACTTTGTTTCATCAGAATACAATAAAACTCACGATACCGGCATACGGTACGATAGCATCGGCTTTGATTGGGACGTGAAGAAGCCGGTGCTTTCTGCGAGGGATCTTTCGTTTGTGGGGATGGCGGAGTTTGGGGGAGGATTTTAGATTTACGCTTTATGTCAGATACGACAATAAGTATAATAGGAAAAGTAATAGCCGCGGCGTTATTTGCGTTAATGCTTACACCTCTATTTCTTGCAATTAGACTGTTGTTAAAAAAAACAGGGAATTATGTTAGCAGTAATGGGAATGCTAATAAGGGTGCTAATAAGTATTTCTTTGGTTTCTACTTCAATAAAAGCGATAAAAGGGTATTTGTTCCAGGAGAGTTTGGTTGGGGTGTAACTCTTAATCATGGCCATCCATACGTAATAGCATTTATTGTTTTGGAAATAATTTCAATCATTGCATTTATTTGTATTCGATATTTTAATGCACACTAAAATTTAAACCCAGCTTACCAACTTTCAAGCATTTCTTTAGCACAACAATAACACCTAATTTTGCACCTCAAATTTTCCGACAAATGAAAATGGACAAAGTATTAGATAAGCTGGGCATAAAGAAAGTAAATGAAGGCGCTGCTACCGGCACAAAGTGGCTGAAGGCAGGCGGCGAAAAAATAGAATCTTTTTCGCCGGTTGATGGCAAGAAGATAGCCAGTGTTACTGCGGTGAACCGTAAATCTTATGATGAAGTAATAGAAAAGGCGCAATCTGCCTTTGAAGAGTGGCGTATGTGGCCTGCACCAAAGCGTGGCGAAATAGTGCGCCAGGTAGGCGAGGCGCTGAGGAAATATAAAGAGCCAATGGGCATGCTGGTGTCTTACGAAATGGGCAAAAGCCTGCAGGAGGGTTATGGTGAGGTGCAGGAGATGATAGACATCTGCGATCTGGCTGTGGGTATGAGCCGCCAGCTTTACGGCCTCACTATGCATAGCGAGCGCCCGCTGCACCGCATGTACGAGCAATGGCATCCATTGGGCGTTGTGGGTATCATCAGCGCGTTCAATTTCCCGGTAGCAGTATGGAGCTGGAATAGTATGGTCGCTTTTATAGGTGGTAATACCTGTGTATGGAAACCCTCTGAGAAAACACCTATCTCCGCCATTGCCTGCCAGAATATAATTTCTGAAGTATTTAAAGCCAATGGTGTACCGGAAGGAGTTTGCGGCCTCGTAGTTGGCAACCGTGACTGCGGTGAGTGGATGAGCGGCGATAACCGCGTGCCCCTGGTATCTGCAACCGGTTCTACCCGCATGGGCAAGGCTGTTGCGACTGCGGTTGCAGGGCGCCTGGGCCGTTCTTTATTAGAGCTTGGTGGTAACAACGCCATCATCATTTCTGAACATGCTGACATGCATATTGCTTTGGTTGGTTCTGTATTTGGAGCGGTAGGCACTGCCGGGCAGCGCTGCACTACTACGCGCCGGCTCATTATTCATGAGAGCATATACGATGCCTTTAAGAAGAAGCTGGTAGCGGCGTACAAACAACTGGTAATAGGAGATCCGCTTGACGAAAAGTCGCACATGGGTCCTCTGATTGACCAGGAGGCTGTGACCACCTATGCCAATGCAATAAAAGAAGTGAAAAAAGCAGGCGGTAAAGAAATAGTCGCCGGCGGTGTGCTTACCGGTGAAGGCTATGAAAGCGGCTGCTATGTGAAGCCATGTGTGTTTGAAGTTCAGAACGACTGGCCTATAGTGCAGCACGAGACATTTGCACCCATTCTGTACCTGATGAAGTACAGCAAGCTGGAAGACGCTATAGCTATGCAGAATGCAGTGCCACAAGGGCTTTCTTCTTCCATCATGACGCTGAATATGCGTGAGGCGGAGCAGTTCTTATCGCAGAAGGGTAGTGATTGTGGTATAGCGAATGTGAACATAGGGACCAGCGGTGCAGAGATAGGCGGGGCATTTGGCGGTGAAAAAGAAACAGGCGGCGGGCGTGAAAGCGGCTCTGATAGCTGGAAGGCATATATGCGCAGGCAGACGAATACCATTAACTGGAGCGATAAGTTGCCGCTGGCGCAGGGGATAAAGTTTACGGTGTAGTGATTACTCGCGCAAAATAGCCTCTCGCAAACCTGCCTGCCGGCAGGCAGGGGTGCAAAGGCGCGGTTCTCTCATTTTGTTTTCAAGGGCGCAAAACATGGTTTTCAGCTCTTTCTGGCGTGAATCTATATTATGACAAGGGCAGAATTATCGGCACATATTGCGGGGCAGTTACGGCAGCATAAGGACGAACTTGCTGCTTACTGGCGCCAGTCGGGGCCGGTGCGGCATTTCTTTCTGGATGGCTTGCTTCCAGAGGGCTGGGCTAAAGAATGTTTCGATGCACTACCCGACCCAAATACGCTGATGCTGCGGGATTCTATAAAGGAGCATAAACATGTGGGCATTGATGTAGATCATTACCAGCCGATAGTGGGGGATATGCTGTTTGCCTTTCATGATGCAGCGGTGGTAAAGATCGTTTCAGAGATAACGGGGGTAAAAGACCTGCTTGCGGATGATTCGCTGTACGGTTCGGGTATATCTATGATGCTGCAGGACGACTTTCTGCTGCCACACCTGGATAATTCACACGATGGCGATGGCAACCTGTACCGGGTGCTGAATGCGCTTTACTATATTACCCCAAACTGGCCCGAAGACAAAGGCGGTAACCTGGAACTGTGGGATACCCCAATGAAGGAGCGTAAAGAAGTGCATGCCCGTTTTAACCGGCTGGTGATGATGGAGACCAATACACATTCTATCCACTCGGTGAACAAGGTGCTGGCGCCCGGCCCGCGGGCTTGCGTGTCTAACTATTATTTTTCTGCTACACCCGTGGAAGATCATTCGTATGTGCACAAAACGACCTTTTATGCGCGCCCGGAAGATAGCATTGTAAAAAAAATAAGGCTGACCGCAGAAGGCAAGGCTAAGAACCTTTTATCCAGGTTCATAGATAACAAAGCGGCGGGAACAAAACACAGGCGGAAAAAAGACTAGGCAATCAGAATCATATCCTGGGGTGATCGTGGTCATACTATCAAGAATAAAAGATAGTAACTTTGTTTAAAAATAAGATATATGAACAAGGTGAGCATCACACACATCAACAATTCACACGGCGACTGGCTGAGGTCGCTTGATTTCTACAAACAGGAACTTGGCGTGCTGAAAGGCCGTCTCACAGAAGTCGCTGGGAAGAATACCGGCGCTGACGTGATGAAACAGGTGGAACATTATGAGAACCAGTTTAAGGTTCAGGTAAACAACATCGACTCCCTGGCGCACGAGATCAAAACCAACATCACGAGCATTGGTAAAGAAGCTGAGGCATCAAGCGCGGGCTATGTTGACAGTTCATTGCTGGCTCATCACAACACGCTCGGCCAGCGGTTTGACACTGAAGAAAAAACAGTGAAAGAACTGCGGCATTCGTTTATGACCTTTGCATCGGAGTGGATGTAAACTGAAGAAGTTTATTATTGAACAAAAACCTCTCTTCGGAGAGGTTTTTTTATTTGTTCCGGTAAAATTAGAAACAGGCATATACTAAGACGTTGATTATTGCGTTAAATTTGTAATAATATAAGCCTATGAAATCCATACGCCTTACATTGGTATCTGTACTCTGCATGCTTCTCGCCAGCCAGGCCATTGCGTCCCATATTGTGGGCGGCGAAGTTACTTACGTTTACCTGGGCGATAGCGTAGCCAATACTCCAGGTACGCTGCTGCATAAATACAGGATCAGCCTCAGCATATATGAGGATTGCCTGAATGGGCAGCCGGAGGCTATAGCAGAGGATAATCCAGCCTTTATTGGCATATTTGACGCGGTAACTGGTGCGCCTTACCTGATTGATACAGGTTTTAACGCTGTAAATTATACCTCATCTGTTACCGTGCCCGATTATTTTTCCTCGCCCTGTGGCAATATTGTGATCACGGCTGCTGTTTGCCTGCTGAAGAAAACATTTACTAAAACTTACGCACTGCCGTCCAATTCGCACGGATATGTGGTTGCTAATGAAAGGTGTTGCAGAAATGCGGCTATCGTCAATATTAATAATCCTGGCAATGGCGGCGCTACTTATTGCTGCACTATTCCCCCCACCAGTACAACCAACAACAGCGCGGTATTTAAAAACTATCCGCCGCAAACTATTTGCCTTAATGTTCCGCTGGCTTACGACAACTCTGCAACCGATGCGGATGGAGATTCACTGAGCTATGGCTTTTGTGCTGCCTTGAATGGCGCAAGCGACGCCAATATCAAACCCGCGCCTTATTACCCGAATTTTGGAGATACAGTTGATTATCTTCCGCCTTATTCTTCTCAGGTGCCGTTTACCGGTTCACCCGCCATCAAAATAAACCCGGTGACCGGGCTGATAACCGGAACTCCTGATAAATTGGGGCGTTACCTGGTTACTGTGTATTGTAACGAGTGGCGGGGTGGAGTACTGATCAATACGATAAAAAGGGAGTTCCAATTTGTAGTGACGTCAGGTTGCGTTTATTCGCCCTATGGGCCCTATGCAGGAGCAGACACGGTAATTATGGTTGGTGAAAGTGTGCCGTTTCATGCAATAGGCGGAATTAGTTACACATGGCCCCCGGGTACTTATCTAGACAGTCCCTATATTGCTGATCCGGTGGGGACTTTTCCAGTACCGGGAGTTTTCATTTATACGCTACATGAAACCAGTGATACCATTTGTGATGGTACGGCAACGAGGAAAATTACTGTTCTGGCACATTCAGCGTTCTTTGTTCCAACAGCATTTACTCCGAATGGTGACGGCAAGAATGATCTGTTGCAGCCCCTTCAATTGGGGGACACAGCGACATTGGTGAGTTTTAAGGTATTTAACCGGCATGGCAATATGGTGTTTAATGGTGGCCCCGCTGACCCGGGATGGGATGGTTATTACAAAGGGGTGCGGCAGGATCTTGGCGTATATTACTGGGAGATATTGTATGATGATAATAAGGGCATACAAAGGAAAATTAAGGGTGAGGCTACATTGGTTAGGTGAGGCTGCGCAGATGCCCGCTTCCTATTTCTAATAATATTACTATTCTCGAATATTTTTATATAGTTTTATAAGCGGTAAATTTATTTACGACCACTCATATAAAGCCTTATGAAAAAAATCCTTCCATTCCTTTCGGCCTTTGTTTTGCTGTTTATTTCATTTGTCAATACCTATGCACAGCGAATAGGGCTTGATGGTGCCGGAAATAGAAAGGGGCACGCTGCAATTAAAAAATATGGTATGGGTGCAATTAATTTACAAACCATCTTGCAAAAACAATATTTGCAGCGGCAGGAAAAACAAAATGCCGCAGCAAAAACAGCCAGTGTTACTGCCGAACGTCTGAAAGCATTTTGTGGTTATAATTATGGAGATACAGTTTCCGGTATCCTTTTCGGAGGAAAGTCTGATTCCGCCTATTATGTATATAGCGGCCAGAACGGCTCCGTATTTAATTATCAAAGAATGGATTATTTAGCTCCCAGCTATGGTACCAATACTTCTCCTGTTGATGTGGCTGATTGGGGCTCAGGTGTCGGCTTTACTTACTTTCCCGGCACATCGGTTATTCAGCAATCTGAGCTATATCCGGACAGCGCCTATGTCTGGAATTCCTATTTTCCGGTAAGCGTTATAGGCGCTGATACCTTTGGTTATGCAGACATTGTAGATTATT
Source organism: uncultured Bacteroidota bacterium (assembly GCA_903887415.1). Lineage (GTDB taxonomy): Bacteria > Bacteroidota > Bacteroidia > Chitinophagales > Chitinophagaceae > Nemorincola. Next base: position 195,187 of record CAISPO010000029.1, on the reverse strand, counting down.
ACTACTCGGGACATAATATTACCGAGAGGGGCGATCAGTATTATCCTGCAATTGGAGGGGAAATAGAGAAGTACGATTATTATTATGATGGGACAGGGAAATTGATTTTTGGTTTATTCTTTGCTTACAATACATCGTCCTTTTCATGGGATACAACCAATGCGATCAATTTCTTTTATAACGGTTCGGGGCAGTTGATTATGGATAGCAGCAGTGTAAATTATGGTGCGGGGCTATGGGGTGAGGGAGACAAGGAGATCATCACATACAATGGCGCAGGCTATGCTTCATTTATTGAAGATTTTACGGATAGCTCTGGTTCATGGATACCAAATACAGACCGGTTTTTGTATTATAATACAGATAACACCCTGCACACGGACAGTGTCAGCCAATACAATGTTGGCACATGGACTCCATACATTAAGGACTCATTCGGTTATACCCCCGGAGTGGCCTATTTCACCTATGGCATGACCGAGGAATTTATAGCAGACTCTATTTATGCGAAGACCATTATGGCAAAACACGTTTCCGCTTCCGGTCTTCCGGATACGGTTTATAGCCAGTTTTACACAATATACGCCTCAGAGCCTTTGCGCCTGTACCGCGCTAAAAAAGTTTCTTTTACTTACGACAGCTACAATAACCCAACGATAGCTAATGATTACGGTTATAATATTGTTGATTCAATTGCGGGTACGGGATATTATAACGCAGGTACGGAACGGGTGTTTTATTACTATTACGAAACTTATGAAGCCAATGCAGTTAAGCATATAACAGCGGCTGATGAGCAGGTCATTATTTATCCCAATCCTGCAACAAATGAAGTAACCATTTCCCGGCCGGATGCAATAAAAGGTTCTTACACAACAATAAGCCTGTCTAACACATTGGGACAAATAATACGAACAGAAAGCCTGCAATGGATGAACCAAACAGAAACCTTCCCTCTTGCGGGCCTTGCCAGTGGTGTTTATGTGCTAACGTTGCAGGACAAGAGCGGAAACACGCTGACAACGCAAAAGATCGTAAAGCGATAGTTTTGCATAATGAAAAGTTACCTTCACAAACAGTATCTATACCCCGCCATACTCTTTAATGTTTCCGCGTTGCTGCTCATTTGGGGGATTTTTCATGACGGCATCTCACTTTTCTATATCATCGGGATCCTCGGTTTCCTGGGGTTAGGTATTCTCTCGGTCATGCTCCTGTGGAAATTCCGTCATACAAATTCCGAGAAGTTTGTAGTACAATACACTGGCCAGATCATTATTGATATAAACGAAGACGAGCTTGTCTTTCCGGTGGGTTATTATTTCCGGCAGAGTACCGTACATAAAGAAAAGCATATACCAGCTGCACGGATCAATGAACTGAACGTAAGAACATTTCCGACATCCATTGTCATAGACAACCGGGAAGTGATATTCCTCAAAAAAGCACTGGAAGATCAGTTGAGGGAATTTGCGGTCAGAAACAATATCCCGATCAGCGAGCGGCCCGATATTTGGGGTGACATCAACGAGGCGTTCCTGGACACGGAATTTACAGAAGAAGAGAAAGCAAGGATAATAGCGCGGCTAGCGGCAAACGGAGTGCCTCCAGATGAAACCGCCGCGATAAGAAAAAAAATCAGGTTTGTTATGTACCTCGTTAATTCCTATGCATGGGAATGGGTATATTTTGGACAATTCGACTATCTGAAGCAGGTACCATGGAGCAGGGAAAAATATTGGTGGTCAATGGAAATAGCGCTCAGGAATTATCATCCTAAAGAATAGCTCCCGATTGAACCCACGGATTTGGGATTTGGGAATTCCCGCCGTATTTTGCGCCCCTATTCCAAAAGATATGAATTTTCAACTTACAGAAGAACAGATAGCGGTGCAGTTGGCCGCGCGCGATTTCGCGAGAACGGAACTGCTGCCAGGTGTTATTGAGCGTGATGAAAAACAGAAATTTCCAACAGAGCAGATCAAGAAACTTGGAGAGCTGGGTTTTCTGGGCATGATGGTGGATCCTAAGTACGGTGGATCGGGCATGGATACCATTTCGTATGTGCTGGCAATGGAAGAAATTTCCAAAATAGATGCTTCTGTATCGGTATGTATGAGTGTAAATAATTCACTGGTGTGCTGGGGCCTGGAGAAATATGGCAACGAAGAACAAAAGCAAAAATACCTGACACAACTCGCCCGCGGCGAAAAGATAGGTGCATTCCTGCTCAGCGAGCCGGAGGCTGGCTCTGATGCCACATCACAGCGCACCACCGCGGAAGATAAGGGTGATTACTACCTGCTTAATGGCACCAAGAACTGGATCACCAATGGTAACTCGGCATCATACTACCTTGTTATAGCGCAGACCTATCCGGAGAAGGGGCACAAAGGTATCAATGCGCTGATCGTGGAAAAGGACTCGCCGGGTGTAACTGTGGGCGCTAAAGAAAATAAGCTGGGCATACGCGGCAGTGATACGCACAGCATCATGTTCCAGGATGTGAAGGTACCTAAGGCAAACCGCATAGGCGATGATGGATTCGGATTTACATTCGCAATGAAGGTGCTGGCCGGCGGCCGCATAGGTATTGCATCGCAGGCATTGGGTATTGCGAGTGGCGCCTACGAACTGGCGCTTAAATACTCTAAAGAACGCAAGGCATTCGGCACTGAAATATCCAACCATCAGGCCATTGCTTTTAAACTGGCGGATATGGCTACAGAAATAGAGGCAGCACGCCTGCTTTGCCTGAAAGCCGCATGGACCAAGGACCAGGGGCTTGACTATACACTTTCTGCATCTATGGCTAAGCTGTTCGCTTCAGATATAGCACAGCGGGTAACAAGTGAAGCGGTTCAGGTGCATGGCGGCTACGGCTATGTGAAAGAATTCCACGTAGAACGCCTGATGCGTGATGCCAAGATAACACAGATATATGAGGGCACCAGCGAGGTGCAGCGTATCGTGATCAGCAGGACAGTGCTGAAAGGTTAATTTGAAAATGTGGAAATTTTAAAATGTACAAATGCACGTGTTTTGCAGATAGTAACGGATGACAATCGCCCACAATTTTTTGTGGGCGATTGTTTTATGAGAAACCGCGTAAGCCTTATTTGACTATTTCGATATTAATTGCCCGGGCATCGGCTGTACCGGTAAACATATTACTGTCCACCATTGCACTGATCACACTATTATAGCAGATAACAAGTTTGTCACCACCGATAAGCCCTGGCGTATATGATTCGTGTGTTTTCCCGTTTTGAACAATGTTGGTTATTGCGAAGGTCCTTCCCAATTTAGGTATTACTATTTTATAGTCATATCCGGGCACAATAAAAAGCGGATGCGTACTGTCGGGATTGGAATTAACAGAAGCCGCTATGCTGGCAGTGTCACCATCATATATTGGATCGTAAATAATGCTTCGGGTACTGTCAACAGCCTCGCTGAAAGAACTGCCCTGGGTATATTTGATCACTTCAGCCGAATCGAAATCAGTTTGACTGAACCCCACAGGATGAACCTGGATAGTGCCATTTGTGCAGGTGATGTTCCTGGGCCGGCAAGAGGGGAGAAGCGCTGCACAAAATGACAGGAACAAGCCTGAACGAATAAATGCGTTTTGCATCAGAAATAGTTTTACAATAAGCGGCAAAATATATGCCAAAAAATACAAACTAAAAGTAATAAAGTGCATACATTTTTATCGCGACATAACGAACATTGCTACTTTCCGGCAGTGCCTGATATTACGCGGGTATCTTTATAAATTTCTTTCAGCGTCAGGGCAATTCCGATTGTACGCAGTTCCAGCGATCGTTCAATATCATCGTATTCCCGTAGCTCCCAGAAGCCACCATCATTTATGCGAAATGCCTCTATGCTAATTGTTTCAGGTTCTACCAGCACATATTCTTTCAGGGTTGGTATATCCCGGTATGATTTGAATTTAGCATTACGGTTATAGTCCCTCGTAGAATCGGATAGCACCTCAAATATTATGGTCGGGTTTAAGAAATTAAAATCATCGTTATTCAGCGATTGCAGCTCGCTGCAAAAAATAGAAATATCGGGATAAGTAGACAGCGTGTTTTTTTCAGTGTGCACACGCATATCGCTGCCATAAGGCTGGCATCGCTTACCATCCAGCTTATTCGCCAACCCGATAAGAATATTCCTGCACACAACGATATGCTGTGATTTATTACCGGGCACAGCAAATATCTCGCCTCTGTAATACTCATGTTTTTCAGTGGCAGCATTTTCCAGTTCCGGGTACTCTTCTATGGTGTATTTGCTCTTACCATAGGCAACAGCAGGTTCATTGATGATCATAGTATAAAGATAACAAAAATTGCAGCGCAGCATAAAGAAAGGCTCCTTGCCGGGAGCCTTTCTCAATTAACCGAAACCGTTATTTTTAGTGCGTGTATATATTGTTTGTGATGCGGTAGCCGCTGGCGGTATTGCTGTACCAGTCCAGAAATGATGTGGCGCCGGATGTTGCCCAGTCAGAGAAATGAAGATAGGCGCGGGTGATATCGGTATCTTCAACCGGGTAACTATAGGGGTTTACCGGTACATCGATAGCATACGGCAAGCCTGTTTTAGTTACGTAATACCTGCCGGCGGCAACATTTGTGTTGTCGTCCTGGCTACCGAATACGGACTGGTCTGCAAGGTTAGTGGGGAGGTGGCCGGGCAAGTGTATCTCATAACCCGTAATATTCCATGTAAAAGGATTGTAGCTGCTGAGCCCGAAAGTGCCTATAGCGGGGCCGCTGCTCACGTTAAACGATACCGTATAAGTTTTTACCGGAGACTGGGTAACGCCAGGTACCGTATTCCACTGCGCCATTTCATTGCGTGTATTTGTAAATAGGGTAACGGTAGCGTTTGTCTGCCCTGACTGCAATGTACCGCCGGTAACACCGTTTACATTAGCGCTGCTTACCGGGAACTGAACTGCAAAACCACTGTTCCTGCTGCCGCCGGTGGCGCATAATGTGTAATTGCCGATCACTTGTACCACATTATTAGCGGCGCTGGTTACTACCTGGTATTTATAGCCCATAACCACATCGTTCAGGTCATAGTCGCCTTTCGAGGGCCACTGGTCTTCAAATGCCACGGTAGCGCCGCCATTGTTTGACGGATAATAGCTGTTGTATGCCTTTGTAGCATCATTGGGGTAGGCGTCAAGGCTATCTGGGACACCATCGCCGTCAGCGTCTGCAACAACGGCGGTACCGTTACCTTCGCCGTTGCAGCTTGTAACAGGTATGTATAAACTGTTGCCAAAAGCAGCGCCCGATGCCAGGTAGGAACTGCTGATGGTATTAGTGCTGTTTATCTGCAGTGCACCGGAGAATGAACCGCCTGAATTAACGGTAGTGTATCCGGTTATTTTCACCATAGACGTGCTGCCGGAGCCAACTATCGGGCTGTTCAGTATCACGTTATTGGCCTTTAACATAGCTGTATTATAAAGGCTGAGCTGCGCGCTGCTGTTCAGCGTTGTTGTGCCGAGCACTTTTATCAGGTTGTAGTTTTTTACAGGGGCGCTCTGGTTATAATTGCCATTTACCGCCAGCGAGCAGTTGTTGACAAAGGCCGTGCAGCCGCCATTTTGCTGGAAAGTGCCGGTCACCGTCATTGAGGCATTGTTTGTGGATGAGGCGCTCGTTGCACTGTTGTTGAAATTGCCGTTTACGGTCAGTGTACCATTATTGGTGAACGTGCCCCCGGAATTTATGTTAAGATCGCTGGTTGAGGTGTAGGTGCCGTTATTAATGAAGATACCGCTTACTGCGAAGGATCCTGTAAGGGTGCCATCGTTCTGAATAGTAGCGGTAGTTGAGTTGAAATTGAGGCCGGAAACAGAAGCGCTGCCGGCAGTAGTAACCAGCAGTGTTGTGGTGCCGCTGAGGTTGAAATTCTGCAGTGTTACGTTGGTGCCGCAAACGCGCACCATACCTCCATTAACCGATGAAAAGCTAACTGTGATGTTACTGCCTGTGATGCATATTACATTGCCGGTGTTTACGTTCACATTGCTGGTACTTGTTGTTATGGTGGTGGTACAGCCGCTGCTGCAATCGCTTGTGGTCCTGCTTCCTTCCATACGCGAGCCCCGGTGAGCTACAGAGGGGTCGGTAGCGCCAAATACGATAGAAGCAGACGGGCCGGATACATTGACCGTGTTGATGATCTTGGAATTATCAGGTGATGTTTTCACTACATACACCTGTGTTAGTTGTTTTGATAAATAAACGGTATTCACATAAGCATTGTCTGTTGCTGCCGAGCCTTCCGCGATCAGGTTACCGCCATTGTACGGGTCTCCATCGTAAATAGATATTTTGTGTTTTGTTGTTCCAAACCGTGTGTCGGTGATCTGCACGTTGAAAGCTACATTATGGGAGCTTTCCCACAAGAACCCATCGGGAACTTTAATTTGATTCACACTTGTAACCTGGTTTGTAGCAAGGTTATTTGTTGCTGTTTTTTTACAGCCCCACACCATAACGACAGCCGCCATAACTCCAAACAGTAGTGTTTTTTTCATAATTGTTTTCGATTAGTTAATGCAAATGTAATCGCTCGTTAATTAAAATTATAGTGAATCTATAAATTTAATTATTTAAATGTGTAATCGTAATTGGTAGTGTGTTTTAGTGTTCAATAAGACCAGGAGGATTTGAGATTTTAGCAAGTAGCCTAATTTTGTGCAAAGATGCACGATTTATTTAACATTGCGAAATATGAAAAGGTGATTTACGAAATGATAACAATTCTAAGTCGTCGCCAGACCTACTCACACTGCGGCGAAGCGAGAGACAGTGCCGAACGGATCTCATGTTTAAAGGATGCTGCGGAAAATTCGGGGATGAAAATTGACTGGCATTGCGAAAACATTTTACTTTGTGCTATCTTCTAGTAATTTTTAATGTAAGTAGAGTCTTTAACGATAAAATCAGCATACTATGGATCAGTCAAAGTATTTTTTTTGCTTTTTAGCGCTCTGCCTTTTTATTTGTGGCTGCACGGTTAATAATTATTATACGGTAGTGAATGATCCTTCCACTCAGCATAAAAAATTACTTGCAGGTAGGTGGGTATTGACAAATTGTTCCGGATATGATAGTTTGTATGATAACGGGTTTGGGACAGACATACACTCCACTTTTTCATACGACACGGCGTCGCACATAATCACCATTACTAATAATTATGATACATCTGCGGCACCGATAAGTGTAAACCATTATTTTGTAGATTCTATGATTCTTAATATTGATAGCAACGGGTATTATATCATCAGGGAAGCATTTAGTAAGAATAGCGCTGCTACTATAACAGATTCATTTGCCAGCATATGGACGTATATATGGACAAATGATTCCAGCAGCATGCTTACTTTTAATCCAGATGGTGTAGAAGGAGCCATTTTCACATTAGAAGCCCAGGGATATACAAGTAATGCAGGACTCCTCTATGTGCAGTCTCTAGATAGTTTTCAAATGGTTTTGGCGGCTAAATATAAATATGGATCTGAAAGTATATATACAGGTGGCCTACAATATGAACGTCTTGATGTACGCTACACCCTTAAAAAGCAGTAATAAAATATGGCTGAAAAATAAGCCTCGTTAAAATAAGATTTTTTACACTGAGTTTCGTTTTTCAGGGAACGATCCGGAAGTGACGCATTTCTGAATTTTGGGGTCAACGCGTGGTTTCGACTAGTCAGAAAACTATAGCGTTCAGTTATGCCCTGCTCGCTGTACAAATCTTATTGCTTCATCACAATTCGTCATAGAGCGGTCGCGAAGGCCGTTTGCAAACCGGGCGTCTTCATGGCTGATGCCGTCTTTGGCTTTATTAATAAGATCAACACATTGCTGGATGAAAGCCGCATCATCATCGCCGGCATGCCCTGCATGCTGGTAATTCTGCTTCCTGGCACTGCCTGGAGATGCTTCATTAATTTCTCTCATCATCTCGTTAATGGTTCTTAGCGCCTCTTTCTCGTTATGGGTCATTGGCTTGCCATCTATATGCTTTAGCAGCAACCACCGGGCCGCCTGGAGCTCAGTGAGCGCCTGGGTACAATAAGGGTGCTGCTCCTGCGCACTTGCGGATGTGGAAATAAAAATTCCGGAGGCCAGCAAAATCCCCAAACAAATCGTCCTGATATTCATATGCAAGTAGTTTTATTTTTCAAACTTTTAAAATTGGCAAACCAGGGATGTAACGCGGCATTGCTACTGTACAACCAGCTTCGCGGTGTAAATGGAATTATCCTTTTTTAATACAATGCTATACACGCCTTTAGCAACCCCATCCAGATCCAATACCTGCTTCGCCATTCCGGCCACTGCAATCCCTGATTGATGTATGATATCCTGTCCCAGCATATTCACAAGCCTGAGGTCGAAGCTGCCGCCGTTCCCAGATGAGAAAACTACGGTAGCTGTTCCGGAGGCAGGGTTGGGATATACATTGATCGATTTATCATTGTATTGGGTTACCTGCGAAACTCCCGTGGGGTTGCAAGGAGTGAAGGGGATGGACGCTGACGCAATACCATTTGCCACAAGCACCAGGTTGTATGTTTCATAGGGAAGGCCCGCGGGTAATGTAAAATAAGTGGTATCGGGCATACTGCCGGTCATAATGCCAGTGCTGTTCCAGTTAAAAGTGCGCGCATAATGTACACTATCATTGCTTTCGAGCCGGATGATGGGGTAGTTGGTAGGCATTTGCCAGTCGTCACCATAAGCCGCGCCCTGCGAAATGCCGTTGAAAAGCGTACCTGTAGCCATAAAGGTGTCGCAGTTTATCATGGTGATGTTGCTTACCACAGGCTTGCCGGAGGCCACCGGTGTGCCACCCGGAACATAAATATAATACTGGTTGCTGTTTTGAATGCTGACGAGGATATTGCCATCCGGCAAGTCCAGCATACCGGTCTCGGAGCAGCGTATATTCATGCTGTAGCCGCCGGCACAGGCGGTTACTTGTGTAAAGGTATTGGTGAGGTAGTCGAACTCATAGAACCATGCGGGGAGGCGGAATTCGGTATCGGTAACTGCCTGGTTAGAGAATGAGCAAAGTATCTTGCCGTTCGGCATCATTGCTGCAGCCGCATCCACCGCGCCCAGGCTGTCTGGTATAGGAGGGCCGGCCACCCATAGCCCTTTGGATGTATCGCCGGATGGTGTATAATAAGCGGTATAAGGGGTAGAGCCGAGAAAGAAGGCCCGTCCATCAGGCAGCACGAACCCAGCGCCCAATTCGAAGCCGAAAACATCATATAACATCACCGGCAGCGTATCATCACGGAGCCACGTATTCAATGCAGGAATGTACCGTTCAGAATTTTTCGAATGAATATCAATGAACAACACGCTGTTATCGGGCAATTTTAACCATGCAGCCTCATCGGCAGCACCCTGGGAAGAGGGCGCCACGGAATAGCTATTGGCAACAGGATCGAAAAAGACATTATCGGTGGAGGTGGGCAATACACAATTCTGCAACACACGGCCATCAGGAAGCAGTACCGAGTTACCGTCTAAGATCTGTAAATCCTCGCTAACTGTTACCGCATGGGGCAACGGCCCGCCCATTGTCCAAGTGTCTGTAAGCGGGTTGTAAGTTTCACCGCCGTTGCCAGAGCCATATTCGCCGCCTGCCACGTATAGCCTGCCATCTTTGAGCATCTGGGAAGAGCAGAAAAGCCTTGTCTTGTTCATTCTGTTCATCATTGTCCACGTGCCGTTTGCATAGCTGCCGTGCGCATCGGGCGTCAGCTTTGCCCACATATTTTCAACGGTATCATTGCCCCCATTACATACCTTGACCATTACCGTACCATCGGTCATCAGCAGCGAAACGCCATCCGCATAGCCGGGGCAAACAGTGCTTACCGGTGTCCAGGAGCCCTGTCCATAGCATACCAGATTCAAAATAAAACAGAGGGCGAATAACGAAGATTGGAGTGCTTTTATATATTTCTTCATGAAATAAAACATAAGATGACAAACCTAAGAAATATTTACAATACTATCAAGTATTTGATTGGTGCAGTAAGTGCCGGAAATATTAAATTTGCGCATTGACCATCTATAAACTTATGACGCGAATACTATTAGCCATTGTCCTTTTTCTCTTTGCCTTCACATGCCGGGCACAAAATGCCGCTCCACAAAAAGCAGTAAATCCGTATGCTACTACCGATAAACTGGTCCTGGAACTTCCCGATTCGCTGAGCAACACTACGGAGCGGATAGCGGGTTATATAATGGCCAATTTCAAGACGGACAGTGATAAAGCCAGGGCAATATTTGTTTGGGTTGCGAGTAACATTCAGTATGATATAGACAATATGTTTGCAATCAATTTCAATGAAAAAGAAGAGGAGAAGATCACCAAGGCATTAAGAACAAGGAAAGGCATATGTGAAAACTATGCTGCGCTCTTTAATGATGTTTGTTTGAAATGCGGGCTGCAGTCTTATGTTGTGGTTGGATATACCAAGCAAAATGGTTTTGCCGATTATATACCGCACGCATGGTGCGCTGCACAAATCAATGGATCGTGGTTTCTGTTTGACCCTACCTGGGGCTCTGGCTATGTGCATAATGGAAAGTTTGTAAAGAAAATAGATAATGCATATTATAAGGTTCCGCCCTCGCTATTGATAAGATCGCATATGCCTTTTGACCCGATGTGGGAGTTTTTAAACTATCCCATTACCAACCAGGAATTTTATGAAGGGAGGGTACAGGAGAACCAGTCAAAACCCTACTTCAGCTATACCGATTCTATAGCCGCTTATGAAAAACTAAGTGAGATAGACAAATCTGCGGCGGCAGCGAGAAGAATAGAGGCCAACGGTGTTAAGAATGCGCTAGTGTTTAATGAACTGCAGGACTTAAAAATATCTGTCCACAATACAAAAGTACATTTATATAATAGTGTTGTAGCCGATTACAATGATGGCATCAATAATTTTAATGACTTCATTAAATACCGGAATAACCAGTTCAAGCCAATGAAGCCGGATGCGGAGATACAGGCTATGTTTGACGCCGGGTACAGCAAAATAGCCGGTGCAAATGACAAGCTAAAACAGATACCAGACCCGGATACTGACCTGGTAGCTATGATGGCCTCTCTGCGTAAAGGGATAGATGATGTTATGCCCCATGTAGAAGAACAGAAAACGTGGCTGGCAAAATATTTCAGCAAAGGAAAATTTGGCCGCTCTACTAGTTTTACGAAGTACACCTGGATGGGGATACCGCTCAATTAGGGCATTTTTTGATTCTTGCTGTACTGCAATCTAAATATTGCGCTCCACGAGGCCGTAGTTCTGGGATATACGCCCGACAATTGTTTTGTTATTTCTTTATTTCCAGAACGCTGCGGGCAACAGGCGTGTGGTTTGTGCTTCCCCAGGCCATGCCCCATTTGCTGATAAATAAAAATTGCAGTAATGTGGGGCATTTTGTAATTACAAGTTGTTTATTTTTAGCTGTTTATGTATTAGGCCATGTCCCGTTTGCGCCCCATGTGTGGCATTGGGTGGGTGGCTTTGGCAGTTGTGAATATTTGAAAAATTTCACGCAAAGAACGCCGAGAAAAAAGCGCAAAGGCCGCAAAGTTGTGAGCGGAAATATAGCTTTTGCAGAACAAAGGTAGGAAGCAAAATAATGCGGCCCAAGACGTTTTAGTTATGGGGTTTAAGGGTTTGATTATATTGTTGCAATCACAACGGCAATTTGAAGATTGCGCTCCACCAGAGCGTAGTCAGAGACGTACGCTCAACGATTCGTTTTTATTTTGCAACACTGTGGGCAATGCGGCTAAGGATAGCTCCGTTGGCTCAATCTTTGTTGGTTAATAAGTTTATAACAAATAAATTGAAATCCCATGTCAAGTAGCACAGAAGTACGCAAGGAAACAACCACGGAAGTAACAGAAGAGTCTGGACAAGTAAAAAAGACGACAGAAACGACCAAAACAGAAGTGAAACCAAAAGAAACAGTGGTGAAGGAAACCACCACCACTACTGTTGAAACTGAAGAGAACTAAAGCAGCGCCGCAGTGCAGGATGTTTTGAATACGAAATCGCAAAGATAAAACCCTCGAAATTGGGTTTTATTTTTGTTTGGAGGCATTGCGAGCCACCCCATGCGATGCTTTTGGGGCTTGCTGCTGCAATGGTCCGCATTATTATTTTTCGTTCTTATCTATTTCGCTAATTTGAAGATTTTTATCCGTGAGGACGTAAGGAGTCTGGGCTCAACGATTAGTTTTTATTTTTGAACGCTATGGACAACAGAGAACACTACGGGCAACAACGGAGCAGTGAGAGCAAAAGGCCTTGCTGGTAACAGTTCTCATTTCCTGTCTGGCGCGTGTGTCCTTTCTTTTGGGTGGCCAAAAGAAAGGACCAAAGAAAAGGCCATTTTTTTCCAAAGGCTCCGCCGGAAAAAAATAGCTCTACTCTGTGGTTGTGGGGGAATTCTATCTGGCCCCGCAGCAAAGCGTGCGGCTCGATTGGGCTATGAATAAAAATTGGGGGCGTGGTTAGCGGCACTCTTGGCTATGCGCACCTTTTGATTACTACCGCAAGCGAGGTTACGTAGGTCATTTTTTGTTCTAATTTACTTTCGCCAATCTGAAGATTGGCATCCGCGAGGACGTAGACAGAGTCTACGCCCAACGAAGGGAGACTCCGCACAACGATTACGTTTTTTGGCTTTTGAACAGTACGGGCAACTGAGTGTGCGTAATTTATTTTTAATGAGGGAATTGTTTGACGAACTTTTGTGCTTTATAACTATTGACTTTGATAAAGTATGTTCCTGCGGGCAGGGCTGTAATATCTATCTGTTCTACCGAATTACTGTAGTATGAAGTATCTAGCCAACTATTATACACAGTTTGCCCCATGCAATTAACAATGGATATCGAGACTATTGGCGCAACATCTGACACTATCAATTGATTTGCGGCGGGATTGGGATAGATACTAAAAACAGATCCCGTAGGTGTAGGATTATTGTTGTGATTATTTAAAACGGCATCAAGACTATCAAAATATGCAATATTTTCGGCCATATCAAAACAGTCGTATTGCAGATTGCCTGGCAAAGTACCGGCAGGATAACTGAACTGGTAGCTAAAATACGGGTTGTGGTAGCAAAGCAGGTATTGTGTTGCAGAGGGGCCGGGGCCGCAAGTGTATAAGTTCCAATAATTAATAAACCCGTTTTTTTCGCCAATGCCATAAAGTACGGTGTCGTTATAATTGCTATATCTTGCAACAGATTCACCATTTGAGAGGCTCACAGAATCGATTGAGGTCACAGTTAATCCCCCGCCAAGAACGCTGGCAGGTGTGACAGAGCCTACACGAAGATTAAAATCATAGAACAAATATTCCTTTTCTACAGTATCGCAATCGTAAAAATTATATGGTGATTCTACCTGGAATTTTAGAAGCGTGAAATAGACACGGTTGCTATCAGTACGGATCATTGCAAATATTGGCGGCGGAGAAACGCACGGTGTATTGTCTGCATAGGACGTACTAACTCCGGTGTTGCAATCTATACTATAACCACAGTCCCCCGTAAAGCAAGAAGATAGCATGTGGTAGGTCTTTCCCGAGATGATACTGTCTTTTTCAATCCTATAGACAATTCCATACGTGCCTACATCATAGGCGGCACTGCATGGGTTGTCGTTTGTGGTTGCAACTTCGGTCCATGTGGAGCCAACTACATAAAAGCTGTCTAACGGTATTGTGGTTTGTGCGAAAGAAAAAATAGATGCGCAAACGGTTAACACACACAGCAGCGCTTTTCTCATAGGATAAATTTGCATCATAAAGATAGTGATTTATTTAACGGTCTAAGTGGTAGCAACCGTTTCCCTACCTACTACTGCGCAGTGGTGAAAAACCCTGTGCAACAGCAGATGCTCTCTGCTCTCATTTTGAAAAGCCCTTGCTTGCATATAGCCAACCGGCTATCTTAGCATCCCACGCTTCCTGGGCTTCTTTATTTTTTGCATGGTTGGTTTGTTCATCATATTGTGCCTGGACTGCTTTCTTTTGCTCCATTACCGACTTGTAGATCATGTCGAGATCTGATTGGGTGTTTTCGCTGTGCCGGTGAGTGAGCGTATAATTATCAAATGCCTCCTGTAACTTTCGGGCAAATACCTCGCTGATATTAAAATGGCCTGTTTCGTGCTGCAGCAAATAGGGCGTCAGGTTCCTTTCCGGGCGTTTCCATGATTCATCTTCGAGGAAATAGCAGTCAACGGTAGTGGAAAGCCTGCCGTTGCGGTCCCAGTGGAAATGCCATTTTGTGGTAGTATGGGTATAGGCAGTGAAGGGTAAAGCCGGATCGGGGGCGCTGCGGAAATCATCCCATGACAGCTTTACAGCAGGCGACCAAGGGATCGCATTTTGGGCATGTACACGAGTGGCTGTAAGCGATAAGATACCTATAGTAAAGCATTTTATAAATTGTCTGGTGTTCATGTTTTGCCTGCCCAAATTGTACAATAAATATAGGCAATAGGGGAGGATTAACCCGGGAAAAATGCGTCACTATAATTACCGACAATCCACACCTGTTCAAAAAAAATAGCTGAACGTATGCGGCTATGGATTATTTTGCAGGCAATAAATTATGGGAGAGGGGCTATTAATGGATGAAACGAATGAACCTGCCAGCGGCGGATCAGTGATGATCAACCAGATGTATGAGAGCTGGTTCCTGGATTATGCCAGCTACGTAATACTGGAGCGGGCGGTGCCTGCGATGGAAGACGGGCTGAAACCTGTGCAGCGGCGCATACTGCATGCCATGAAGGAAATGGATGATGGCCGGTTCAACAAGGTTGCCAACATCATAGGGCAGAGTATGCAGTACCACCCGCATGGAGACGCCTCGATAGGGGATGCTATTGTGGGCCTGGGGCAGAAAGACCTGCTTATTGAAACACAGGGTAACTGGGGCGATGCCCGCACCGGCGACAGTGCCGCTGCACCCAGATATATAGAGGCGCGGCTATCTAAATTTGCACTGGAGGTGGCTTTTAATGCCAAGACCACGGAGTGGCAACTGAGTTATGATGGCCGTAAGAATGAGCCGGTGACACTGCCTATGAAGTTCCCGCTGCTGCTGGCACAGGGCACGGAGGGCATAGCAGTAGGCCTGAGCACCAAGATACTGCCGCATAATTTTTGCGAGATCATAGAATGTGCTATAAAGCACCTGAAAGGGAGGAAGTTTGAATTGTTTCCCGATTTTCTGACCGGGGGAATGATAGATGTGAGCAACTACAACGATGGGGCAAGGGGCGGCAAGGTGCGTGTGCGTGCGCGTATAGAAGAAGCTGATAAAAAGACGCTGGTCATAAAGGATGTGCCTTACGGCATCACTACGTCGCAACTCACAGACAGCATTTTGAAGGCCAATGAGAGCGGCAAAATAAAGATAAAGAGCGTAACAGATAACACTGCCAAGGATGTGGAGCTGAACATACAGCTCGCTCCGGGTGTAAGCACCAACCAGACCATAGATGCGCTGTACGCATTCACGGATTGTGAAATCTCCATATCGCCGAACGCTTGCATTATTATGGGCGATAAGCCGCATTTTGTGGGGGCGAGCGATATGCTGCGACACTCTGCGGAGTTTACCAAGAAGCTGCTGCTGCGCGAGCTGGAGATAAAGCTGGGCGAGCTGGATGAAGACTGGCACTACTCGAGCCTGGAGAAGATATTTATAGAGAAGCGTATATACCGCGATATAGAAGAACAGACTACGTGGGAGGGTGTGCTGAAAGCGATAGACGATGGACTGAAACCTTACAAGAAAAGGTTCCGTCGTGAGATAACGCAGGACGATATAGTAAGGCTCACCGAGATACGCATAAAGCGCATATCTAAGTACGACACCTTTAAGGCCGATGAACATATAAAAGGTGTGGAAGCGGATATAGCCGAGGTAAAGAACAACATAGCCAACCTGAATGACTACGCCATAAAGTATTATGAAAATCTGCTGAAAAAATATGGCAAGGGCAGGGAGCGCAAGACCGAGATACGGCCTTTTGAACAGATAAACGCTAATGTGGCGGCCATAGCCAATACCAAGCTGTATGTAAACTACAAAGAAGGTTTTATAGGCACCGGGCTGAAGAAGGATGAATTTGCATTCGACTGTTCGGATATAGATAATATCATTGTATTCCGGAAGGATGGGAAAATGCAGGTAACAAAGGTATCTGATAAGACCTTTGTAGGGAAGGATATAACCCACCTGGCGGTTTTCCAGAAAAACGATGAGCGCACCACATACAATATGATGTATATGGACGGCAAAACGGGCATTACCTACGCCAAACGGTTCAACGTGACCGGAGTGACCCGCGATAAGGAGTATGATCTGACGAAGGGCAATACAGGCAGCAAGGTGCAATACTTTACCGTGAACCCCAACGGTGAGGCAGAGGTTGTGACCATAAACCTGCACCCAACAAGCAAGGCGCGAACCAAGGTGTTTGACTATTCATTTGCAGACCTGGAAATAAAGAGCAGGGGCGCGCAGGGCAACCAGGTAACCAAGTACCCGGTGAAGGGTGTGAAGCTGAAAGAAAAGGGCCGTTCCACACTCTCTGCGCCGCAGATATGGTATGACGACAGCGTGGGCAGGCTGAACAAGGATGCCCATGGTATGCTGCTGGGCAGATTTGACGAGACCGACCGCATTATCACATTTTATAAAGACGGGACTTACGAGGTAACGGCTTGTGATGTTACCAACCGCTATGACGCGGACAATGTGGTGCTGATAGAGAAATTTCACCCGGAAAAAGTGATCACCGCGGTTTATTTTGACGCCAAGAGCAAGCATTTCAATGTGAAGCGGTTCCTGGTGGAGAGCCAGACGCTGAAGAGCCGCTATACATTTATTAAGGAAGGGCCGGGCAACTACCTGGAGCTGGTGACTACACGGCAGGAGCCGGTAGTGATACTGAGGAAAGGAAAAAAGAAAACAGACTGGAAAGAAGAGACTGTGGCGCTGCATGAAACGGTAGATATAACCGGCTGGAAAACAATAGGGAGCTTCCTGGCGGGGGATGACCTGAAGGAAATATCGCTGGTATCTGATGCGGTGGATGAGAATGGGGAGCCGGAAGCGCCTACGCTGTTTTAGGAGAAAAAAATTTCACGCAAAGTGCGCAAAATTTTCTCCCGCAAAGTGTGCAAAGCTCATTTTTTTTTAAGGCCGCGAAGCGAGGTTGCAAGAGGGGTAAAAGGGTCTCTCGCAAAGGCGCCAAGCCCGCAATTTCCTCGTTTCGTTTTTAAGCCCGCTAAGTGCGCGTAATAGGACAGTTTGGAGTTTGGCGACAGTAGCGCTTGATTTGATTTTTTGTTGTTTTTCGGTGACGGAATGATTTTTTGTAAAAATTATTACCTTCACAAAGTAATAGGCGGTAAGTACATACAGATCAGATGAAAAAGATAGAATTAGAAATTGTTGCTTTGTCACACAGTATTACCCAAACACATTCTTATGCAGTGGTGCTTGGTGAGGTGAATGGACTTCGCCGGTTGCCGATAGTAATAGGTGGTTTTGAGGCGCAGGCTATAGCGGTGGCACTGGAGCGGATGCAGCCCAGCCGGCCGCTGACGCACGACCTGTTTGCCAATTTTATGACCACGTTCGGCATAGAGCTCAATGAAGTGATCATCTATAAACTGGAAGAAGGCATCTTTTTCGCCAAGCTGATCTGCCACCATGATGATGAAAGCATAGAAATAGATTCCCGCACATCGGATGCGCTGGCTATGGCGGTGCGCGCTAATTGTAAGATATATACCTACGAAAATATACTGGAGGCGGCAGGGCTATACCTGGACCAGCCTGAAGGGGCAGGGGAGCCGGCATCTGATTCCAAAGCAGCCCAGATACCTGTGGGCAGCAAGGCCGTACCTGATACGGAAATGAAAGGCATGAACCTGGAAGAGCTGAACCAGTTGCTGCAAAAAGTGCTGGAGCAGGAAGACTATGTAAGAGCCATTCATATCAGGGATGAGATCAACAGCCGGAAGAAAGGGTAAATTAGACATTAGTCGTAAAGCTAGGAAATCACCCCTCTATTTCTGGTATTTACCCCAAAGAGATATAATATGACCTTCAAATGATAATAATTACTTCATGTGGTGGTTGTATATACATCTGATTTCTTACTTTTGTTTTGATCGCATTTTTACTTTCTTTTAACAAACTTAAATAATGAAAAAGATTTTACTCCTGCTTGGCGGAAGTGTGCTGCTGCATACCGCTGTATTAGCACAAACACAGCCGCATTATAACAGGTGTGGTATGCAGGCATACCACAATGAGATGATGGCGCAGGATCCTAGCTATGCGGCAAAACTAGCTGCACAGCGGAATTCTTTGCAGGCTGCTGCGGATTATTATATGCAGTTGGAGCGGTCGGGAGAGACGGAGCGTACTACTGCTGTTTCTGCTGTTCCTATTATTTTCCACATCCTTGTTGACTCTGCACAGTTCAATTTGCTGGGTGGCACTGCAGGTATTATACAGCGGTGTGACTCGCAGATCGCAGTGCTGAACAGAGATTATAACCGGCAAAACCCGGATTCGACTAAAATTCCATCGTCATGGAAATCCTTGTATGGTAATGTGGGTATTCATTTTGGCCTGGCGAGGATCGACCCCAGCGGTAACTGCTCTCCGGGTTATGAAGTGAAGATCATCTCGGGTTCCACGACTACAGACGGCGGCTTTTCGAGTATCAATCAGGTGAAATCTGCATCCACAGGCCTTGCCGCATGGGATGTATCGAAATACTACAACGTATGGTGCACTAATTTTCTTGGGGGCTTAAATGGCCTACTGGGTATTACCCAGCCAAAGTCGGATGGAGCAACTTCGACTAAAATGGGCGTTGTGATCCTGTTCAATACATTAGGCTGCACGGCACAGGACGGTGTTGTTCCTCCAGGTACAGGCGGCACGGCTGGCTGGCCTTTCCCTTATAACCTGGGCCGCACATTAACGCACGAAACCGGCCACTTCTTCGAGATATGGCACCCGTGGGGTGATGATGGGGGTGCCTGCCCCTGGACTCCTTCAACCGGCGGAGACGATGGATTATCAGACACACCTCCCGAGGCTGATAATGTATATGGCAACCCAACCTACACGGTGCCTGGCGGAACTATAACCGATGCTTGCATGGATAGCTCAACCGTAAATATGCAGCCAATAGGTATAGCTTGTCTCAGCTATATGGACTATACCGATGATGATGCTATGTACATGTTTACAACTATGCAGGCCGCAGCTATGGCATCTATGGTACTTGTGCCAGCTACTGGCGTTACCGGAGCGACTCAAATAGGCACTGTTGGTGAGAACTATAACCTAACACAAAATCCCAGCCTGCTCGTAGCTTGTACTTCCACTTCCACAGGAGTTGCGCCATCGCCTACCGAACTAAACAGCAGCCTGAGCGTTTATCCTAACCCTACTAACGGAGCGGTCAATGTATCGATCAATTCACAGGCGGAAATACTCAATAATATAACTGTCTTTAATTTGCTGGGCCAGCAGGTAGCTGCTGTAAAGGGCGTTCCAGGGTTAGACTATTATACTTTGAGCTTATCTGGTGTCAGCAAGGGCATTTATTTTGTTAAGTTCGACTTTGCATCGGGTAGTGTTACAAGGAAGATCGTGTTACAATAAAAGAATACTGTATTGATATGTACAAAGAGAACGCTTGCCAGGTCGGTAGGCGTTTTCTTTGCCCATAAACAAGTTACTTACGATCTTTAATTTTTACTTAAACTATTTAGAATCAGGGCGGTCTAAATATAGATGGGGCGGTTTGATTCACCTGGGATTCTAAGAATAATGCTCATTTTTTGACGTAATTAAATTTATATGAAAAAGACAATACTATTACTGAGTGCGGTAATCTGGTCTTGTACCATGGCGTTTGCGCAAACCGCACATCCGACGAAATGCGGCATGCAGAAAAAACATGCAGCTATGATAGCCAAACATCCGGAGTATGCGCAATTTCTGAAAGACCAAAAGGCATCATTACAACCTGCTGCTGATTTCTACAAGCAGTATAAAATGCAGGGAAGCGAGGAAAGGACGACGGCTATTTCCGCTGTTCCTATTATTTTCCATATAGTTGTTGATTCGGCGCAATTCAACGACATGGGCGGCACTGCGGGCATCATCAAACGTTGTGATTCTCAAATTGCTGTGCTGAACCACGACTATAATCAAGAAAATTCGGACTCTGTGCTGATACCGTCCGGGTGGAAAACATTGTATTCCAATGTCGGTATCCATTTTGGCCTGGCACGCGTGGACCCCAGCGGCAACTGCTCGCCGGGTTATGAAGTAAAGATAATCGCCGGGACAACCACTGCTGATGCAGGATTTGATGTGGAAAATGAGACCTCTCCGCTTGAAAAAACAGCTGGCACGGGGCTTGCCGCGTGGGACAATACAAAGTATTATAATGTATGGTGCGTAAACTATACAGGAGGCTCAACTGACCTTCTTGGTATTACCACGGCTAAAAGTGATGTGACCGGGGGATGGGCCGCTTCTGGTGAGATGGGGGTGGACATTCTTTATAACACATTAGGATCAACCGGCCCTACTGGGTCAGACCCTGGTACAGGTTCCTGGTTTACTCCGTATAATCTTGGACGTACACTTACCCATGAAACAGGCCACTTCTTTGAAATATGGCATCCGTGGGGCGATGATGGCCCGTATGGCGGAGCTCCATATTATCCCGGCGATGGTTACTGCCCATGGTCTGGCGTTACAGCATGCAGCGCAGCTGACACCGTTATTGGCGCAGATGATGGCCTTGATGATACACCACCTGAGTCCCAGGCTGTTTATGGAAGCCCAACATATACTATTGCCGGGGGCACTTACAATGACTGCTGCAATATGCACGGTTCTGTAAACACACAGCCCATTGGTATAGCGTGCCTCAGCTACATGGACTATACGGATGATGGCGCTATGCACATGTTTACCACAGACCAGGCCAATGCAATGGCTTCTATGGTGCTTGTACCTGCTGGCAGCGCAACCGGGGCTACCGGGTATGGCACAATAGGGGAGAATTATAACCTTACCCAGAACCCAAGCCTGCTGATAGCCTGCACTTCAACTGGTGTAGCGCCATCGCCAACAGAACTGAAAAGCAGCCTGAGCGTATATCCTAACCCTACCAGCGGCGAGATCAACATTTCTGTGAACTCGCAGGCAGAGACACTAAATAATATAGTTGTTGTTAACTTACTGGGCCAGCAAGTGGCAGTAATAAACGGCCAGAATAAAGATTATTATTCTATAGACCTATCAGGATTGAGTAAGGGTATTTACTTCGTAAAATGTAACTTTGCATCCGGAAGTGTTACCCGGAAAATATTGTTACAATGATCGCGAAGCCACTGAATCTTGCTGAAGTTTTAAGACAATCGAATTTAGATAAAAACCTGTTTACTATAGCAGATAAAGTACAAAACGGGGAACGCCTTTCGGAAGAGGAGGGCGTTCTTCTTTTTGAAAAAGGGGAACTGGGCTTCGTAGGGGCGCTGGCTAACTATGTGGCGGATAGCTTGCACCACGGCAAAGTGTACTTTAACCGGAATTTTCATATAGAGCCTACGAATGTATGCGTGTTCACGTGCAATTTCTGCTCGTACTCGCGGCAGTATAAGCACCGTGATGATGGCTGGGAACTGGGCATGGAGCAGATGCTGGACATAGTGCGTAAGTATGATGGGCAGCCTGTAACAGAGGTGCATATAGTAGGCGGGGTACACCCTAAAATGAACCTGGAATTCTTCTGCGAGCTGCTGAGCAAGATAAGGGCGCACCGGCCCGACCTGCACATAAAGGGTTTCACCGCAGTGGAACTGGACTACATGATCCGCAAGGCAAAGCTGAGCATAGAAGACGGCATGAAAAAACTGAAAGAGGCCGGGCTGCAATCTATGCCGGGCGGCGGGGCGGAGATTTTTCACCCGGATGTGCGTAATGTGATCTGTGCCGACAAAGTAGATGGCACAGGATGGCTGCATATACACGAAGTAGCCCACAACCTGGGCATGCACTCCAATGCAACTATGCTTTACGGGCACATAGAGAAATATGAACACCGGATAGACCATATGAGCCGCCTGCGTCAGTTACAGGATAAGACGGGTGGGTTCAATTGCTTTATCCCGCTCAAATTCCGAAATAAGGACAATGATATGTCGCATATAGCGGAGTCAACGATTGTGGAAGACCTGCGGCTGTATTCCATTGCCCGCATTTTCATGGACAACTTCCGTAACCTGAAAGCCTACTGGCCAATGCTGGGACGACAGACTGCGCAGCTTTCACTTTCCTTTGGTGTGAATGACCTGGACGGCACCATAGATGATACCACCAAGATATACTCTATGGCGGGGGCAGAAGAGCAAAAACCTTCGCTGAGCACAGAAGAGCTTTGTGATATGATACATGCGGTAGGCAGAATACCTGTGGAGCGGGATACGCTGTATAATGAGATAAAGGTTTATGATCTTGTTGGAATTGGGGATTAGGCCCTTCCGCTTTGCTCCGGATTGGAATTTGGATTGATGATTTCAATACTTTTTTTTGCGCGCAATGATAAGGGGGAATAAATTCCCATAATAAAATTCCAAGCGCGAGACAGTCCCTTACAAACCATGCTCTATTTTGTTATTTGCTTTATGATTGTGGTGCAACCAAATTGATTCTCACCATGACAAACGCTATTCGGCTATTACTCAATCAGATCAACTGTTTTTTAAGTGGCATTTAGTCGGGCATTCGCGTTTTCATCAAGATTTATTTCTGCCGCACTCATCAATTCTTTCAACTGTTCTACAGACGTAGCACTAGCGATGGGCGCAGTAATGGAAGGTCTCTCCATGAGCCATGCGAGCGCGATTGCGGCGGGTGTTGCTTTGTGTTCCTTAGCTGCTTCATCAAGTGCTTTAAGTATCTGAAAGCCGCGCTCATTCATGAATTTGTGCATACTGCTACCTCGTACACTTTTGGTGAGGTCGGCTTCTGTGCGGTACTTGCCGGTGAGGAAGCCGCTGGCTAACGGGAAGTAGCAGATGACGCCGAGGTTATTTTCGATGCATATGTGTTCGTAGTTCTTTTCGTAGTTTTCGCGGTCGTATAAATTGTAGTGCGGTTGCAGGGTTTCATAGGCAGGGATGTTGTTTTGCCGGCTCGCATCAAGAGATTGTTTCAGCCGTTCGGGGGTTATGTTGGAGGCGCCGCAGGCAATTACTTTACCATCTTTAGTGAGCTGAAAAAAGGCTTCCATAGTTTCTTCGACGGGTGTTACGCCATCGTCAAAGTGGTTTTGATAAAGGTCTATGTGATCGGTCTGCAGTCGTTTCAATGAATCTTCTACGGCTTTGAGTATATAGTTTTTTGATACCCCTTTCCTGCCATCACCCATATCTGCCCCTACTTTTGTTGCCAACACCACTTCGTTTCTTTTTCCGCTTTTTTTCAGCCAGTTGCCTATTATGGTTTCCGATTCTCCACCGTGGTTTCCGGGTGCCCATGTTGAGTAGCTGTCTGCCGTGTCGATGAGGTTAAACCCGCCATCAACAAATGCGTCTAAAACCTGGAATGATCTGGTTTGGTCGGTAGTCCAGCCAAATACATTAGTGCCGAGGGCGAGTGGGGCAACATAGATGCCAGTATTGCCGAGCTTTCTTTTTTCCATGATGGATGTTTTCTTGTTCAAAGATAATGGATGCACTGAAGTAACGTTCCGAAAAAAACACACTACGAACATGCCGGAGTACTGTATTTTGGGCAAAGCCAAGGAGTTATATTTTATGCACCCCCGACCTAAAGGCCGGGGTTATTAAAATTTTATTTGAAAAAATGTGATTTGTGCTACACCCGAAAACATTGATTCTTTTATTCCTTGCAGCAATTCATTACTTTGCTGAAAGATTGAGTGGTATTATTCTATGGTGTTCCGGGGTCTTTTTATTGTTTGGTCATTGTTATTGAATACAACATTGTTTGCCCAGGCAACCGACACCATCCCTATTCCTAATCCGCAGGCAAGCGATACAACGAGGAAGGTAATTATAACCCCAAAGCCAGATACCACTGAAAGCCTGCCAACCCCCGATATAGATACTACGTCTGTAAAAAGCAAGCCCACCTTGCCGGAGCAGAATGGCTATGTAATCAACGGGAAAGTAGAGGACAGGAATACCGGTGAAGGAATACCCTTTGCAGTGGTTACTTTTCCGCATACCAATTCCGGGACGTCAGCAGACCTCAATGGCAACTTTATCATCAGGACGGATAAACTGCCGTCAGACACTTTGCGGATAGGTGCGCTTGGGTATAAGCCGGTAAACAAACTGCTGCGTAAAAGCCAGCACGAGTATAACTTTATATTTGATATGGACCGTTCTGCAAGCGAGCTGAATGAGGTGGTCTTTCATGCAGGGGAGGACCCTGCAGTGATACTGATGCGGCATATCATAGCAAGAAAGCCCTATAACAATCCGGACAAGGCGGAGAACTACAAATATGAGGCGTACAACAGGCTGGAAGCCGACCTGCAGCATATGACGAAGTCGCAATTTGAGAAGATACCTATACTTAAAAGTTATGCCTTTATATTCGATGGACTGGATACCTCAACCGAATCCAAGCCCTACCTGCCGCTGTACATGACGGAAACCATATCCGATTACTACTTCAGGCACCAACCGAAAAAACAGCGGGAAATAATAAAGGGCAGCATGGCAAAGGGTGTGAACAACCCTAACATCAATAAATACCTGGGCGCACTATACCAGAATGTGAATGTCTATAAAAATTATATTCCCGTGCTGGATAAGAAATACGTAAGCCCTATCAGTAATGATGCGTTGTTTCATTATAAATACAGCATCAAGGATACACAAAGGGCATACGGGCACAACATCATATTAGTACAGTTTAAGCCAAGGAGAGAAGGGGAGAACTGCTTTACGGGCGACTTCTGGGTAGTTGACTCTATTTTTGCGATAGAGCGTATGAGCATGGATGTATCTAAGCTGGCGAACATAAACTGGGTGGATAAGATAAGCCTGTACCAGGAGTTTGCACCGGTGGATACTTTCTGGTTTCCTGTGAAAGACAAATTCATAGCTACCTTCAGCGCATACAGTTCTAACAAATTGCCCGGTATGATAGGCCGGAAGACTACCACCTATCACAATGTGGTTATCAACAGCCCATCGGTTGACAGTGCGCTCGACAATCCCAATTGGAAAGAAGAAGTGATAGCACCAGACAGCTCCAAGCACAGGGCTGCGGACTGGTGGGCGCAGAACAGGCCGGATACGCTTTCAAAAAATGAGAAGAAGATAAACAAAATGGTGGACAGCATAAACAGTATGCCCATTACCACTTTCTATAAGAAATTCATCACGTTCCTTGCCAGCGGTGTGCAGGATGTAGGGCCCATACAGCTAGGGCCGTATTTTTACATCTATAGCCATAACCCTGTAGAGGGCGACCGGTTCCGGCTATCGCTGGGCACACCAAGGTCTGTGAAAGACGCGCATGTCACCGGCTTCCTTGCATATGGCGATAAGGACAAGCGGTTTAAGTATGGCTTTACAGGGATATGGCTGCTCGACCGCCATCCGCGAATGTATGTGTATGGCTACTATGTGCATGACATAAACCAAGCGACTAATTATTATGACCAGTTGGGGTCAGACAATATATTCAGCTCGCTGTTCCGGAAGCCGGGCATACCGTGGAAGCTGGCGTTCTCAGATGACCAGCGGTTCGAATTTTACAAGGAATATTTCAGCGGGTTCAGCCACCGGCTTATATTGCAGCATGCACAGTTTACGCCTTATGCGCCATTGCCGTCTTATGGTATCTTTAAAGATTACAATGGCAACCCAAGCAATAATGTAGTGAGCAGCGAAGTAGGAGTGGAACTGCGGTATGCCTACAAAGAGAAGTACATAGAGGGCCAGTACCTGCGGGTGAACGTGGGCAGTAAATACCCAATAGTGGATATTGAAGCAGATGCCGGTCTCAAAAATCTGCTCAACAGCGCTTATCAATATCAGAAGGTAAGAATGTCTGTTACGGAGAGCATCAACATCCCGCCGTTCGGGCATTTATACTACAATGTGTTTGCAGGAAAATATTTCGGTACACTGCCTTATCCGCTACTTGAGATTTCACCGGGCAATGAATACCTCTATTATAATAAGTATGCTTTTGAGATGATGAATACTTACGAATTCGTAAGCGATCAGTATGCTGGATTTAATATAGAACATACAATAGGGAGTGGTGTTTTTAACTACATACCGTTGCTGAAAAAGCTCAAGTTCCGGCAATTCTGGACGGCAAAGGGTGTTATTGGCTCGCTGAGCAATGCAAACACAAACCTGAACCTGAATGGGCTATTCCCGTTCCGCACATTGCAGGGCAACCCATACCTGGAGCTGGGTACAGGTGTGTCAAACATCTTCAAGATATTCCGTATAGACTTTGACTGGCGTGTATCACCTACGCCGCAATCCAGCGAGAATAAGACGCGGTACTTCGGTATTTTTGGGAGTGTGCAGTTCCAGTTTTAATGGTCTCCCGCAAAGAGGTAAAAAAGATTTCTCGCAAAGGCGCCAAGCTCGCAATTTTACTCATTTTGTTTTTAAGACCGCTAAGCGTGAAAATTTGGTATCGAAATGCTGGGAAATACCGGGCAATAGCTAAATTTGAATCTATGGTATTTACAAACGTGATCAGTTGGTTCGAGATACCAACGACAGATATAAACAGGGCACAGAAATTTTATGAGGCCATTTTTGGCATTACAATGATACCGTTTGATACGCCGCAGATCCAGATGCGGATGTTCCCCATTGAAAATCCGATGAATATAGGCGGGGCGCTCGTGTATAACAAAGAGTTCTACAAATCATCTGCTACCGACGGGCCGATGGTCTATTTGAATGGTAATCCCGATGTGCAAAATGTACTGGATAAAATAGATGCAGCAGGCGGCAAAATTGTTGTGCCCAAAACACAAATATCACCGGAGTATGGCTATATGGCGGTGTTTCTGGACACTGAGGGTAATAGGATAGCGTTGCATTCGGTGCCACAAGCGGGTTGATACCTCTCCCCAGCCGTCTCCGAAGGAGCTGGTGAAGTAAAATGAGTTGCCTACAAAGGCATTTGTACAGCCTCATTTGCCACAAGTTGAATACTATTTCAATTTGGTTTTTTTAATAAAATTGATCGAGGTTTGCTGTAAATAATATGGCCAATAATTATGAACGGATGATTCAGTTAGTAACGGAATTCTTCGATGTGAAGAATGACCCTGAGCAACTGGATGTGGACGAACACGTGATCGCGCATGTACACGAGCTCCATCCGGCTACGTTGTCGGAAGTGGCCAATGACGATGGGCCTATTGTGTGGATATTGGTGATACCTACGCTCCACAAAGTAATGGAGCGTTTTATTTCCGGGGCTATATCTGAGAAAGGATTGGTAGATGAAACGCCTGTGGGTGCAGCATATGATGCTGTATATCTTTGCTCTGCAAGCGTATTGCCTGAATTCCGGCATAAGGGCCTTGCGAAGAAAACTACCATAAATGCCATCAACGCTATTCGCAAGGATAATCCTGTAAAGAACCTGTTTTACTGGCCATTCAGCGAGGACGGAAAGAAACTGGCGATGGCAGTAGCCAATGAAGTACGTCTGCCGCTTTTTGAGCGCCGATCGCATTAGGTCAGGTTACTCCACTACAAATTCCCCTGTATATTGGGCTTCATCTTTACAGATAATACGGAAGTGGTATTGCGCAGGCGGGAATTGCTCCCTGCTGATAACAATATCCTTCGCGCGGATATTATCGTTGCTATACACATTGCGTCCGTCTTTTGTGAAAATATCAATATGTACTGTTCCGTTCGCCTCTGCTTCTGGCAGTAAAACAATTGCAGGCTGTTCTCTTATAGGGTTAGGGTACAGGCGTGGCTGCTGTGCGGTTGCGGTAGTTACATGGGCGGAGATCGTGTTATCCATTTCCATAAAATACAGGTCGCCATCAGGGTCCCCGTACTTTGCGGCAGAGCCGGCCACCAGGTAGCTGTTATTGCCCTGGGCGGCTATTGTATTTGCCCAGGAGTTTGTGCCGCCGCAAAGCTGGTCTGTGAGTTTGTTTCCGTTAGCGTCTGTAGTGAGTATATACACATTGCCGGTAGTGGTAGTAGTGAAGCTGCTGCCTGTGAACATGAAGTTACCGGTAGGCAGTTGGGTAACATCGTGAAGAATGACCGAGGCGGATGAATTACCGAACGTTTTCTTCCAGATCTCATTGCCGTTCGCATCCAGTTTTACAATCAAACCAGTATTCAAGTCGCCTGCGGCAGTTGTGTAACCCGCAAGTATGAAGCCATTGTCCATCGTTGGCAATATCTTGTAAAGGCGTGTATCGGCTCCGTTTTTATAAAACCGGGTCCATAATGTGTCACCGATTGAGTTGAGGCGCACCAGCCACCCATCGCCCAGGCTATTGCCCCAGCTTGTGGTCCAGCAGGCGGCCAGAAAACCACCATCCTGCATCGCAGCAATTGAATAACATTCTTCCACACCACTGCCTGCATACACTTTTGTCCAGATCGTATCTCCTGTGCTGTTTGTTTTAATAAAGTACAAATGCCGGTTCATGCTCACGCCCACATTACCATAGCTTGCAGTCATTCCACCTATCACATAGCCGCCGCCGGGTAGCTCTACCACGCTTTCGCTGATGTCGTCGGAATCGCCGCCGTAGGTTTTGATCCACATATTGTTGCCATATTGGTCCAGCTTCAGCAGGAATGCATCACAGTCCTGCGCACCAAAGTCCTGTGTGTGACCGGATACCATGTAATTACCATCAGCGGTCTGCATTACGAAGTTGCCTCCTTCCAGGAAGGGCCCGCCATAAGTATGCGACCACGTAGTATCGCCATGTGCAGATACCTTTATCACCACAATGTCGCCGTTAGAGTCCACCATGCTCTGCGTAAGCCCTGTGATGATGTAGCCACCGTCACTGGTAGCCGCTGCTGAATAAGCCACATCCAATTTCTGGTTGCCGTAGTGGCCTTCAAAAGTTTGCTGTGCAAAGGCGGAAGAGCAAATAGCTGCAAATACGAACAATAGCAGAAAAGACCTTTTCATGGGGTTCGATTTTAAAGATTTGGGGTAAATAAAGTTACCAATAAAACGGGAAATGTATTAAAATATTGTGTATGGCTTATCCCTCAAAAACTTAACATACAATTTAAACTAGTTCACTATTTTTAGCCAAATATATATATGAAATACATACCCGTATTAGTGCTGTTCTTCCCACTGGCCCAATCTCCAACAATAGCCCAGACTGTTTATTATGTGAATTACGGCACCGGCAGCAATTCTAATCCCGGAACGAGCTGGGGCGCTGCATTCCGCGATGTTACCAAAGCGCTTGCTGTGGCGCAAAGCAGCTCTGCCGCCGAGGTAGATATTTGGGTAGCCGCTGGAACATATACACCTATTGATGGCATCTCCGTATTACCTGCAGACCATCAGGATACTTCATTTGCCATATACAGGGGAGATGGTATTGGCAAGACACTTAAAATATATGGCGGTTTTGGCGGTACAGAAACAACTTTAGGCGCCCGCATCCCCTCCAATATTACCTACCTGGAAGGCTCTTTAGGATCCGGTAATGTCTATCACGTAGCCGTTGTAGCCGGTATGTCGGCGACTGCAGACAGCGTGGTAATAGATGGCTTTACCTTCCGCGATGGAATTGGCGGAAGTGCAGGGAGCAAAGTATTTAATGGTTCCAGTATTGGCCGGTGCAATGGGGCTGGGCTTGTCCTGATGAACAATCTATCTTCCAAACTTGTTATCCGCAGTTGTACGTTCAGTAACAACACCATGAATTCCGAGTCAACACAGGCATTTGGCGGCGCAATGTATGTAAGTAACTCTCCTGCAGTAATAGAAAAATCAAAATTTACAAACAATATATTGAGCGATGACTATTCTTCTACGGCGGCAGCATGCAATATATATGGCGGGGCCATTTATGCCACTACAAGCAACCTTATCATTACGAGATGTAGTTTTAACGGTAATCAGTGTTTTATTCAACGTGGTGTGGACCCATTTGCTGCAGGCGGGGCGATATATTTCAACAACTGTTCCAGTCCAACCGTCACATACTGCGGCTTTACATCTAACATCTGCAAAAACCAGGAGGGCGGCCACTATATGGCTGGCGGCGCAATGGTCAATTTTAATTCAAACACGCAAATAGTTAATTGCTCTTTTAATTCCAACTACATACAGGATATTTATTCTACGGGCGGTAGTTCGCTGTCTCATGTTGGCGCATTTGGCGGGGCTATTTTTAATAATTCGTCAACAGTGAGCATTGATAGTTCATATTTCAGCGGTAACGCCAACAGTCATGCATACGGGGGCGACCAGAGCTATGGGGGCGCTGTTTATGATTCGCTTTCTGCTGTAACTTTTACCAACGACAGTTTTTTGACAAATACGAATGGCACTACCTATGGCCAAGGCGGAGCGATATATAGTGACGCCTCTACCGACAGCATAGCTCAGTGTTTGTTCGATCATAATACGTCGCCTTACGGAGGCGCGATTTCGACGGGTGCTGATGGAGGGACTATGTGGGTTAATAATTGCAGTATAACGAATAATACAGGTGGCAACACCAGCGGCATATTCAATGACCAAAACAGCATTCTACATCTGAACGACACCTATATATACGGGGGATCAGGAACTGGAGTTTACAATTACGGGAGTGGCATGTATATCTATGGCTGTCATTTTGATTTTAACCAGTCGGGAATATCCGGTGGCGCCCTTTATTGCCAGACTACACCTAATTTGATAGACAGTTGCCTTTTCGAAAACAACTATGCAAATGATGGCGGCGCTATTTTTATGGACAATAACACCTCTCTCCAGGTAAAGCGAAGCATATTTGCCAATAATACGGCATATGATGGAGGTGGTGCCATTGCATTCATGGGTACATTCGGCTCGGGCTCGGGCACCTCAGTCTTAAAAAGCGACGGTAATATTTTTACCGGAAACAACGGCTACTATTTCGGGGGCGCGATATCTGTTTACAACATATACTCCTATTTATTCAGTGGAAATGATACACTCGTAAATAACATTTTTGCGAATAATCAAAGCACCAATTCAACTACTGCTTCCGGCGGTGCGCTCTCTGTTGCCGGTTCCTCCCATTTTGTCTGCAATAATACTTTCGCTCATAATACGGCTTCAACTGGAGGATCGATCGCATCCGCGGGAACGTCCTGCTACCTGACAATGTACAATAACATATTTTTCCAGTCAGCCGCCACAGGGCCATTTGCCGGAAGCTCACGAGATACCGCACTGAGAGGAACGGGACTGTATTACTTCTACAACAACATATCCACCGGCACCAATCCGCAATTTGTTGATTCCACAAATTTTGCAGGAGCGGACGGAATATGGAAAACGGCGGACGATGGCCTTGCGCTGACAAATTGCAGCCCTGCAGTGAACACCGGAAATAATGATTACGTATTACCTACAGAACTCGTTGATGTGCGCGGTACGACCCGCATCATTGGGGGCACTGTAGATAAGGGTGCGTACGAAGCCGTGACAATCGGCAATGTATCAGGTATAGATTCTATTTGTGTTGGGGCAATGACCACTCTTTCCGATACCACGGGTGGTGGTACCTGGAGCAGTTCCGACCCGTCTGTTGCCACTGTGGGCAGCTCTGGTGTGGTAACGGGCGTAGCGGCGGGAAATGCGACTATATCTTATTCACACACTGGCTTGTGCACAACGGACGTATCGACCATAGCCATAGCGGTGGTGCGTCCGGCCTCTGTAATTACAGGCCCGTCTGTTCTATGTGTTTCGGCAACTATTGCGCTTACAGACAGCGTAAGCGGCGGCACATGGAGCAGCTCATCGACATCGGTAGCAACAATTGGGTCAGGGACAGGCGCTGTTACAGGTGTGGCGGCGGGAAGTGTTATCTTAACTTACCATTTCAGCAATGCTTGTGGCGTGTACAATATGGAGAAGACTGTTACAGTTAACGGATTGCCTGCGCTGGCGGTGATTGCAGGCCCTGATACTCTGTGCCCCGGAGCCCAGATAACACTGTCCTCGTCTTTATCCGGGGGCACATGGAGCGCCGTTACAGGCAATACCAGCGTAGCTGGGAGCGGAGGGTCAGCGGTAGTAACAGGAATAAGCTCTGGGGTGGATTCGGTAAAGTACACCCTTACAAATAGCTGCGGTAGCACCGTTGCCAAATATGTCGTTACTGTTTTCAGTGTTTCCCATTGTGATACTACGCTTTCGGCAATGCTTGCAAAAGGAGAGACACTGGGTGTCCTCGTTTATCCTAATCCGTCGCACGATGAAATAACAGTTGAGTTTAACTCGCAAACCAATGAGCCATCGACTTTGGTCATCACTAATATTTTGGGTGAAAAAGTACGTGAATGGTTTGTTCGTGATAACAAGACCACGATCCCGGTCAATGATCTGCCATACGGTACATACATCCTTGTTGCAACAAAGGGTGGAAAGCAATATTATTACCGGATATTTGTTGACTAATAGTACTTAGGCAGCAGCTAAGATGCCAGCGAACCTGGGTTGCCGCGAAGCCAGAAACATATATTTGCAAATACAAACAATCCCGGCATGAATTAATGCCGGGATTGTTTTTTGAAATGGATGATTTCGCTAGCTTATGTAGTCCCGGTTGGATTATTCCCGAACCTTTTCATAGAGGATTTGAAGAAATTGATATTGCTATTTAGTAAGCGGGAAATGATTATTTTTAAAGCGGGACGTTATTCATTTTTTATTTGTGCCTTTCAGCATGGGCTTGTCTTTTTTGTTTTCCAGTTTTTTTATGCTATCGGCTACCGGCAAGCGTTCCGGCATCGTACCGCCTAAATCCTTAATTGTTTGGCGCACTTTTTTACCTACTTCGAAATGTGTTTGATTTGCTTTTTGTTTACCAGTTACATTTTCCCTGCGTAGCTTTTCTTCTGTTTGAGTAGCGCGGAATAGATTAGCCGCCAACTCAGTGCTACCCATGTGGTCAAGTATATTTTCACTTTTTTTAAGTGCCTTCTTTTTGTGTATTCCTTTTGCATCAAGCCCGCCGTATAGGCCGATATAGCCATGGTTTTGAAATATTGCATAATCAATCGGCTCAATCACCCCCGCATTTTTTGCTGCTGCGGCCAAATGAGTATTGTGTTTTGCCATTTCATTACGAAGAAAGAGGCGTTTTTCATCTTCGGTATTTAATTGCTGATATTCATCCATCTGCTGAATTTCCTGCAAACGGGTTTGTACCGCAAAATAAGTTTGCCCTAAAGCGACGACTTCTTTCGCAGAATCGGCATTTTGAACTATAAGATAACATGCATATCTTGAAAGCTTTATTCCATCGTCAAAACGCCGTTCTGCACCCGAGCCAATTTTGACCATCTCGTGGAAACGCACGAAATGGTTTTCAACGCTCTGCCCGCTATTTGTACAAGCATCTTTTGCCTTTTCTATGACAGGTTTGAAGTTTCGGAATTCAGCATAATCAAGCACTTTAGCAAGATCACGGGCGCTCCAAAATTCAATCCCGCTTTCGTCAATCTGCTTTATCTGTTCAAATATGGCTAAGCCCTTTTTTGATATTTCATGTGCCATATGATTATTCTTTGGAGTTAGTTATCATAGTTATTTGCCTCCGCACGGTTAACCTTAAAATTACCCAAATCAACCAATTTGTCTTTGTAAAGTCTTCAATCTGTTTGAAGCGCAATATTTTATCACTATTATTACTCGCCGGTGGTTCGCCTGTTTGTTCGTTTAGTTCAAATGCAATTATCTCTACCGTTTTTCCCAGCATAACCGTTGGGAACTGTAAAGTAAATGACGGCTCTAACGGGGTTATGATCTGGCGAAGCACGACAATGTAAAATACAGAAAAGCCGCCATTAAATGGCGGCTTTTCTCTTAAAATGTAGTCCGACCAGGATTCGAACCTAGACAAACAGTACCAAAAACTGTGGTGCTACCGTTACACCATCGGACTGACCCAACCCCGCCAAAACGAGGGGCTGCAAAGGTAATTATGCGTTTTTACATAAACAAACATTTTTTATTCCCTATTTACCCACCTAACTGTATAAATACTTGGTTTTTTTAACGATGCGGCTTACATCCGGCACACCTTTTTATGGTAGGTTTGTGTACGTTTTTATTCATAACGGTTCACAGGTATGTCTGCTGCGCAAAACCCGCGCCAATACGTCATTAGCTTTATATTTATAGGCGTTGCGTCTATAATATTGCTGCGGCTTTTTTTTCTTCAGAATTTTGAATCCAAGTATAAAATATTAGCCAACGATATAGCCATTTACAAGAAGGTCGTTTATCCGCCAAGGGGAGCAATACTGGACAGAAAAGGAAAGGTAATGCTCTCCAATACTACCATTTACGACCTGATGGTAACGCCGCATAACGTGCCTAAGACCTTTGATACTGCCCAGTTTTGCGCGGCACTGGATATAGACAAGGCGGGATACAAGAAAATCATGGAACGTGTGCTTTCCAGGAATATTGATGTGCGGCAAAGCCCGTTCATGGAGCAGCTCAGCCAGGAACAGACGGCGCGTTTCCAGGAGAATGCCTACATGTTCACCGGGTTTGAGCTTGTGGAACGCAACATAAGGGAATATGAAAATGCAAGCGCCGGTATTGTATTGGGGTACATAGGCGAGGTGTCGCCAGAAATGCTGAAAAGGCCAAGATATGCGTCCTACCGGCAAGGCGACTATACCGGTTTTAGCGGGCTTGAGCTGCAATACGAAGAAGTGTTGAGAGGCCAGCGTGGCGTGCACTACCTGGAGCGGGATAAGTTTAACCGCCCGCGCGACCCTTACCGCGGGGGAACGCTGGATAGCCAGGAGGTGTCTGGTAAACAGTTGGATCTATACCTGGATGCAGACCTGCAGGCCTATGCCGAAAAGCTGATGCAAAACAAGATCGGCAGTGTGGTGGCTATTGATCCTAAGACGGGTGGGATACTTACCATGGTGAGCAGCCCTACTTATGATCCTAATCTTTTGCGAGGGCGGGACCGGGCTAAGAATTACGCCATGCTCTACCGGCTGGCCACCCGGCCTTTGTTCAACCGGGCGATACAGGCCACCTACCAGCCTGGTTCTACCATAAAGCCGATGACCGGGCTCATAGCGCTGGCGACCGGGGCCATAACCCCTAATTTCGGCCTGGCTTGTTATGGCAGCTACAACTATTGCGGGCGGCCTATAAAGTGCGAACATAAGGATGCAGGACACGCAGCCAACTTCAGGCTGGCGCTCGCGCATTCCTGTAACTCCTATTTCTGTCACGTATTCCGGCTAACGATAGACTACTCAAAATTCGGGAGTGTGCGGGACGGGTTGCAGGTATGGCATGACTACCTTTCCGCAATTGGTTTTGGTCGGCAGACGGGTGTTGATATCCCATTTGAAGGCACAGGCAGGGTGCCTGATTCCGCGTATTACAATGACCGGTATAAATTTTCCTGGAATTCCTGCACGGTTGTATTTGTGGGGATGGGGCAGGGTGAATTGTCTGTTACGCCGCTGCAAATGGCAAACGGCATGTGCATGATCGCCAATAAGGGTTATTACTACACCCCGCATTTTGTAAAGGCAATAGGCAGGAACGAAAATGACAGCCTTTTGCGGAAATACCAGGAAAAACACGTAGTGTTGAATATACCGGATACTACTTTCAGTATAGTGCAGCAGGCTATGCAGGATGTGGTAGAAAGTGGCACAGCGGTTGGTGCGAAGATAGAAGGTATAACGGTATGTGCGAAAACGGGTACTGCCGAAAATAAGGCAATTGTGAATGGCGAAGTGATCAAGATGCAGAACCATTCTATGTTCGTTGCATTTGCGCCGCGGGAGAACCCCAAGATCGCGATTGCAGTAGCTATTGAAAATGCCGGCTTTGGAGCAGAATGGGCGGCGCCTATAGCCAGCCTGCTGATGGAAAAATACCTTAAGGACAGTGTGTCTGTGAAGCGTAAGGCAGTAGAGGATAAAATGCTTAATGCGCACCTGATCAACAAATATGTCTATACGATAGACTCTGTGCTGCGCCTCCATGACGCGCAGGTATATGCGGCAAGGATGGAAAGAAAACGTATAGCTGACAGTACACGAAGCGCAAATGCAGAAATGATGCTGGAAAGATGGATAAATCAGAAGACAAGGAAAAAGTAATTTGAAAATCAACAAATGAGCTCATTAAGAAAATCATTGTTTTACCGGATAGACGGGATAGTGCTGGCGCTTTATGTGGCCCTCGTTGTCGTGGGCATACTTGCTGTTTTTTCCGTGGAGCACCGTACTACTGATGTATCCATCATTATGATGAATAAGAGCTACATGAAGCAGTTGATCTGGTTTGGCTATTCTTTGTTGCTTGGTATGATGATATTGCTGACGGACAGCAAGTTTTTTTCATCTTTTGCCTTCCTTGCCTACACTATAGGCCTGGCGGTACTCGTCGTTACCATATTCGCGGGTGTGGATGTAAAGGGTTCCCGGTCGTGGCTGGGCGTGGGCAGTTTTCGTTTTCAGCCGGGAGAAGTAGCCAAGATATTTACCGCTATGGCGCTGGCGAAATTTCTCTCTTTGCCGGAGACCAACTTCAAAACGCTTAAGCACAGGCTTGTAGGCGTTGCGATAGCTCTTACTCCGGCTTTGCTCATCATCCTGCAAAAAGAGACCGGCCTGGCACTGGTCTATTTCTGTTTTTTTCTCGTTATGTATCGCGAAGGGCTGCCCAATACAGTGCTGGTGATCGGCTTCTCCGCAATCGCTTTGGTACTGACAACAATACTACTGGACCGTAAGGTCTTGTTCGTAGCGCTGACTGTGGTGGCAGGCCTGGTAGCTTGGCTGATGCGCACTGCGCTGAGGCGCAGGTGGGAGCCTCGTGCGTTATTAGTAGGCATTTGGCTGTTCTGCATTTTATTTTCGCAGGTGGCGGTGCCGTTTGCATTTAAACACGTATTACAGGCGCACCAGATAGACCGCATTTATTCAATTATAGGTAAAGACGTGCCGGATGAATACAACCAGCGCTTAGTAGCCGGAGAAGAAAAGAAAGGCAACAGTTCTGAATATAATGTGCTGCAATCCAAGATAGCCATTGGTTCCGGTGGTTTCTGGGGTAAAGGTTTTTTGAACGGCACCTCAACAAAAAACCAGTTCGTACCGGAACAGAATACCGATTTTATCTTCTGCGCCATAGGTGAGCAATTTGGGTTTGTGGGCAGCGCTATACTTATTGTGCTTTATGTGTCGCTGATGCTGCGGATCATTTATGTCGGCGAGCGGCAGCGGTCTGTTTTTACCCGGGTGTACTCTTATTGTGTGGCATCTATTTTGTTTTTTCACTTTGCTGTTAATATATCCATGACCGTGGGGCTTGCTCCTGTGATCGGGATCACGTTGCCGTTTTTGAGCTATGGAGGGTCATCATTACTGTCGTTTAGCGTCCTTATTTTTATACTTGTGCGGCTTGATGCCGACCGGCAGGTGTTAATACGATAGGGTTCGCCCTGCGAGCTTCGCTTATTCTTAAGCGCGAACTCCGAAGGAGCGGAGAGCCTGGCTGCGGGTAGGCAGGGTAGAATGAGTTTTGTAGAAAACAGGAATCTACTTCGAGGGAAAGAGGGAGTTTTGTGGAAAATATCAATCGCGGTTTCAAATGCTATCTGTAAGCGGGCTGACCATATCTTTTGAAGGAGCGCATCCATTTACGGCGGTGAATGATCTGTCATTCAGCGTTGGTCAAGGCAAGACGCTGGCTATAGTGGGGGAAAGCGGATCGGGGAAGTCGCTTACTGCGCTTGCCTTGATGGGACTTTTGCCGCCAACGGCGAAGACGTCAATCGATAATCAAGAATCCAAATTCCAAACCTTGCGTACCGGCGGGCAGGGTCCAAATTTAACCCGGGGCAAAGACATCGGCATGATATTCCAGGAACCGATGAGCTCGCTGAACCCGGTGATGAAAATGGGCAAGCAGATAAAGGAAGCAATATTAGTGCACCAGAAAATACCAAATGATGCGGCGAAAAAACTGGCCATAAGCTGGCTTGACAAAGTGCGTCTTCCGGAGCCGGAACAAATGTATAGCCGCTATCCGCACCAGCTCTCCGGCGGCCAGAAGCAACGGGTGATGATAGCTATGGCCATGTGCAACCATCCGGCATTGCTTATAGCCGATGAGCCTACTACTGCGCTGGATGCTACTGTGCAGCAGGAAATAATAAGGCTAATGCAATATCTGCAGCAGGAACATGACAGTGCTATGATATTCATCACGCACGACCTATCGCTGGCGGCAACTATTGCGGATGATGTGCTGGTAATGTATAAAGGCGAAATGGTGGAATATGGCCCGGCAGAGCAAGTATTGAAACATCCGCAACAAGTATATACCAAGGCATTGCTGGCATGCAGGCCATCGCCGGAGCAGAAGGGA
Source organism: uncultured Bacteroidota bacterium (assembly GCA_903887415.1). GTDB lineage: Bacteria > Bacteroidota > Bacteroidia > Chitinophagales > Chitinophagaceae > Nemorincola. The sequence continues at coordinate 156,344 of CAISPO010000029.1, read as the reverse complement.
TACCGTTTGCCTGTGGTAGCTGATTTCACAGAAGGTGTGTTGCCTCCGCAAGTACCATATAATATTACAATGCCTGGTGCTGCTTTGATGGATGTGAAGAGCCTCGGCGTGTGGTTTGCAGGCAAGGAGAGTTTCAATAAAAACGGCTATTTCAAGGCGGTAGATGGTGTATCATTTGTGCTGAATAAAGGTGAAACGCTGGGGCTTGTGGGGGAAAGCGGGTGCGGTAAAAGCACGCTGGGACGCAGCCTGGTGGGCCTGATACCTGTGAATGCCGGGCAAATACTCTTTAACGGCAGAGACCTTGCCGCAATGCCGGGAAAAGAATGGCGCGATATGCGCCGACATATCCAGATGGTGTTCCAGGACCCGTATTCGTCACTCAACCCACGGATGACGATAGGGGATGCCTTGATGGAGCCGCTAATGGTGCATGAAATAGTGCCGAAAAATGAGCTTAGAAAAGAGGTGCTACGGCTGCTTGAACTGGTACAGTTGCCTGCAGATGCAACGAACCGGTATCCGCACCAGTTCTCTGGCGGTCAGCGGCAGCGTATAGGCATAGCACGTGCGCTTGCCTTACGGCCGGAGCTGCTGATATGTGATGAGTGCGTATCTGCACTTGATGTAAGCATACAGGCGCAGATACTGAACCTGCTCAAAGACCTCCAGCAGAAGCTGCAACTTACCTACTTATTCATTTCTCATGACCTTGCCGTGGTGCAGTACATAAGCGACCGGGTGATGGTGATGCAGGCCGGCAAAATAGTAGAAAGCGGCGATGCCACGCAGGTGCTGAAGGAGCCAAAGGATGAATACACAAAACGGCTTGTGGCGGCGGTGGTGTAACTCTAATCCAAATTCCATCCCGATAGCTATCGGGACAAAATCCAGACTAAAAACTGCCTAGATAATAGTATGGTTGGTTATCCGTCTTGTTATTTCGTCCAGCTTTTGGGTGGCTTCCTTGATGTTGTCCATAAGTTCCACGTTGATCGGGTCGGAGAAGTCATCGAAATTAAACAACAGCAGCAGGCCTTGTATATTGGCCACCGGGGCGCGCACCTCATGCGACTGTATCCATGCTATCTCCCGCAGGCGCTTGTTCTGGGTATGTATCATATCCACATGGCGCCGCTGCTCGGTTACGTCCACAAAGTACACGGTGAGGCCGTCTTCGGTAGGATAGGCATTAACTGATAGCCATACACCCAGCGGTGCATATTCTTCTTCAAAATGAACACTAACATTTTCCGTTTTCGCACGGATGTATTCCTCGTAAAATTTGTTGTGCCGGGCCTCCGGAAAAATATCCCACATGGATTTGCCCAGCAGCGCACCTTTCTTGTGACGGAATGTTTTTTCCGTCTCTTTATTTACATAGGTAAACGTCCAGTCGTTACTGAGGGTATAGAAGCCGTCGGTGATGCTGTCCAGGATGTTCTCTTTTTCCTTGGTGCGCTCTATCAGGGCCATTTCGGCGGCTACTTTCTTGTCTATGTTTATGGCAGATATAACCCATGCCCTTTTACCTTCAAACCAGGTATGGTGGGCGTATATGTGCACGAAGAATATTTTTCCGTTCTTATGAATGTGCCGCCACTGGCCTACATCAAAATAAGATTCGTTGATGTTTTGTATGGCTGCGTTGAAGGTGTCGCGGTCTTCGGCAGGCCATATGTCGTTAGCCGTGAGCGCGAGGAACTCCTCGGCAGTGTAGCCATACTGCAGCATAGCGGCAGTATTGATGCCCAGGAATTTCAGCGTACTGCTGTCGAAGACATACATAGGCACGGGACTCTCTTTAAAAACCCGTGTATAGTCGTTAGCGATCTTCTTACGCTCTATGGCATAGTTGATGGCCTTATCCAGCATTTTCTGGTCAAAGTCACCTTTCACCAGGTAATCCTGCGCGCCATTTTGTATGGTCTTGATAGCAAACGCTATCTCGGCAATACCGGTAAGCACGATTATGGGCGTGTAGTTGAACTTAGCGTGTACTTTATCAAACGTATCGGCATAATCCGAGTCCGGGAGAGAAAGGTCTGTAAGTACTAATTCAATGTCGTTTATATCATTGAACGCCATTACCTCCGCCATATCGGCGCACCTGACGACCTGCTCCTTGCTATAACCAATGCCTTTGAGCAGTTGCGAGATCTCCAGATACGCAAACTGATCGTCTTCTATGAGTAATATTTTATCCATACCCTTCCTCTCTTCTTTCCTGTGTTTCTGCGCAGGAATGCGAAAGTACAAAATAGTCTGAACCTTGATTTTCCTGATTCAAGGATTTCCCTGTTTCATAACACTTCTGAATCGCAGATTTGCCGGATTCTTTGATTTCGCTGATGTTATTAGCTTGATTTAGAACTAAAAAAACTGGTTTTCTTCCGGCTTTTCGTGTTGTACAGGCATTCAAGAGAATTGAAAATAGAGATATTTTTTAAATATATTAATGTTTTGTCTCGATTTATTGGCACGAAAAATCCCGATAGAAGCTACCGGGATTTTGAGTTTTTACTTTTGAACCTGCCGGCAGGCAGGTTTTAATTGGCGTATTCGCTCATGAACTTGATGCGCATCATTTTGAGGTGCTCTATGCTTACATCGCGATCCTTGAATTCTTCGAAAGCGCTGTCCATATTATCATCGTGGCTGCTGCGGAAGTAGTCGAAAATGTCTTCCTGCTCATTCTCATCCAGTTCCTGCTCAAGGCAGTAGTCCAGGTTAAGGCGCGTGCCGCTGGCTACTATAGTTTCCATTTCCACCAGCAGGTCGGGTAAAGAGAGGCCTTTGTTTTTGGCAATCGTTTCCAGCGGTATCTTCTTATCTATGTTCTGGATGATAAATACCTTCATGCCGCTCTTATTCACCACGCTCTTCATTACGAAGTCATCGGGCTTTTCTATTTCATTCTCCTCTACATATTTGGCGATCAGGTCCACGAACTTCCGGCCGTAGCGCAGCGCCTTGCCCTTGCTCACTCCCGCTATCTTCTCCAGTTCCTCAAGCGTAGTGGGGTAGTTGGTGGCCATGTCCTCCAGTGAGTTCTCGAGGAAGATAACGAATGGCGGCAGGTTTTTTTCCTTTGCCGTTTGCTTCCGCAGGTCTTTCAGCATCTCGAACAACACCGTATCGGTGGTGGCTGGCGCTCCGCTGTTTGCTTCTTCGTCATCAGCGGATGTTTCTTCGTATTTATGGTTGAGGGCAACCATTATAGAATATGGTTTCTTGTGGAATTTCCGCCCCTTATCTGTTATTTTCAGCAGTCCGTATTCTTCAATATCCTTCCGTATCATCCCTTCCAGCATCATCTGGCGGATGAGGGAGTTCCAGAAGTTGGCATCCATCTCCATAATGAGGCCGGAGCCGAAGGACTTCAGCTTGTCGTGGCGGAATGTCTGTATCTGTGGGTTAGACTTGCCGAGGATAATGTTTACCACATAGTCTATGCCGAAACGCTCATCCAGCTCGGTGATAGTATCCAGGGTGATCTTAACGCTGTCTTTTACTTCCAGTTTTTCCTTGGGGTGCAGGCAGTTGTCGCAGTTACCGCAGTTCTCGTTTTTGTATGCTTCGCCAAAGTAGTGCAGCAGTAGTTTCCTGCGGCATACCCCGCTCTCTACATAAGCCAGTGTTTCGGAGATAAGCTGGCCACCCATTTCGCGCTCGCTGAGGGGCTTATCGCGCATCAGGTGCTCCAGTTTCTGCACGTCTTTATGAGAGTAGAGGAGCATGCACTTACCTTCCATGCCATCGCGCCCTGCGCGGCCTGTTTCCTGGTAGTAGTTCTCTAATGATTTGGGAATGTTGTAATGGATCACAAAGCGCACATCCGGCTTGTCTATACCCATGCCGAAGGCAATGGTGGCCACGATCACATCCACCTTCTCCATCAGGAACTGGTCTTGCCGCTGAGAGCGCAATGGGCCTTCCAGCCCCGCGTGGTAGGCTACGGCGCTGATGCCATTGGCTACCAGTGTTTGTGCCAGCTCCTCGGTAGTTTTCCGGTTCAATGTGTATATGATACCGCTCTTGCCTTTCATGGTGTTGATGAACTTCACCATGTTCTTCAGTGTCTGTTCTTTCGTGCCCTTCGGAACGATCTCGTAATAAAGGTTTGGGCGGTTGAAGGAGTCAATAAAAATGTTAGCGTCCTGCAGCTCCAGGTTCTTCACAATATCATCCTGAACCTTTGGGGTTGCTGTAGCTGTGAGGGCAATGATGGGCAAGTCCACATTGATCATATTGATCATGTCGCGCAGCTTGCGGTATTCCGGGCGGAAGTCGTGGCCCCACTCAGAGATACAGTGCGCCTCGTCAACAGCAATAAATGAGATAGGCAGATCTGCGAAAAAGTTGATATTCTCCTGCTTGGTCAAGGTTTCCGGAGCTACATAAAGCATCTTTGTTTTGCCCTCGGTGAGGTCCGATTTTACTTTCTTTTGCTGTGCCTTGCTGAGTGTGGAATTAAGAAAATGCGCAATATTATCCTGGTCGCTATAGCCCCGTATCAGATCCACCTGGTTTTTCATGAGGGCAATAAGCGGGGAAACAATTATAGCGACGCCCTCGCTGAGCAGTGCCGGCAACTGATAGCAGAGCGACTTGCCGCCGCCTGTGGGCATGATCACAAACGTATCCCTGCCGCTGAGTATGCTGGCTATGATCTTTTCCTGTTCACCCTTAAAGGTGTCGAAGCCGAAATATTTATGTAATTCTTTTTTGAGATTCAATTTAGTATTAGCATTCGTCTTAGTAAGAGCTTCCATACACGTTATTTAACTATAAGTTATTAATCAAGCCATTCGCCAACCAACCTGCCTGTTGCAGGGCATTTCCGGGTAAGGGTAGATTTTTTAAGGACTGCGAATTTACGGAAGTTAAAGTAATTAAAATACAATTAAGATGCAAGTATTTTGTTATAAAAAGGAGGATTGTTGTGGTGAACCTCCCAAGGGGTGGATCACAACCCGTATCAGACCCGGAGAAAAGCCATCTATACCTATAATCTGTAATATCCCCGGCCTTTTCCCGACCTCTATAGTCCCTATATCTTGCATTTGCAGGGCAAGTGCTCCATTTCGCGTGCCCCAGGTGAGGAGGGTTTCCCAGCTGAGTGCGGGATAGTGCTGCTTTATAGTCCAAAGCTCTGATAAAACGGATAGTTGATGATTAGAGGCGAGGCTGTCGGTGCCGATGCAGATGTTGGCGTTTTCGCTGATAAACATATCGATATCCGGCAGGGTGTTTTCTATGTATAGGTTGGCGTTGGGGCAGAGGCACCAATACACATCTTTGAGGCGGCTATGGGCAAATTGTACGTCCTGCCTGCGGGTGTAGGTGTTGTGTACGAAGATGAACGGGTGAGTGGGCGATAGCCACTGCAGGTACGATTGCAGGGATGAAAGGCCCGTGGGTGTAAAGAAACTATCGTCTACGCCGAGGGTATGTAGCAGGTCACGAACACCGCCTTCTTTTTTAGTATAGAATTTATTCTCTTCCTCGCTTTCCTGGTTGTGTATGGAGATCACTACGTCGCGGGCGTGGGCGTCAATGAGCCGGAACAGGGGCGAAGAAACAGAGTAGGGGGCGTGCGGTATTATGGCCTGTTTCAGGTTGGCTCCCTGCTGTGCTGCGAATGTTTCGTAGGTACTTATGGCAAAGCCAAAAGCCTTTTGTGCATTTGCTTCAGTAAAGCCCATCGACTCTACAAAAGTGTAAAAGTTGAGTTTTCCCAGCGCGCGGATGTCGAGGGTGTCGGTAGTATTGGCGATATCGCCAACTGCCACCACACCATTTTGCAATAGTTCGTTATAGGCATTTTGGCGGGCTGTCTTTTTTTGTTCGTCTGTAAAATCGTTGCGGTGCCGGGGGATGGTTTTGAGGAACGGTATGAGGCCGGTGTGCTCGGTGACCACACCCTTCATATGTGATAGCTCCAGGTGGCAGTGGGCGTTTACAAAGCCGGGGGTAAGGATGCCTTGGTAGGTTATGGTGTCGTTAGTTGGGGTGTCGTGGATGGATATTATAGTTCCATCATCTGCTACTTCTATAGTAGTGCCATCGGGTAGCCATTTGTGGCCGTTGTGAATTTTCTTTGCGGTTAGGAAGCTCATTTTGCTTTACGTGTGTCGTATATACCCTGTGCGAGTTGACCACCCCTGCCTACCGGCAGGCAGGCCAGATTGTCGCGGGCGACAATCATCCCCGCCTAAAAACAGGAGGGGAGGTGTTGTGTGCTCATTTTGTAGAGATGTGTGACAATCCTCTTAAACCTTAAAATGTTTTAATAATACAACTTCCCGCTCATCGAGGAAGCGCCACTTGCTGCGGGGCAGGTTTTTCTTAGTGAGGCCGGCATACATCATTCTGTCCAGCTTGTCCACAACATAGCCGAGCGATTCGAAAATGCGCCTTACGATGCGGTTGCGGCCGCTGTGTATTTCCAGGCCCAGTTCATTCTTCTTGTCCAGCCAGGCCAGGGCGTCCACCACTGCCTTGCCGTCTTCCAGTTCCACACCGTCCATTATTTTGTCAAAGTCGGCTTTGGTGAGCGGTTTATCCAGCGTTACGTGATACACTTTTTTGATGTTGTATGACGGGTGGCAAAGTTTTTGGGTAAGCTCGCCGTCATTAGTTATCAGCAGCAGGCCGGATGTGTCGCGATCCAGGCGGCCAACGGGGAACAGCCTTTCTACGCCGGAGTTGGCTACAAGCTGCATAACAGTCTTGCGGCCCTGCGGATCTTCGTTGGTGGTGATAAAGCCCTTAGGTTTATTGAGCAGTATGTACACCATCCCTTTCTGCGGGGTCAGCTTCTTGCCGCTCAGGGTCACTTTATCATCGCTTTTTACCCTGTAGCCGGGGTCTAATACCAGTTCGCCATTCACTTTTACCTTACCCTGCTTTACCAGTTCGGCTGCATCCCTGCGGCTGCATTCACCGCTATGGGCTATGAATTTATTCAGCGGCATCTCCAGCCTTGGGCCGTTAGTCTGGTTTATTTCTTTGTCATCTTCGTCCTCGTCATCATCATGGTCGTGGTTATGATAGTGCTTTCTTTTTCCAGAAGGTGTATGCGGCTTTTTCTCTCTTGGCTCATCATTTTTCTTCGACCCGCGCTTTTGCTTGTCGTATTTTATCTCCGGCGATACTACATCGTACTTGCCGGGGTTTACATCATCAATATCTTTTGAGAAAGTGATCTCATCAGGAGCTTTTTCAAAATTAGGAGCAGGAGGTGGTTTTGGGCGGTCGCGGAAGGGCCGGGAATCGGCAGGCTTGCCGGGCTTTTTGAATCCATCTTCTTTTTTAAATGAAGACTTATCAAAAGGTTTTTTCCCGCGATCGTTGAATGGCTTATCGCCGTATGGCTTGCGTGGTTTATCAAATTCTTTCCGTGGCTCACGTGTTTCTCCCTCTGCGGAGGGTTTGTCAAATGACCTTTTGGGACGATCTGAAAATGGTTTGTCGCCATAAGGTTTGCGTGGCTCACGTGGGCCTTCATCTCTGCCGGGTTTATCGAATGATCTTTTCGGCCGGTCTGAGAATGGTTTATCGCCGTACGGTTTGCGTGGCTCGCCATCTCTGCCGGAGGGTTTATCAAAAGACTTTTTAGTGCGGTCTGAGAATGGTTTGTCGCCAAAGGGCTTGCGTGGCCTATCAAATTCTTTTCGTGGGCCCCGCGAATCTCCATCTCTACCGGAAGGCCCATCAAATGATTTCTTTGGCCTGTCTGAAAATGGTTTATCGCCGAAAGGCTTGCGTGGCTTATCAAATTCTTTGCTTGCTTCGCGTTTGGGCTCCTTCCCGAAGGGCTTGTCAGCGCGGAATTTGCCTGCATCTCCATCAGTTGTTCTGCCGGAATATGGCCTGGCCGGGCGTGATGGCCCATCGCCTGCTGACCCTCCGCGGCCATCGTAGTTTTTCTTTTTATAAGGTTTTCCCTCCTTTCGCGGGCCATTATTACTAAAGGAACTATCAGGCCCGGAATTGCCCCGGTCGGAATGGGATGAGCTTTTTCGCATTTTTTATGGAGTCACTTGGTAAGCGATGCAAAGGTACAATGTTTTAATCCGTGTTCTTTAACAAAAGCGTTCTTTTTGTATGTTTTCAAGTTTTTTGTTCGTCATGCGGGAGGTAATCGTGCAGGTTAAATTGAGATATTAATAAGCAATGCATTTCGAATCTTCGCTTGTGTACCCACATTCAACCCGTTCAAGGTTGTCTGGCTTTTTTTGGGCGCAATTCAAATCTCGCATCGAATATCACATTCAACCCCTTTGGGCTTCTTTTTAACTAAATATAATCATTGCTCCTATGCGAAGATTTGAATTGCACTCCTTTTTTGTTACTTTTCGTTGGCTTTACTAACGGCTGATCATATTTAAGTTCGTTCGGGCTTATGACGCAGTAATATTTTTCCTGCGAAGATTTGAAATGCACCTAAAAAGGACGGGGTTGCTAAAAAATCGCTAAAAAATCAATACCTTAGTGCCAAATATTCCATATGAAAAAGATATTGCTACCTGGCCTTTTTATGCTTGGTTTTGCTGTTCATACAAACGCACAAACTATTTATACGATTGGCGGAACAGGCGTAGCTGGTTTCAGCGGAGATACCAGTGCGGCAAGCGCCGCTGAAATATATGGCCCTGCAGGTGTGGCTGTGGACGGAGCCGGCAATTCATATTTCGCAGATTTTTACAACCAGCGTATCCGCAAAATTAGCAGTGCGGGCACAATAACTACTATAGCCGGCAATGGAACCGCAGGCTTTAGCGGAGACAACGGCCCTGCCATTGCAGCCCAACTACATGATCCAATGGGAGTAGCCGCGGATGTTTTAGGGAACGTATATATTGCAGACCGCACTAATAACCGTATCCGTAAAGTGGATGCATCCGGCAATATTACCACAATAGCAGGCACGGGCACGATAGGCTATAGCGGAGATAACGGGCCTGCAACGGCTGCCAGGGTCTATGAGCCAACCGGCGTAGCTGTTGACAATGCCGGAAACGTATTTATTGCCGACAGGATAAACAGCGCTGTGCGCAAAATAGACCTGAACGGAACCATCACTACCATAGCAGGAACCGGTAACCAAGGATTTAATACCGATGACTGGCCTTCGGCCACACTTGCCGATTTGAATAATCCGACATCAGTCGCAGTCGATAACATAGGGAATGTTTATATAGCCGACCAGGGTAATAACCGCATCAGGATGGTGGACACTTTTCACAAAATTTCTACTGTGATGGGCACAGGGTTTGCCGGGCATAGCGCAGATGGCTCCATTGCAACGAATTGTGCGATAAGTGCGCCTTCAGGCGTAGCTGTTGACCGCTGGGGGAACATTTATGAGTCTGATGAAGCGAATTATACGATCCGGAAGGCGGACATGAATTCGAATGCCGTAGTAACTATAGCGGGTAAACAAGGCACGAGGGGTTTTAACGGAGATACCGGCCTGGCAGCAAATGCGCTGATAGGTGACTGTAAGGGTCTCGCAGTGGATAATAACGGCAACATCTATTTTTCTGATTGGCTCAATAACCGCGTAAACTATATAACCTCAACAGTGACCGCTGTAAAGCAAGTGGACAATGGTCTGCTGAAGATGAGCATATATCCTAACCCGAACAACGGAATATTTACGGTGAATTTTACCTCCTCAAACAATGAAGGCCTGTACATTACAATTACCAATGTTGCGGGTGAAAAAGTAAAAGAAATTACAACGGTCACCAATAAGCCATGTGCTATGGATCTTGGTGCTGCCCGCGGGATATACTTCGTTACGGCGACCACTGCAAGCGGTGTTTTGACCGGTAAAATAGAGATAAGCAACCGTTAAGCCGATGTATGAGGTGCCAGCCAGTGCAGAAAATATTGAGGCGGCAAAAAGAGTACCATATGAGCAAAACATTCCTTCATAAAAAGCATTTCCTGTTATTGTTCGTTCTGGGCATGCTCGGTATTCCGTACCATGCGCACTGCCAGATCATTACAACCGTAGCCGGAGGTGATACCCTCAAAGGGTACAGCGGCGATGGAGGACCTGCTTATGACGCTGAACTTGCTGATCCGCAAGGCATGGCTGTGGATGGGAAGGGAGACCTTTACATTGCTGATTTTTCCAACAATGTAGTAAGGAAAATAGACCCTTCGGGTATCATCACCACATTTGCAGGTACCGGCATAGCAGGTTACAGCGGCGATGGTGGGCCGGCGAACCGCGCCAAGCTGAACAATCCCTACTTCGTAGCTGTGGATAGCGCGGGAAATATATACATATCAGACAGCCAAAACAGTTGCATACGTAAAGTAAACACTGCCGGCATCATCTCCACTTTCGCAGGCATTGGCACAAAAGAAGGCTACTGGGGTGACCACGGCCCTGCAACGGCAGCCCAGCTTAGCAGACCTGCAGGACTGGCCTTTGACCGCCAGGGAAACCTGTACATTGCAGACCTGCTGAATCTGCGCATCCGCAAGATAACCCCTGATGGTATGATAACAACCATATGCGGGCGGGGCACGGGCGGATCGACCGGCGATGGAGGGCCTGCCAGCGTAGCGCTCCTGGATAAGCCTTTCGGGATAACTACCGATTTTAAGGGTAACGTGTATATAGCAGACTGCTATAATAACCGTATCCGTAAAATAGATGTAAAAACGGGCATTATCAGCACTTATGCGGGCGGTGCGGGCTTGTTTGGCGGGTATTATGGTGATGGCCGCCAGGCAACAGCGGCGATGATCAACAACCCTACCGATGTAAAGTGCGATGATACCGGCAGCCTGTATATTGCGGATTTGCTGAATTTCCGGATACGCAAGGTGGATACCTTTGGCGTCATCACTACAGTAGCGGGTAACGGCATAGAAAACCACGAAGGTGATGGCGGCCCGGCTATAGATGCGCATTTTACACTGCCGTTTGGCCTGGCACTAGACCGGACAAAAAACCTATACGTTTCGGAAGGCACCAATGATATAAGGTATGTGCATATAGGGACGCCTAACCAGCTTATATTCAAGGCATATCCTAACCCTACCTTTGACGGGAATGTGAATATGTACTTTGCATCTCACTACGAGGAAAATGTGAAAGTTACCATTGTAGATATGTCTGGCCGGCGGATCATTTCCACGAGTACGCCTACCAATACGGCCTTGACTGTGCATATAGAGCCGGCAGGGTATTATTATATTAAGGGCAGCTCGTCGCATGGCGTGTGGAGAGGGCCGGTTTCGGTGGCGCATTGACCACTTAGCGTGAGCGGCCTCTCCCTGGCCCTCTCCGAAGGGGAGGGTGAAGTAGAATGAGTTACTTAAAGCCTATTACCCAAACATCCGATATTCAATCCTGGTAGCCATCGGTACCTCGCTACAGAAGTGTTTTCAACGCCTACCTGGTGTAATATTGCACTTACTGTTTACCGTGATCCTTTAAAACTCACGCCAAATGAGGTTTGGGGGTGTACTACCTGCAACTTATCTTTATCCCGTTTCAAATAAGCGTTTATGACTATCAACAAACTATATGCGGCACTGCTGCTGTGTGCATTGCCATTCTTTGCTATTGCGCAGGATAAGAAAGACGATAAAAAGAAATGGGATGTAAATAATCCCGGCGGGCCATATAAGGATGTTGCGTTTACTGTAAATGAAGGTACCTGGATGAACCTGGATGTTTCTCCAGACGGGAAGGAAATTGTTTTTGACCTGCTGGGGGACATATATATAATGCCCGCAACAGGTGGGGAGGCAAAGGCATTGCGCACAGGGCTGGCCATGGAAGTGCAGCCGCGCTTCAGCCCGGATGGCAGCAAAATATTATTTACTTCTGACGCGGGAGGCGGAGATAATATATGGGTGATGGATAAGGATGGCAGCCATGCCCGCCAGATCACCAAAGAAAATTTCCGGCTGCTGAATAACGGCGTGTGGACACCGGATGGCCAGTATATCATTGCCCGTAAACATTTTACATCGGGCCGCTCGCTGGGGGCGGGTGAGCTCTGGATGTACCACATAAGCGGCGGCGGTGGCCTACAGCTAACACCGAGAAAGAATGACCAGCAAGACCTTAATGAGCCATCGGTGTCGCCGGATGGGCGCTATATTTATTATAGCGAGGATATGTATCCCGGTGGTTTTTTTCAATACAATAAAGACCCTAACAGCCAGATATTTGTGATCAAGCGATTTGACCGGGAAAAAGGTATCAGTGAGACGGTGACCGGTGGGCCGGGTGGGGCAGCGCGCCCACAGGTAGCGCATAGCGGCAAGCTGCTGGCATTTGTAAAAAGGGTGCGTACCAAAACAGTGCTTTTTCTGCGCGACCTGGAGACTGGTGAAGAGTGGCCTATCTATGACAAACTGTCCAAAGACCAGCAAGAAGCATGGACCATCTTCGGGATATACACAGGCTTTGCGTGGGCACCAGATGATAAGCAGATAGTGATATGGAGCGGTGGGAAAATAGTGCGCGTAGATGTGAGTGGAGTAAACAGCGGAACAGACATTCCATTCACCTGTAATGTAAAACAGCGCATTACAGATGCGGTCCGTTTTCAGCAAAACCTGAACCCGGATTCGTTTAATGTGAATGTTATCCGCAATGCAGTAACATCGCCAGATGGCAAATGGCTGGTGTTTAGCGCAGTGGGGCATCTTTATAAAAAAGCGTTACCTGATGGCAAGCCGGAGCGATTGACCGACAGTAAGGACTTTGAGTTTGAGCCTGCATTTTCGCCTGATGGAAAAAGCTTAGTGTTTGTGACATGGAACGACACCACTACGGGCGCCATCTACAAGATCGATCTGGAAGGGAAAGGTGGCAAAAAGGGCGCGGGAAAACCATATAGGATAACCCTGAAGAAAGGCATGTATCGCACGCCCGCTTTTTCGCGGGAAGGACCGTTTATTACTTATTCGCTTGAGGCTGGCGACAATATAATGGGTAATACTTATACTGTGAAACCCGGGATTTACCTGATGCATAATGCCGGTGGCGAAGGGCGCTTTGTAACTGAAAAGGGCGAATACCCAAAGTTTAACAAGGACGGTGACCGTATATATTACCAGTCGGGCAATTCTTTTGCAAGCTGCAAGCTGGACGGCAGTGATGACCGTCCAATATTCAAAAGCAAGTACAGCAGCCAGTTTACGGTTTCTCCTGATGGTGAATGGGTGGCGTTCGTGAATCTGCATGAGGTCTATGTTGCTGCATTTCCGCATACCGGTAAGGAGACAGACCTGGATGCGGAGTCCACTGATTTTCCGATGAAAAAAGTATCGCTGGACGCGGGCATAAACCTGCACTGGAGCAAGGACAATAAGCAACTGCACTACACATTAGGTGATCAGTATTATACAATAGATTTGGCCGACCGCTTTGAATTTATTGCAAACAAACCCGATTCTCTGTTCAAGATGCCGGACCATGGCATCAGCGTAGGACTGAAGATGGCAATGGATAAGCCCAGTGGCACTGTTGCATTCACTCACGCGCGTATCATAACTATGAATGGCGATGAGGTAATAGAAGATGGTACCGTGGTGGTGGATGGCAACATAATAAAAAGCGTAGGCCAATCTGCTAAAGCAGTGGTGCCGAATGGAGCCAAGGTGATAGACTGCAGCGGCAAGACGATAATGCCGGGCTTTATAGATGCGCATGCCCATGTGGGCCATTTCCGGTCGGGCCTGAACCCGCAGAAACACTGGCCATACTATGCTAACCTTGCCTATGGCGTAACAACGACCCATGATCCATCGGCAAACAGCGAGATGGTGTTTGCGCAAAGTGAGCTGGTAAAAGCCGGTGGGATGGTAGGGCCAAGGGTGTTTTCTACAGGTACAATACTATATGGCGCTGATGGTGATTTTAAGGCAGTTATCAATTCTTATGAAGACGCAAAAAGCGCGCTCAGGCGTACACGGGCCTATGGTGCATTCAGCGTGAAAAGCTATAACCAGCCGCGCCGCGAACAGAACCAGATGATCATAGAAGCGGCACGTGAGCTGAAAATGGAAGTAGTGCCGGAGGGCGGTTCTTTCTTTTATCACAACCTGGGCATGATACTGGACGGGCATACCACCATAGAGCACAACATACCGGTAGCTCCGCTATTTGATGATGTGATACAGCTATGGAAGAACTCGCACACGGCCAATACGCCCACGCTGATCGTTTGCTATGGTGCGCTAAACGGGGAAACCTATTGGTACCAACATACCAACGTATGGGAGAAAGAAAGGCTGCTGCGTTTTACCCCCCGTGCCGTGATAGACCCGCGCAGCCGCGAGCGCACCATGGCGCCGGAAGAAGAATATGAGAACGGCTACATACTGGTATCTAAAAGCCTGAAAAAACTGAACGATGCCGGTGTGACAATAAACATGGGCGCACACGGCCAGCTACAGGGTCTGGGCGTCCACTGGGAAATATGGATGATGGCACAGGGGGGCATGACGCCAATGGAGGCCCTCCGCACAGCCACTATGAACCCTGCCAAAAGCCTGGGCTTTGACAAATGGGTAGGCTCCCTGCAGCCCGGCAAGCTCGCGGACCTGCTGATCATGGACAAGAACCCGCTGGATGATATTCATAATACCGAAAGCGTGCACTACACTATGGTGAATGGCCGACTTTATGACTGCGAGACCATGAACGAAATAGGCAACTACGATAACAAGCGCGGGAAATTCTATTGGGAAATAGATAAGAATGCGGAGTCGTTTCCGTGGCATGAGGAGACGAAGGAGATAGGGGATTAAGTTAAAAGGTTAAGGGGTTAAAAAGTTAAAGGCTTAGTAAGGAAATTGGAAAAGAAAAAATTGAGCATACCCAAGATTATGTACCTTTTATACGTCTTATTATAGGAGGGGTATCGTCATTCTAAATTGAACCATGTTGAAAAGAACCATTTTAACTCTGATTATTTTATCATTTCTTCCTTTTTCAGGGAGTGCACAGACCATTACGACTATTGCTGGTACTGGAACTCCTGGCTATTCTGGCGATGGCGGCCCTGCGCTTTTGGCGGAAATAGCTCAGCCAGTTGCTGTCGCAGCTGACAATTATGGCAATGTTTACTTTAGTGACATATATAGTGTTGGTAGCAGGGTTCGTAAAATTAATTCTTCAGGTATTATATCGACAATAGCGGGAACTGGGGTTGATGGTTATAATGGTGACGGCGGGCCTGCGACCGATGCGCAGATTCATGTGCCGGGTGCCATAGCATTAGACGGTTCAGGCAATATCTACTTTGCAGACACTAGAAATTACCGGATAAGAAAAATTGATCTGTCTGGTATTATAACAACATTCGCGGGAGACGGGGATGGTGGTAGCTATGGGGACGGTGGTCAGGCAACAGCTGCAGGTATTGGCATTCCAGATGGAATAACATTTGATAGAACAGGGAATTTATTATTTACAAGCCATAATTTTGTTCGGAAGATTGATGTTTACGGTATTATCAGTACAATTGCCGGAACCGGTGTACACGCATATAGTGGTGATGGCGGCCCAGCCTCAGCAGCCGAAATAGTTGCTGGCGGCTTAGCTGTGGATGCTACTGGAAATTTATTCATATCGGATGGCTATTACAATGTTGTACGGAAAGTGAATACAGTTGGGATTATCAGTACTATAGCAGGAAATGGTATTAGTGGATATAGCGGGGATGGAGGGCCAGCAGTGACAGCCCAATTAGGTGGCCCTACTGGCATGAGCATTGATGCTGCTGGTAATCTGTATATCTGCGAA
This sequence comes from uncultured Bacteroidota bacterium, assembly GCA_903887415.1. GTDB lineage: Bacteria > Bacteroidota > Bacteroidia > Chitinophagales > Chitinophagaceae > Nemorincola. The sequence continues at coordinate 140,545 of CAISPO010000029.1, read as the reverse complement.
ATGTTAAATACACGCATTCGAATAGTAAACAGCGCTGGAATCATCACGACCATTGCTGGTGGTGGCTCTTGTGCGCCCTATGCTGTTGGGGATGGAGGGCCCGCAACAGATGGGTGTTTAGCGAGGCCAAATGATGTAAAAGTTGATAATGAAGGGAACCTCTTTATTGCGGATGACGTTGATTGGCGCGTCCGCAAGGTAGGTGGTGTTACCGGGGTTGGCAGTTTTACAAATCAAACATCAGCCCTAATTGTGTATCCAAATCCATCAGAAGGAACATTTACAACTAATCTTTCTTCCGGCGCAGAAGAGCCAGTTCATATTTTCATTACGGATCTTATTGGCAAAGTCGTCAAGGAAATCAATTCAGCTACTAACCGGAATATTGATATATCTCTTGATGTTTCTCCCGGGATGTACTTTTTCTCGGCTTTTACCGCACATGAGGAGTGGAACCAGAAAATAGTTATTGAACGGTAAGACCCCTGTTAGGTGGAAAAGACCCCTGTTAGGTGGAAAATAAGAGAAAGCCCCGGAACAAGGTCCTGATTTTCTCGGGAGGGTTTTGGGGTTTTCAATCTTTCCCACTATATTTGCAATCCCAAAACGGGAAAATCTTATTGTTAACCATTAATAATTTCTATTATTATGTCGGTAAAAATTCGCCTCCAGAGGCACGGGTCTAAAAAGCGCCCATTTTATTTCATCGTTGTGGCCAATACAACCGCGCCACGTGACGGTAAATTCATTGAAAAATTAGGTACGTACAACCCACTGACTGTACCGGCAACTGTCCGCATCAGCCGCGAGCGTTCGCTGCACTGGCTGGACAAAGGCGCACAGCCTACCAATACCTGCCGCCGTATCCTGTCGTTCAAGGGCGTAATGTTCCTGAAACACCTGATGCGTGGTGTATCGCTTGGCCTGTTTGATGAGGCTACGGCTATGGAGAAATTTGAAAAGTGGAATGGTGAGCACGAAGAACTGGTTGCAAAGCGTGAAGAAACACACCGCAAGCACAAGAGCGACAAGCGCCATGAAGCTATGAAGGAATCAGTGCGCAAGGTAGAAGAGAAGAACAGCGCAAGGGCTGCACAGATAGCAGAAGCAGAAGCTGACGCAAATGCGGCTGATGCAGAACAGGCTCCGGCAACTGAAGAACAAACAGAAGGTTAGTATTGGTTAACTGGTTAAAAGGTTAACTTGTTAAAAAGTTTTCGTGAAAAGCAATCTCTATTCGGGATTGCTTTTTACTTTTTGTGTCAACTTGGAAAATCTAACACCAGTGCGTATTTTTACCCACTTGATCTTTTTCATGCCAGCAAACATTTTTCAATTAGATGAATCGTAGTCTTACCAACGCCATCCGGTATGTATTGGATGAGTTACTTCCCCCTGTCCTCCGCGATGCCCGGTGGTTTATGTATCCTTTTTTCTATGTATGGTACAAAGGCAATAAGAAGGTGATCCGGCTGTATATGGATTTTAAGGACCGCGCGTTTGAAATGACGGAAGAAGAGTTCATAGAGGTGTACCGGAATATTGAGAGCATGGCCAGGGACCGGCCTACCGACCTGAACAATGCCTGTATAAAATATATGCTGGAGAACCTGGACCCTACCGCAAAGACACTTATGGACGTAGGCTGCGGAAACGGCTACTGGCTGAACTGCGTGAACGACAACAACAAAACGCTGAAAACTACCGGCTGCGATCTGTATGATAATGTTGCGACCCTGAAAAATTCAGATTATGTGAAAGGCAGCATCTATAAACTGCCATTTGCAGACAATGCCTTTGATATTGTTACCTGCCACCATACTATAGAGCATCTGAGGGAGGTGCCATCGGCAATTGAAGAGATGAAGCGTGTAGCAAGGAAACAACTGATCATAGTAACTCCACGGCAGCGCTACTACTACTTTACTATGGATCACCATCTGAATTTTTATCCCATAGCTGTGTATCTGCAGCAAGCGATACAGATCAAAGACAACGTCTGCAAATCGCTGCAAGGCGACTGGGTCTATATAGGCAAACTTAATAAATAACTATTCCGGAAATGAAGAAGCCTCAACCAACTGCAAACCCGCAACCTGCCAGGCCTGCAATTCCGGTTAGCCGGGATTTTATGCTGTCGCTGATCATTCCGTGCTACAACGAATCTAAGCGGACAGATATAATGCTTGCGGGCCTTGCGGAGTTTGATGAAAAATGGAAGGGGGCCTACGAGGTTATTATTGTTGACGATGGCAGTAAGGACGATACAACCGGGAAGATACAGGAAGCGCTTGAAAGCAAGTACAGCTCTTTAAAGGACAAAGTACGGCTGGAAAAAATGCCGAAGAACGGAGGCAAGGGTAGTGCGCTGAAGCACGGCGTGGGCCTGGCAAAGGGTGATTATGTCCTGACATTGGACGCGGATATGTCCACCAGGCCGACGGAACTGGTCAACTGGCAGAAAAAAGAACCTGCCCTTTTTTCCGGCAGCGACACCGTTTATATCGGTTCGCGCAGGCACGAGGAAGGGAAGGTAGAGGCGCTCCAGAGCCGCAGGTTCATAGGTGGTGTATTCAATGGCATTGTGCAGCTATTCACCTCGCTGCACCTGAAGGATACACAGTGCGGTTTTAAATTATATCCCAAGGGCGCAGCCTCGCTGTTGTTTGGCAATATGCAAAGCAAGGGTTGGGAGCATGACGTAGAACTGCTGTATCAGGCCGACCTTAACGATTACAAGATCGTAGAAATGCCCATTAACTGGGTAAACCAGCCGGAGAGCAAGGTGAATGTGGTGAAAGACTCTTTTATGATGCTGCTGGGTGTGCTAGCTATCTCTTTCCGGATCTGGCTGTACAATACATTTGTTTTACCGTTTAAGATGCCGGCCACTGCAACGCCGGCTCAGCGGAAGCATATTCAGTACCGTGCTATTTTCAATGTGCTCGCCATACTGCTGGTAGCCGTTATGCCGGTGATGAGCTTTCAATATGCGGTGACAGGTGATGAGCATTGGCACTTTGATTATGGCAACGACATTTACAATTACTTCTTTCACGGCGATACCAACGCCCAGACCACTACCTCCGGTATCCAGTATTATGGCGGCCTTTTCGATTTTATAACAGCGGCTACTTATCATATTTTCCATTTCTGGGATCACTACACCACTATGCACTTTATCAATGCACTGGTAGGGGCCATAGGCATCGTTTTCGCAGGCAAGCTGGCAAAGCTGCTTACGGGCAACTGGAATGCGGGGATCCTTACAGTGGTATTTCTTGTTCTTTCTCCAAGCTGGTTCGGGCACAATTTCGCTAACCCTAAGGATATACCTTTTTCTGTTGGTTATACTGCCGGGCTTTACTACATCATCCTGTTTATCCGGTCGCTGCCTAACCCCAGCTTTAAGCATATACTTGGCCTCGTACTCAGCATTGGCTGGGCTATGGGGGTGCGTATCGGCGGATTACTGCTCATCGCGTATCTGGTTTTATTTATTGGCAGCTACGCAGTTCTTACGCGGCAGTTAAAGACAATCATTACCGCGCGGCTTGTAAAGCATGTGGCCATAGTGGGCGTTTCGGGTTATCTGATAGCGCTTGTTTGCTGGCCGTGGGCGCACCAGGGCCTTATCAATAAGCCCCTGGAAGCCCTGAAAATAATGTCTAACTTCTTTATCAACATAGGGTTGCTTTATGATGGGAAGAAGATATTCAGCAACCAGATACCGTGGTACTATATTCCAAGGTATGTTATGTACACCGCGCCTGTCATCGTTCTTGTGGGCTTTATCATTGGCTGTGTATCTCTGCCGGTAGCCTTCAGGAACAATAAAAAAGCGCTGTTGTTTTCACTGTTTATTTTGTTCGCTTGCTTGTTCCCTGTAGCCTACGCCATTTACAAGAAATCATCTCTTTATGATGGCTGGCGGCATTTTCTGTTCATCTATCCGCCAATGGTTGTGCTTGCCTCCGCTGGCTTTACCTGGATCATGAGGTCACAGAAGGCCGCCGTGAAGTATGCCGTTATCGGGCTGATAGTTGTAGGGCTTATATCCCCGGTAAAGTTTGCTGCAGCTAACCATACTTTTGAATCGCTATACTACAACGAGGTAGGCGGCGGCCTGAAGAATATTTATGGCAAGTATGAGACAGACTATTATATGCTGGGTATAAAGCCGGCAACAGAATGGCTGATGAGCCATGAGCAATTGCAAAATAAGAAGGTTGTGATCTCTACTAATTGTGTAAATCCGCTGCTGGCCTATCTTTACCTGGGCCATTACAAAACGGAGCCTTATAAATACGAGCGGCCCTATGAGCAGCTTTATGAGCGCACTTCCCAGTTTGTACAGGATCCCGCTACGGACTCCTTCAATAAACTGTACGCGTCCATGTATCCCGGGTTTATGAAGGATACCTTCCCTGTAAGCTGCAACTATGTAAAGTCGTTCAACCGCTATTCTAAAGACTGGGATTATTGCATACTGTTCTCTCGCGACGAAGACCCAAGCGTTTTGGCTTCCGGCAATTGGCCGCCGCCCGAGACTATTTATACGGTAAAAGTGGACGGTGTGCCAATAGCTGCCGTGCTGAAAAGAAAGACCAAGAAAGACCTGGAAGGGTTTCAACTGATGAAAGCCAAAAGGATTGACGAAGCTAAAGAAGCGTTCCTGGCTTCTCTGCAGGAATTCCCCGATAACGAGCTGGTGTGGGAAGCGCTGACGGAGATATATGATGCAGAAGGCAAGCCTGATTCGGCTATTTATGCAGGCAACAAAACGCTAAGCCATTATCCCGGAGATATTACCGTTTACCAGATCATTGGTACAAGTTATTTAAAAGCACATAAGGTAGATAGCGCAATGAACCTGTACAAAAACCTCGCGCAATACAACCCGAGCTACAGCCATTACTTCCTTGCTTATGCCTATGCCACAACCGGCAATGCAAGCAGCGCGTTCAGCGAGGTTGATGCCTCAATAGAAGCGGATAAATATAACCAGCAGGCTTATAATCTGGGAATAAAGCTCGCCCAGCAACTGAAAGAACAGGCGCGGGCTGAGGAATACTACGATAAGGCAAAAAAGGCATTTCCAGAGGAAGAGGATGGGAAGTAGCGAGGAACTGTTATTCCGTTCCCGACGGCTTTTTAGAAGAGGTGGTATCTGCCGCTTCCTCTGCCTTTACTTTTTTCAATAATTCTATCTTTTGTTTTGCAGCATATTTGTTGCCGTGAAAAAACTCGTCAAAATTATCAAACGACTTATGCCAGCCAATGCCAACGCCACTGCGGGTAATGTCCCGGTCAAGGGTCACATCATAATCGCTGGTACGGAATGCGCTGACCCTGATGCCGCTGTTTTCGGCTACCTGGTACTGGATACGGAAGTCGCCGGTGATATTGAAGTTTGAGGTACTGCTGGCACTGGTTGGTTTCCCCCAATCAGATGTACTGCCGACTTCCACGTTCAGCCGTTTGTTAAAATAATTCCATCCTATGCCACCGTAGAGCGTGTTCCTGTTTGCAGTGCTAAGGCTCGATGGGTCGTTGTAATTGTAGTTGGTGTACTTTACGGCTACGCTGAAATCCTTATTGCCAGTAATTTTATTCACCAGGTTAGTGAGGGTATTGGATGTTGTGCTGGATAAAGCCTGGCCCAGGCTGTTGATGGCTCCCGATTGCACGGTTGCGCCGCCGATGACATCAGGCGTAATAAAAAAACCGACCAGCAGAAGGGCGCTTACTTCTTCCACCTGCTGCTGCGGATCGCTGTTTATCAGCATTAATCGCCGGTAGGCAATGGTGCCTTGGGAGTGGGAGTCCTCTAGCCCTATGTCAAATGTCAACGTGGGCTTTGCCAGGTATCCGGTCATTTTAACCTTCACATCCACTTCCTGCGGGGTCTTGGCATCAATAGCCTCCGGGCCACTCAACGCAGTCTGGTCTGCATCGCTAAGAATGTCGGCAAGCCTTGCTTTTACAGCATAAGTTGCATCCACATTAACCGTTGTACTGGCAAAGGGGCCGTTGAAGCTGACGGTACTGCCAGACTGGAGCTGGAATTGCTTGGTGATGAATAGTTTTTTGTAGGTATAGGTATAAGTACCATTATCAATGGTGTAAACCCCGGTCATACGGATATCATTATTGGGCGGTATCTCCAGCGATATTCTACCATTCCCTTTTGCTGCAATTTCATCGCCGGTAGTGGGGTCCAGCACTATGTGCATTTCTGCAAGGTCGTTCATGCTGGCATCTATACTGATGTTGATCTTATTTTTGCTCTTCTTTATCGTTTTTTCCTGGTTTTTACCGTAAGTTTTAAAGGATGCATAGGTATAGCCCGACAGATCTCCGCTGCCGGAGCTTATGGGTATGAAAATGCGCGATTTTGCGGCAGGGGTGGCATTGTATAGCTCCATTTGTATATCATTAAATGGCCCCTTGATCGTAAAAGAGTCCATTCCAGCAATGAGATTTCCGTAAAAAATATTGTTATCGTTGGAACTTAGGTTTAGCGCTTCAAATTTCTGCGATGACATGGTGAGGTGCATCCGCATGTCTTTGAAAAGATTGTGTGAAAAATGCCCGGTAAGGGTAGCTGTATTTTTGTAGGCGTCAAGAATCTGAACATTGCCAAAACTGATGCGGCGGGTGGTTACATCCACGGTGGCTGTGGGAATAGTATAGTTGCAGCCGGTGTAGTCCAGGTGTAAGCCAGCATTCTGCAAGGTCACTGTTCCTTTCATCTCCGGCGCATACGATGCACCGTTGAACGCTACGCTGCCATTGATGGTGCCAGACAAACGGCTCATAATACCTGCGAGGAATGGGGATGCCCATGCCACCGATGCATTATTGAACTGTATCATGCCATCCAGCCGCTCATGGGTGGTCGTGTCAAATGAAATGTTGCCGCTAGCCACAACAGATGCATCGCCTCTGAAAATACCTGTTTGCGGATCCAGGCTCAGGAGTTTTTTAGCGCCATCATAATTTCCTATTATGCTGATCGTGCCTACGGTATCTGTTCCCAGTTTTACGTCGGTAGCTTTGATATTTGCGCTTATGTAGAGGTCTTCAAATATTTTATCGATTTTGATAGTGCCGTTAAGGCGTCCATCTGGTTGATAGGAAGCCAGTCCTGCCCATGATCCCAACTGCCCGAGGTCAAGGTTTTCTGTGCTCACCAGGATCGACTTATCATTATTCTGCAATTGGGTGCCCGCTGTTATTCTTTGCAGGCCAGAGGTAATGGCGAAGCCCTGCACCATAAGGTATTTATTACTGTAAACCACCTGGCTGCCGCCTGCGATATCCCATTTGGCCTGGTTCAGGTAAAACTGTGATGGCAGCAAGGTAAGGAACAATGAGTCTTTCCTTGCGAGTATCTGCCCATTGAGGGTTATAGAGCTGCTGGTATCCGGTGAAGTGGTGGCTATTGTGAATGCAACTGAATCATTATTGATAGTAGTAGTAACGCTTAATGAGCCATTGAGGAAACTATCGCCAACCGCTACGTTATCAATATTTGTATTCAGTGCTATCTGATTCAGGTTTCCCTGGCCGCTAATGGCAATATTGCTCATGTGGAAATTGCCAATGCTCCCGTATGGCACGTTTGCGCTGAGTGTCAGCTTTTGGGCAGACGTATTCAGCGATCCGCTTACTGTTGATGAATCAAACCCCCGCACTGCGGGTATGGTCACTGCCAGAATGCTGTCAATGCTGGTGGTTTTTACGGTGAACACAAAATCCTGGTCAGGTGCAAATTTCTCAGGAGCCTGTATATAATTTGGCAGGTACCTTGACAAATAGAACTGGACGGAAGCAGGAAGTTTGCTCAGTTGATAATTGCCTTTAATGCTCGCTATTATATCATTGCTCTGAACGGTCAGCAGCCTGTTTGCGCTATCTCCTGTGGAATGTACATAAATAGAATCCAGCGCCAGTTTATGGGCGTTTCTCTTCATATCTATATTGAAGAGCTTTGCATAGCCAGAGAAGTTATCAATATTGCTTCCGGTGCAGTTAAGGTCAAAATCGGCAGAAGCAGTGATGGTATCTTTTGTGAGGTTTAGCGCTTTAAAATTACTGCCCAGCAGGTGAGCCGTGGCATTTATATTTATATTCTTCTGTGTGTAATCAATGCCGCCGTCAAATTCAAGCCCAAGGTTCGGGTCGTCAACCAGCAGCTTGCCATTGAATTGTTTTTTTGCAACCGTACCATGTGTCATTATGTTCTGATACGGGTATCCATTGATAGAGAACTGGCTGATGGTTCCGTCAATGTCCATTTGCACACGCTCGGGATCAAAAGAATTGCCGGTTACATTTTCTTTCAGCGTGATCCCCCCCAATAACGGCTGTTTTAGCAAGATGCCTATTTGCAGGCTATTTGTAGTTACCATTCCCGAGTAAGTAGCCGTATTGCTATTAAAGCCGGGAATATTCATCTTTATATCGACCGATGCAATGCCCAGGTTGGTTTTAAGCGCTCCGTTAAGCGCGAAATTTTCGATGTAGCCTTCATATTTACCTTTGAAGTAAGCATAAGTAAGCCGTTCCAGTGCAATATTGGGGCTGTTCCTGAGGCCCGGCACATAATGCAGTATTCCTTCTCCGGTAGTGAATAATTCGCCATCGGTATAAGTAATATAGGTCTTGTAAATGTCCGGCAGGCCCTTCATGGTTATGCTTCCTTTCAGCACGGTATTGCCATCTGTTACGTTAAGGTGCTGAGCGGCCAGGTTGGCCACAGTGCCCTTGCCATCGCCGGAAGCATGTAATACTACGCGGGGCAGGTTTTTTAGTTGCGGGGCAAAATAGTATAGGTCCCGCACATCTATAGTGGCATCTTTAAGATGAGCAACCATTGTTACACTGTCAATGTAAGCAGTGAAATCGGGAAAGTGCCGGTAATGCATGGCATAGTAGCGCTGCACCTTGCTGTAGTTTGTTTCCAGGTAAAGCTCATCGCATATGGATGCTATGGGGGATACCGATACCTTGCTATGCATATTCTTAATAGCGATCCCGCAGCGGTCATGCGCGGATAGATGGGTGACATTGCCGCGGAGGGTATCGCCGGTGATGCTGCCATCTTTTATGGACACGTCAATATCCCGTATCATCAGGTGGTTCTGGTCAAAGAGGCCCGGCTCCGGTATTTTGTCATCCATCGTTAAGTTGAACGAGCAACCTTTAAGAGATATACTGCCTACCTTGCCTGCCCAATTGTCGGGGTTAAACGGCGATGGGTCGAAGTCGTCTCCTTCAATAATACGTTTTGAATGGGGCTTGCCGCCTTTATATATGCCAACGCTCACGACCGTATTGCTAATGAGAATATCGCCTACATCAAGCATCTTTTTATTAAAGTCCAGGCCCTTTGTGTCCAGCGTAAAACCACCCACATCAAAATCAAGGTCCTGGCCTATCCATTTATCGTCCATATGGAACCGGACATTTTCCAGCTCTATTTTTTTCAGGTCCAGTTCCAGTGGCTTACCCGTTACGGTATCTTTTTTGCTGCCGGGGGTACTGAAAGCATCTGCGATAAAGTCGGAATTCCAGTTGTCGGACGTTGCATTACGGTACAAGTGGATGTAAGAGTTTTTCAGCCCGAAATAGTGGATAACCGGTTTTTTTTTGAATATAAACCAATCAGTAATCCTCACCTCAGCCTGGCCGGCGTATAGCAGGGTGTCGTGTGCCTGGTCTTCAATATAAAGCCCCTGCAGATAAATATGGTTTATAATGTCTATGCGGACATGGGCTATCGCGACCTTGGTTTTCAGTTTTTTTGACAGCATATCCGCTGCCCGCCGGGCAATATAGTTTTGCACTGGGGTATAATTGACCAGTGCCACTATAAGTACCAGTAGCAGAAGAATTGTAGCCGCTGTGTAACGTAATATTTTAAGAAAGCGTTTCAGTGGCCGTTGCTTTTTGAATCAATACAAAAGTAACCTCATATAGCCTAAAAGCGTAGAATAAAGTGTTAAACCTTCGTATATAAATAGAACAATTCCTGACGATGGTAAAAATGTATTTATTTTGAGCCTTCTTCGGCATATTTTAAACGCGAAATAATGAAAGCAATAACTCTTTGCACATCTCTTTTAATGATAGGTATGACAGCGCATGCACAGAACAAAACGGCCTTTACAGGCCATTATCCCGATACAAAGAAGACGGACCAGGTAGATGATTATTTCGGTACCAAGGTTGAGGACCCTTACCGCTGGCTGGAAAATGATATGTCGGATGAGACAAAGAGCTGGGTGGTGGAACAAAATAAAGTGACCAATGATTATTTATCGCAGATACCGTTCAGGGAAGCGATAAAGAAACGACTTACAGAGTTATACAACTATGCAAAGTACAGCGCACCGGTAAAAGAGGGGGACTATACTTATTTTTACCTGAATGACGGACTGCAAAACCAAAGTGTACTCTACAGGCAGCTCGGGAAGGGAACCCCCGAAGTTTTCCTTGACCCGAATAAGTTTTCCGCCGACGGTACTACTTCATTGCAAGGTATAGACTTCACCAAGGATGGCTCACTGGCAGCCTATCAGATCAGCGAGGGCGGATCAGACTGGCGTAAGGTGATCGTTATAGATACCAAAACCGGCAAGAAAATGGACGACACCCTGCGCGATGTTAAGTTCAGCGGTACATCGTGGCTGCATAATGATGGCTTTTATTACAGCAGCTATGATAAGCCTAAGGGTAGCCAGCTATCGGAAAAGACACAGATACACAAATTGTACTGGCACAAGCTGGGCACACCGCAAAGTGAAGATAAGCTCATATTTGGCGGCGATGCTACGCCTCGCAGGTATATAAACGCCTTGGTTACGGAGGATGAAAAATTTCTCGTAATCAGCGCTGCTAATGCCACCTATGGTAATGAACTGTATATACAAGACCTGACTAAGAAAGGTGAGCCAATAATGCCTGTGGTAACAGGTTTTGATTATGAGCAGAGCGTAGTGTACTCGGAAAACGGCAAGCTGTATATAGAGACCAACCAAGGTGCGCCCAACCGAAAACTTGTGGTTACAGACGCCGCCACGCCCACCAAAGAACACTGGAAGGTATTGATACCCGAAACAAAATTCCCGTTGAGCACGTCAACTTGCGGGCATAAATTCTTTGCACATTATCTGGAAGACGCGGTATCAAAAGTATATCAATATGGCCTTGATGGCAAGAAAGAAAAAGCAATACAATTGCCCGGGTTAGGCACTGCCGACGGCTTCGGAGGGAAAATGGAGGAGAGGGAAACTTACTATACCTATACATCTTATGTATATCCGCCCACTATATTTAAGTATGATATAAAGACGGGCAAGTCTGAACTGTTTAAAGCACCCGGAGTAAAGTTTGACCCAAAAGAATACGAGAGCAAGCAGGTGTTTTATAAGTCGAAAGACGGAACAAAAATACCAATGATCATTACTTATAAAAAAGGGATGAAGCTTACGGGTAAGAACCCCACATTACTGTACGGCTATGGTGGTTTTAATATCAGCATGACGCCATCTTTCAGTGTAAGCAGCCTTGTGTTTATGGAGCATGGCGGCATCGATGTTGTAGCCAACCTGCGCGGCGGCGGCGAGTATGGGGACGAATGGCACGATGCGGGCATAAAAATGAAAAAGCAAAATGTATTTGACGACTTCATAGCTGCGGCAGAATATCTGATACATGAGAATTACACTTCCAAAGACTACCTCGCCATCCTCGGCGGCTCTAATGGCGGCCTGCTTATAGGGGCATGTATGACCCAGCGCCCTGATCTTTTCAAAGTTTGCTTCCCTGCAGTGGGTGTGCTGGACATGCTGCGGTATAATAAGTTTACCTCAGGTGCGGGCTGGTCGTATGATTATGGTACTGCCGAAGACAGCAAGGAAATGTTTGAATACCTGTACAAATACTCACCGGTACACAATGTAAAGAAACAGTGTTACCCGGCAACGCTTGTTATTACCGGCGACCATGACGATAGGGTAGTGCCGGCGCACTCGTTTAAGTTTGCCGCTTCATTGCAGGCAGGCCAGACCTGCAAGAACCCTGTGCTGATAAGTATCGAGACCAAAGCAGGCCATGGAGCGGGTAAGCCAACGGACATGATCATTTCTGAGCAGGCCGATAAGTGGGCATTTTTGTTTTGGAACATGGGATTGGGGTATTAGGGTTAATAGGTTAATAGGTTAATAGGTTAAAAAGGATTATTTTTATCTATTGCAGATACAAATAATCTTTTTTTATGCGCCAACCTGTTTATCTGTTATTTATTGCCGTGCTTTTATCTTCCTGCTCAGAACGGTTGTATTATCCCGATAGGGCCAATGTGCCGGCATTTCGTGAGGCGCATGAATTGAAAGCCGTAATTTCTGGAAAGCCGCAGGACAATGATATAGGGCCTGCTATTAGCCCGGCAGCAGATATTGCCTACGCGCCGATCAATCACTTAGGTATTATTGCCTCCTACCGCACTATTATGGACAGGGACGCTTATTTGTACCCCTTATTCGACAAGCCAGATAATTACAGCTATAATAATACTGCCGTGAACATCAATGGCCACCGTATAGAGGGTGGGGCAGGATATTTTACGGGCTTTGGCCGGCTGGGTATTTTCGAGGCTTATGGTGGTTACGGAAATGGTGTGGTGGATGGGACAGGTAAATTTATATCCCGTTACAATCGTTTTTATCTGCAGCCGGAAGCAGGGATACGTAACAAGATAATAACGGTTATGGGCGGCATCCGTGTTGCTATGGAAAAATTCTACAGCTTCCAATCGGCCGATCCTACGCTCTTGTCTGAGATCAATTCTGAGCGTTATGGCCCAAATGTGAACCTCACCGCTCAGCATTTTTTCTTTGTGGAACCATTCATCAATTTTGAAGTGGGGTATAAATATGTAGCGTTCAATATGCAACTTGGCTTTTCTGCCCAGGTAGATGGTAATCCTGCGATCACCGGCGACTTTCCGGTATATGCCTCATTTGGGGCGGTATTTCATTTTGCTCCGTCATTTCTTCACGATGAAAAGAAGAAGCGACATCTTCTATGATCAGGTTTTGTTCTTTTTTTTGCCGAACAACCGCGTGAAAAATCCCTTTTTAGGTTGGTCTCCCTTATTGGTTTCGGGGCCGTCTGTCAGGGTTACGATTGCGTTTTCCCGAACGGCGGTCTTCTTTGCCGCCCGGAACATATGCTGCCAAATGCCGCCGATGAAGCCCTTGGTGGTATCCCTTGCAAAGGAGGTGCTTACTTTTCTGGCCTCCTTGTTTGGCATTGGGTTGCTGGGGTATAATAAAAGAGCGCTGCCGACAAATGCAAGCGCACCTTTTTTACCTTCTCTCATTTTGGTATCGAATTTAAAGAGCGATATTTTCAGGTCTTGGTATAGAACAGTAAAATTACCTTTACCATAAGATTGATCGCCTTCTATATGCATATCCATCCTATTCAGGTGGAAGGAAGTTACTTTGACAATGGTGAAAACCTGCGCCTGAGGAGTCACTTCGTCGCCATCCAGGTTGGTTACATAACCATCCACCGTATAACGCCCGGTGCTGTCGGTTAGCGGCAGAGTGAAAGTAACATCCATATCACTTTTGTTCATGAACTTGCCCGCCAGCTTCACTATACATTCCTTCCGCTTTGCGATAGCCCTGGGAATGTTGGTGATATTGTCGAAACTTCCATGTATGCCGGAAAACTCAATTGTTCCCTCATCTCCCTTGGGTGTAACTTCTGTATATTTGAAATGCCCACTATTTATGTCCATTTCATGTATGCTAGTTTTTAATCCTACCTGGAGCAATAGTTGGTTGGGGTAGCTGTCTTTGCGCCCTCTAGCTTTATTGTTTTCCCTGATATACCTAATACTTATATATGGGCCCACAGCAACGCCTTTGGGTATCCGCAATACGCCGTCGTAAATTAGTTTACTCCAGTTGAAATCATGTAGCTCAATGCTCGGAAAATCAAGATCGTATGTCTCTTTTGTCTTGCCGGTCTGTGGGTCATTATCGGCCATTTCCTTTATTTTCACCGACTTCAGTGTAACACTGTTTGGTGTCGTTTCAAAATCAAGTATCGGAGCGTTTATTATGTATCGTCCTGCTGGTTTACTAAAAACAAAATGCTCAAATCTAACCTTACCTGACCGGGCGTACAGGAACAGGCTGGTATCTATTTTTTGGTCAAAGTTGTAAACGAAATTTTGCAATGCAACTTTTCCGCCCTTCATCGTGCAGTCAAAGTTTTCTTTTGAACCTTTATAATAGTAATCCACTTCCGGCTTGACGAAATCAACAACTGCCGAAGTTACCCGGCTGATCTTTGGCTTCTTTTTTTCATCATGCGTAAAAAGTGAGTCTTCAGGGTGTGGTGAGCAGTTCATTTTCCAGTTTAAATTATATACTACAACATGCTTACAGTCAAGTGATTTGTTTGAAAATATATCGTACCAGGAGATCCCCGTGCCCACAAGGCTAGGTATGGATACTGTAGATAAAGTGGGGGGCACTGACCGACGCTGCGACCTTAGGTTTGCTACTTGCTTTTCATCCGGCCAAAGTTTTACATCCGTAAGCGTAATGTTGTGGTCCCAGAAACTTATCGTAATGTCCTTAAAAGAAATGTGGTAAATGCTATCTGTTGAGCGGGTGATCATTTCCGGTAGCCTTGATGCTAATATACTCTTGTAATTATATGAAAACCATGTTGTTATGATTATTGCGGAAATAAAAATCGCAACGAATATTAAACCCAAAACACTTAACAGGGTGCGTACTTTAGACCTGGCCATAATTTACACAGGGTAAAATCGTGCCTTGATCAGGATTTTTAGATTATAGGATTTTAAAATGTGGGGGGGCAGAGGTTAAATTGGCTTATACTACTGCGTTAATCTTTAATTTATCAACTGCCTTTAGGTACCCTGCCGGCGCCGGCGAAGTATTTGTGCCAGTAGTCCTCGTTCAGGTTGCTGATCATAACACCACCGGAAGTGGAGGCGTGGACAAAGAAGTCATTGGCAAGGTATATGCCTACATGAGTAATATGGCGGCTATGTATGTGGAAAAACACCAAGTCACCTTCTTCTGCATCCTTTGAGTGCTTGATCCGTTTACACTTTTTATATTGCTCCACGGCTGTGCGCAACAGATCGACGCCATAAACCTCTCCATACAGCTTTTGTGCAAAACCAGAGCAATCTATACCTGATCTGCTACAGCCGCCCAGGTGGTAGTTGGCTCCGTACCACTCGTCGATAAATTCGTATAGTGTATTGTTTGTTATGTCTTTTGGCTTTATGCCCAACATATCTGCATACTTCTTCTTTACTTCTTTGTCCTGTTTGGCGGTAAATGATTCTTTTTTGAAAATGGGCTCAATGGCGCATTTTTCCATGGGCACAGATACCTCAGACTGGTCTGCTTCCTCTTTATGAGTAGCAGGTGGTTCGGCGGCTTTTGCTTTCGGTTTTGGTTTAGCTGGGTCTATTGCATTTGCTGTAGCATTACTTTTGTTATGCCCGTTAATATACACATCATCAATGAATTTTGGCTGCCGAGATGTTTTGTGTGCCACTGCCTCATGGCTTGTGTGGCAGCCGGACAGGACAGTACTCAACAGAAAGCATATTACCGTAAAAAAAAGTATATGTATTCGCATTGAGCATTTTTAATGGCCTGCGAAGATAGCTTTTATCTCTTTAAGGGGCAAAATAACGGATGCAACTTCAAAATGGCAGGTATATTTAAGATTAAGTAAGTATCATTATCTATTAATAGCTAATACTTTAGTTAATTTTTAATAAAAAGTTAAAGCTAGCTGCCCAAGCCGCTTACCTACGGAAAATGTAGCGCATAGCAGGGAAGGGATAGCGCATTGTATTCAATTAATTATATTGCATGAAGCGTTTATTCACAACAGGCATTGCCGACCGGGGCATGGTTGTTATACTTGATTGGCAGAGAGACATCATAAAAGCATTCCGGCAAGAGCTGGAGTAATTTCATTCTAAATTAAAATCTAAAATAAAAATGAAGCAACACACAATTCACGATCACCGGGGAGAGGGCATAAAGTTAGTTGGAAACCCGAACGATCTGGTTGATCTGATGATCGCAGACCCGGCAGACAGAAAATGGGCTATGGAGCAGATTGTTGATGAAGGGCCGAAACATAAGCAGGTGATGAATGCACTTTTGTTTATGCGGCTTGATAAACTGGTGAAAACAGTTGAGAAAAGCACCGGAGCTACTTTTGAACTGCAAAACGGGCTGGAACTTATCAATGACCGGAACCAAACTGTGATACCAGCGGAACTACCGGTAAACGTGGCTATAGGCAAAAGCAGGGAGGAAATAGCAAACGCCATTTCTCATGCACCAGAACACGAAGCTTTGTCGATCGCTATGTGCCTCCAGGTAATAGAATGGGCAATAAGTACAATTTCTGAAAAATAATTTATCCCTTTAATAAAGAGTAAAACACGGTAATATGAAAAAAGAAAAGAATAAAAAGCAAGTTGAGAAAGAAGAAAAGATCAACCCAAGCCAGGCAAGCAGCGAGGCGCTGAAAAAGACAATTGAAAACCATGAACAGGCGGCAGCCCACCATACCGAGGCCGCCAAGCACAATCTCGACGCGGTAAAACACTACCAGGCCGGCGACCGCGAAAAAGCTGCACATAGTTCATTGCTTGCGCACGGGCATCACGCCATTGCCGGGCAATTTCTGAATGATGACGCAAAACATCACGCGCAGACATTAAAACAAACTAACTATAAATAGTGAAATTAGCCATCGCTCATGCGCTAAGCCCATTTAGGACAAGTGTTGGGCTTTGTATCATGTTATTATAGAAAAATTCATTCCCAGCACTAACCAGCCTACAGAAACGCTTGGCAGGTCTGTGGCAAAAACGGTGAGTTACCGAGTTGTGATCCTGATCTTGGACTTTACCTCCATTTATCTGATTACAGGACAGGTTAAAGTCGCTTTTGGTTTTATGATCGTGAGCAATGTCTATACCACTGTCGGATACTTTTTTCATGAGCGGATCTGGGACAAAATAAAGTGGGGTAGAATTAGTTACAAAAAGGATGGCATATAGTCATCCTTTGTATTACCGGTAAAAAGATCAGATCAGTCGGAGGCAATTTTTGCCTGGCTGAAGAAATTGACCAATATAGAGAGCGCATCCGGGCTGTGCATCCATTTAGTGTTTTCCATGGTTTCTTTACCCACTTCCGCAAAACGCTCATGCATCTGTTTTTCATACGCAGCCAGCGCCGATGGAATATCGTTGTGAGTTCCGCTAAGCAGACATTGGCTTAACTCCAGTGCGTCGAGCATAGCCATGTTTACCCCCTCGCCGGCATAAGGTGGCATTATGTGTGCGGCATCGCCTATAAGGGTAAGATTAGGCAGTGTATGCCAGCTTTTGTCTAGCGGCATACAATATTGCGGGCGAGGTATAAATGGCCCGTTTGCATTTTCAAACAGTTCCAGCCACGCTTCGCTCCAGCCGGCAAACTCACTTTTGAACCACGCCGTTACGCGCGCTTTATCAGAAAAATCAATCCGGGATTCCTGAGGCCAGTTCTCGGGAAGGCTGCAGCCGGTGTAGAATACCAGGCTGCCATCGCCCTTGGAGCTTACTACCAGGGTTTTAGAGTCACCCAAAGCGAATATCTTTCCGCCGTTCAGCAGTTCGTGCATCTTCGGAATAGTGATCGCCGAATCATAAACAACTCCTTCCAATACCATATTGCCGGAATAAATCGGGGCCAGATCAGTGGCATAAGGCCGTACTTTTGAATTTGCACCATCAGCGCCAATCACGAGATCGGCATGGGCAGCGGTACCATTTTTAAACGTCAGCCTGATGCGGTCACCCTCATGGGCCAGGGAACTAAAGTGTTGGTCCCACACAACGGTGCCAGGCATCAGCGAGTTGAGCAGTATTTCATTTAGCGGCCCGCGGTCTATTTCCGGGCGGTTAAAGCCATCATCTCCATTTATGTTCTCGTCAAATTGTATGTCGACGGCTTTGTCGAGTATGCGGATGTAGCCTGCCTCGGGACGGTACTTGGCTTTGAATTCATCCATCAGGCCTGCTGCCAGTAGCGCTGCCAGACCAGATTCGTGGGTGCAGGTCCAGTGTGGCGCCCTGTGGCCGGGCATTTTTATTTTTGTCCCGTTCATACACCGTTACATCTGCACCATTCATTTGCAGGAGCTTGGCGAGGGTAAGGCCGCCGGGGCCCCCACCGATTATGGCTATTTTCTTGTTCGATATGAGTCGGGATGTCATAATGCAGTTTTCTGTATCGTTTCACACAAAGGTCGTGAAATCGGTTTCTGGAATAAAGCAATAATCGGTGAAACAGCGCTGCCAGGCGGTGAAGAATGCCTGAACTAAGGATTTGCGGCTCATAGCTCTTAGCCGCTTATTATGGCAATAGCCTCCCAAAGGATTCGGGAGGCTATTGCTAATGATCGGGGGGGGGGTGAATGACCCCAATTCCTGGATCATTTAGAGTATTGCGGTTATTGCCTTGTATAGGTCAATACACAGGTAGCGGTATCAGATGACGAAGTCGGATCAAGTGTAAGGTTAAGGACAATGGTACTTGAATTGAAGGTGCCATTACCCGTAGGGAAATAAAAATCAGGCCCAAAAAGTCCCGATTGAGTGGTAAGCGTACCTGCACTGCAATTCAGGTCAGCTGTTAAATTTGCATACGGAGTCGGCAGGCGCACCTCATTAGTGCCAAGTGCAGCAACCGCGTTGCCGCCGCTGTTATAATTGTAGATTGTATTTGAACACACACTGACCATGCTGTAAGTACCGACAGCTTCTGTAGCGCAATTACTGCTTGCTGTAACGACAACATTAAATGTATGTGCCTGCGGAGCTGTGCCTGCGGCAGTTGAATTGATAGTAACGGGGTAGGTACCGGGTGTGTTAATGGCAACATGCATAGCCACGGTAGAAGTGTAAGTAGGCGTAGCGGTATTGGGTGTTACGGAAAAAGTGATGCCAGCGGGAGGGGTAGAAGAGGATAGGGAAACACTTTCCGCCGTGCCTGATCCGTAAGTTACGGTTACCGGCAGCGATATGGTGGTATCACAATATTGGGAAAGCGTAATATTGCTGGATAAGCCTGTAACTGTATAACTAAACAATGAACCCGCTCCGATAACGAGATTGAAAGAATAAGACTTGGTGCCAGAAGAATTTGTAGCATTTATGGTAATAGGGTAGGTGCCAGAAACTGTGGCATCAGACGTGAAAGCGAACGCTGTAGTGAACGTGCCCATGCCTACAAATGATGCGGGAATAACGGTAACACCAGCTGGCATACCGGTAGGAGTAAGCGTGAGCGTACCCTGTGCGGAGCCTGATACAAGAGTTACGGAAACCGGCACGGCAAACGTTGTGTCAACATATTCCGTTGCTGTATAGTTTGGAATACTTTCAACAGTATAAGTAAAGGAAGAACTGTTAGAGTCACCACTTTTTGTGCAAGCGGCTATCACTACAAACATGAGAGCGACCAAAAATAAATTATACTTTTTCATCTGGCTTAAAGGTTTTAAGCCGCAAAAGTAAATCTTTTTTAATAATAAAAAAAAATTTAATTATTTTACGTTTCAATTTTTCAACTGCGGCTCATTACTCCTCATTAACATAGACCCTTTTCACCCGCTGTGAAATACTGGTCATGATCTCGTAAGATATGGTGCCAGCCCATTTAGCCAGTTCTATTACCGTCAGCCCTTTCCCGAAGATAACCGCATCATCGCCTTCCTTTGCTTCGGGTATATCAGTTATATCCACCATGCACATATCCATGCATATCGACCCGATCGTTTTTGCTGGTTTGCCATGTATCAGCACATAGGCGTGTCCGTTTCCCAGTGCCCTTGGGTATCCATCCGCATAACCTATGCAGATGGTTGCTATGCGCATATCATGCTGGGCGAGGGTATGGTGGCCATAGCCAATGTTGTCGCCTGCAGGTATATTCCGCACCTGAGCTATGCTCGTTTTTAATGTGCTGGTTTGTTTCAGTTTATTTTGCAAGATGTGGCTGGCATCAACACCATATAGGCCCAGGCCTAGCCGCACCATATCATATTGAAGCTCCGGGTGACGCACAATACCGGCTGAATTGCAGATATGGCGCATGGGTTTGTTCGATAGTTTGCTCATCAGCTCACCGCTCATTTGCTCAAATAACTGCCCCTGCTGACGGGTAAATGCATCTTCTGCAGGGTCGTCACTTGCTGCAAGATGGCTGAAAATACTTACCACTTCTATTGCAGGGCTTTCCGTTATTTTGTTGCCCAGTTCGTCTATGTCGGCTGGGTTAAAGCCCAGGCGGTGCATACCGGTGTCCAGTTTCAGGTGAACCGGGTATTTGCTTACTGCCAGAGTTTGTGCGATGTTAAGGAATGAGGAGAGCGACTGAAAATTGAACAGCTCCGGCTCCAGTTTCCATACGATCATCCGGTCGAATGAGGTGGCATCCGGGCTCATTACCATTATGGGCATTTTGATGCCGGCTTTTCTCAGAGCTATTCCTTCATCGGTATAGGCAACGGTCAGATAATCCACACCCGTATATTGCAGCAGGTTGGCGATCTCGTAGCTGCCGCTGCCATAGGCGAATGCCTTTACCATGGCCATTGTCTTCACCCCGGGTTTTAGTTCGGCCCTAAAAACGTTCAGATTATGTGTCAGCGCCGACAGGTCTATGGACATCACGGTTTGGTGTACCTGCTGCTCCAGTAGCAGCCCGATCTTCTCAAAGGCAAAAACGCGTGCGCCTTTCAGCAATATGGCTTCCTTATCAAAAGTGATGAGGTGAAAGTTTTTCAGCAGGTCATCGGTTGACTTAAAAAATATGCTTCGTATCCTTTTATATTTTCTGAATGAAGCCTTGTTTTTGTATAGCGCAGGGCCTATACCAATGAACCTTTGTATATTCCGCCGGCTGATGAGCGCAGCCACTTCATCATACAAGTCTATATCCCGCCGGCCTATTTGTAGTATGTCCGACATGATAACGGTATGATGGCTATGTTGTTTCTGCTGGTCCAGGTAATTCAATGCCAGTTGCAGCGAGGTGAGGTCTGAATTATAGGAGTCATTGATAACCGTACATCCATTAATCCCATGCTTCAGCTCCAGGCGCATAGACACCTGCTGCAGTAACGCCATCTGTGTTGTTATATCTTCCTGGCTCACATCCAGCAGCAGCATGATGCACCAGCAGTGTATCGCATTTTCTATTGATGCATCGTCAGAAAAAGGAATCGTGATACTGGCCTCTTTCGATTTGTATATGCCGGTAATATTGGTCTTTGCACCCGATTTACGGATACTCGTGATCCTTAAATCCGCATCCTGCTTTTGCGACCATGTAAACAATTGCAAAGGCTCTTCCGACCTGCCGCCCCTTACCTGGTGCATGTATTGTACCATACATTGGTTCAACTCCACATGATCGTGGCAATAAACGAGCTGTTTTGCATGGCGGAATAATATGAGCTTTTCATTTATTTTCTGGCGGGCATTCATAAACCCCTCGCTATGCGCCTCGCCGATATTAGTAAACAATCCTATCGTAGGGTTGATGATACGCTCCAGGTTTTCCATTTCACCCGGCTGCGAAATGCCGGCTTCGAAAATGGCAAGCTGCTGGCTCTTATTCATGAGCCATACCGATAACGGCACACCCACCTGCGAGTTGTAGCTCTTAGGGCTCCGCACCGTATTATATATGCCGCCGAGCAATTGATACAGCCACTCCTTGATGACAGTTTTTCCATTGCTACCCGTAATGCCGATAACAGGTATATCAAATTGTTTGCGGTGCGCGGCAGCTATCTTCTGCAGTGCGATAAGTGTGTCCCTGACTTGTAAGATATTGGAATCAGGTAGTGCAGATTCATCGACCGTCTGCGAAACGAGAAAGTTTCGGACTCCTTTTTGCCAGGCGTCAGCCACGAAATTGTGGCCATCCCGTAATGGGGTCTTCAGGGCTATGAACAGGGCTCCGGGCGCCTCCTCTATGCTGCGGCTGTCTATGGCCAGTTCGCTGATCTGCACGTCTGCTTGCTCCTTTGCAAGCCATGTGCCACTGCACCATTTTCTTAGCTGTTCAATACTATTCATAGCGGGTAGCAAATATATAGAATGCACATAATTAAACGTGGGAAATCTTAACTCCAAATTGATTTTCCCCGGTTGTTATCTTTCGTTAGTTTTGCGCCATGCACATCGGGTTGTATTTCGGCAGCTTTAATCCCATTCACACCGGCCATCTCATAGTGGCAAATCACGTAGTAGCGCACACAGAGATAGACAAGGTCTGGTTTGTGGTTTCTCCTCATAACCCGCTGAAAGATTCTCATTCCTTGCTGAATGAGTACGACCGAATACACCTGGTCAACCTGGCTATAGAAGACAACCCCAAATTCAGGGCAAGCAATGTGGAGTTCAGCCTGCCTAAGCCATCTTATACTATTGATACACTCACATATCTCACTGAAAAATTTCCGTTGGAACGCTTCTCTGTAATTATGGGGGCAGATAGTTTTCAGAACATACACCGGTGGAAGAATTTTGAGCAGTTGGTGGCCCGGTATTCTTTTATGGTCTATAACAGGCCGGGGTTTGAGATAGAAGACACTTTTGGCGCTGATATTACTATGCTGGATGCGCCGCTGCTGCACATATCCTCTACTTATATCCGCAGGCAGATAAAGGAGAAGAAATCCATAAAGTATATCGTTCCGGATGCGGTTGAGAAGTATATTGAGGCGCACAGGTATTACGCCGAATTAAAGAAATGAGGGTTATATTTTGTTAATACACAGTAAAATTGACCAACGTCATATTGTCCTCATATAGGATTCTGTATCTTTGGCATGATATTTATCTCACTGTCTATAAACTTTTAAATCTTGATCATATGGCAAAGATTGGAAACACTATAGCTACATTATTGATAGGAGCCGCAGCAGGCGTGGCTGTAGGCTACTTGCTGGCTACCGACAAAGAGACCCGCGAGCAGGACATGGAAAAGCTCAAGAAAGGCCTTAACGGCCTTAAGGGCAAATTTGCGAAAAAGGGGATGGACATGGAAGAAGAAATTTACCATTCTTAATCTCCCAACGTAACTAATGAGCATATTCAGCGAATTAAAGGAAAGAGTAACACAGTATATTGACGTTCATATAAAATTGTTCAAGATCAATTTTATAGGGCGCAGTGCGAACCTATTCAGCTACTTCCTGTTTTCGCTGATATGCCTGTTCATTTTTTTCTGCATTATTCTCTTTGTTGGTTTTGGACTTACAGAAGTGTTCATTAATGCCGGCTTGTCTAAAATGGCATCGTTTTTCGTTGTAATAGGCATTTATTTTCTGTTGCTGCTTATTGTAGTAGGGCTTCGCAAAAACATCACACGCTTTTTTGCCAGCGGGTTTATCCGTGTCCTGACCGAAGGTGATAATGAAGACGAAGATGATAAAGAGAATTGAGCAGCAATACCACGAAGCTGTCGCGCGGTAAATTATTTACACTATTCGATTCTACTATTCAAATGAGGATCTATCCTAAAAAGCTGCGGAACATAGAAGACCTTGAACGGGAGAAAAAGCTTCTGCGCAAGGAAAGCAGGAACATGGATATTGAAGACCTATTGTCTTTCGAAGGTGTCCTGGGTACAAAAAAAGGCAGTAAAGGCGAAGATGAAGGTTCCGCACTCGATTTTTTACCCATTTCTAACCCTTTGGTGAAAGTACTTGTAAACTTCGTGCAGCAAAAACTCGCCAAAAAATACAATAAATCAAAGCCTGAACACGCTCCGCAACCCGAAGAAAAGAAAAAACGCAAACACCCGCTAAAGGCTGCCGCCTTTGAGTTTATCGGAGGCTATCTGAAATGGAAAGCAATAGAACTTTCCTACAAAGGCATACGCCATCTCATAAAAAAGCGCGAAGAAAAGAAAGACGCTCAACTATAGCCTAAAGCCGGGAGCGTTATTTACTTCCTGTAAATACCTTAGGCTGTACTATCCTTAAATAATTCTGCTTCAGATAGGAACCGCTATTGTTTTTAAGATTTACCGGACTTGAATTACCTGAAAATACGGTGCTATTCACATGCGGGTGTTCATCTTTTTGTATCAGTGCAAATTTCTCCAGGTAGTGGGGGCTTGATCGTTGTTTCAACTGATATTCATAATTTACGTTGTCATACGCAGGCGCAGCATTCAATTTTGTTTGCGCACGCAAAACAGGAGCGAAAAAAATAAAATAGGCGGTGACAATTATTATCTGTTTCATAATTCCGTTTGTAAAATAAAAATACGTTTTATTTCTTAGGAAACAGGAAATTGAAATCCCCTTATTCTTTATAACCTTCCATTAACACTCAAACCAGGCGCCACGAACATCGGGACATTCTCTTTGTTCACAGGTTTTTATTAGCTTTATTAAAAATATCTGCTATGACAAATACGGCAAAAGTATTTCTCGGTATAATAACATTCCTCCCGCTGGTCTTTGGCATTTGCTGCCTGGCATACTACATAATGATGATTAAAGACATGATCGTGTCAATGCCGGTAAACCCGGATGAGTCGCGGCGTTTTGCACAATCGTATGTCGCCCACATTTTTTCCGGCCCATTGATTATGTTCGCCATACTGTCGTTCGTTACCCATATTGGCCTCATGATCTATTACATTATTCACGTAGTAACCTACAAAGTGAAGACCGAGGGTGAAAAAGTAATGTGGATATTGCTGTTCGTATTCATTGGCACGATAGCATTTATTATTTACTTCTTTATGAGGGTAGTGCCGCTGCCTGCCCGTGGCGCAGCGATAAACGATGGCATTGGGACGAGCCATGAATAATACTATGCTTTATGTAATGGCTGCCGGATATGCCGCAGCCGGCATTACACATTTCGTGTATCCGCGTGTGTATAAACGGATAATGCCGCCATGGGTGCCGCAGCCTATGTTTGTAGTGTATCTGAGCGGTGTGCTGGAGATAGTCTTCGCGTTACTGCTGCTTCCCCTGACTACGAGGCATGTGGCCGCATGGCTCATCATTTTCTTACTCATAGCCGTATTTCCGGCAAACATGCAAATGGCGCTCAACTTCAGGCGAAAGCATAATCCATACTTGTGGCTGGCCATAGCACGGCTACCCCTGCAACCCTTACTGATCTGGTGGGCATGGATTTACACCTGTCCTATATAAAAGAATAAGGCTGCACCTTGTATGGTACAGCCTTATTGCAGATCGTAAGCAGAAACGGATTATTTTTTGTCCATTTTCTTGTCAGCCTTAGCGTCTTTTTTGTTGGCTTTTGCTGGTTTGCCTTTTTCTTCTTTTTTGTCGCCTTTAGCGTCTTTCTTGTCCGCCTTTTCAGTTTTCTTTTCCGCTTTTGGAGTCTGGGCGAAAGAAGTAGCTGTGATGCCGATTGCAAGAAGTGCGAATACGAATAATTTTTTCATAACTGGTTAGTTTGATTTTAAGGCTCAAATATAACTTAATAATTCAAAGTTGTATAGCATTTTAGAGATTTTTAGCATTTTGTTATTCCTGCCACAGGAATGGGAATAAAATAACACCAAGTATGATTACCAGGAAATCGAGGGCTATAAGCACCAATGCCATGCTCCACCAACCGGGCACATATACCGGCCCCAGTGCTTTCACAGCCAACTTGCTCAGTATCATAAGCACCGGGGTAACCAGGGGAAAACCTAGTATGGCCATAAGAGCGGAGTTTTGCTGCGCACGTGCGGCAATGGCAGATAAGAAGGTGAAAACGGCAGACAAGCTAAGGCTGCCTGCAAACGTGATGAGGATGAACAGCCCGGTTTGCTCCAGCGGCCAGCCCAGCATTACATTGTATAACAAAAGGCTCACCATGCTCATGATAAACATCAGTACGATGCTGTAAACCATCTTGGCCAGTAGAAATGTAGCCGGTTTTACCAGCGTAAAATAGTACCGGAAACGGTTGGGGTGCTCCTGCAAAAAGCTCTTGGCTACAGAGTTCACCGCCACAAACAACTGGGTGAGCCAGAATAGTGAGTTCCACATCTTTGCCTCTGGCTGGCCACTCATCATATACACCACAAAGACTGTGGCGCCCACATACAGAAGTACTCCAAACAGCGTATGCTTCTGGCGCCACTCCATGAGCAGGTCTTTTTTTACAAGTGAGATGAACGGGCTTGCTGCCATATGGCCCAAAGGTAGGGTGGGACAGGCAAAAAATGAACATTATGGATACAGGCTCATTTGCACAGTAATTTTATCACTATGCCACACTTTATCTGTATCGCTCAGCTTGTAACGGTATGGTAAAATGACCGTATCATCCTTAATTTTTGTGTCTTCAAAAAGTAATTCGGGAAAAAGCTCTTGCGTTATCTGCATTGCTTTGTTTAGCCTGCCTTTAGGAAGCGGCCGCATATATCTTTTTCCAGAATTAACATTGACTATTACCAGGGAATCATAATGTATGGCCATTGGGGCTGGATCATTGTTGCTATTCAAAATACCGATAGTAACCGGGTATTTCCTGTTTTCACTGTAAAACAGCAGCCTGCCAAGCTCGCGTCTCTTTTTACCGGTTGCCTTATCGAATAATATGAACTCAGGCGGGTCGCAGCAACCCGATATGAGCCTGTTGCAGATAAGGAACAAGCTTTTGTATTCTGAAGCATATGAAAAGCCGATTCGGCCTGTAAAGTCCGGCGTTAAGGAATAAAGAATCTTTTTATGATGTGCTTTGTTTTCGAACGTAAGCCAGGAAGAATCACAATTATATTGCCAATATAGCCTGCTACCATTGTCGAATACTTGCGGCGTGCAGGCAACAAAATTTGCAAAATCCGGGTTTGTCTTGCAATCACATTTTTGGCCAAAACAGTAGAAGGCACTTAATAAAAGTACAAATACGAGTAATATCTTCATACTGGAGGATCTACGTGTGAATGTTGCATTGTTCTGCGGAGCAATTGTTATAGCCTCCGCTGCCAAATGTAAGACACATAATAAGCACATGTGTGATAATTTGAACCCGGATTGATAGTTTGCGAATCTATGTTGCATAATGATTAATTTTTTTCGTGACAGAGTTTGTTTTTTGTAGGGCAGAGCCTATATTTGCACTCCCAAACAAGTAGTTGGCACAAGTTCTTACAATAAGCGGAAGTAGCTCAGTTGGTAGAGCACGACCTTGCCAAGGTCGGGGTCGCGGGTTCGAGTCTCGTCTTCCGCTCGAAAAGATTCCATTCGCCATGCGGGTGGAATTTTTTGTTTACAGTAATAATGTTGCCTTAGAAGGAATAAGAAGGCTCAGGACTAAAAAATCCTGTTTCCAGCAATGGAGTACGGCTTCGAATCCCGTCTGTGGCACAAAAATGGGTTGCGCAACTCATAATAACAAAGCGCAAAGGATGCCTTGGTGGCGGAATAGGTAGACGCGCAGGACTTAAAATCCTGTTTCCAGCAATGGAAGTACGGGTTCGATTCCCGTCTGAGGCACATAAATGAGAGCGGAGAATGAAGAGCGGAGAGTGCTGGCCATTCTCCGCTCTCATTTTCTCCCCGTTCCCGCTCTATATGTCAAACGGGAACTGTTTTTCATACAGCTTATATTCCCTGTTTTGAGAAAGCAAATTGAGTATATTTATATTCAGCGATGAAACGTTCGGTTAAAAAAGCGTTCAGACTTTTTAAATACCTCTCTATATTATTTGTGTTGGTATATTGGATAGGTGGGTAGTAGATGACTGGGGATTTATCATTCAGTATTGGAGTACGCACTGGTGCGAATATATTGGAATATGGGCACTTTACTTTCTCGCGTACTATGTCTGCTTCTATATAATCTTTTGGCTTATTACCATTGTCCTGATCTTCATTTTTCAACATCCACCGCTGAGAAAAAAGCCCGGCTAGCCTTTTAGCCAGGGATTCCTTGATTACACAAACGTTTAGCCAGCTTTTTTTAGCTCCGGAATTATGATTAGCATCTGTTGCTAAACCTGTTTGGATTCATCTGTCTCGAAATATTTTCGACTATTTTTTGTTAAACTAAAAATATAGTTATACATTTGAACTACAATTATAGTTTTAAATGAGACCGCTAACAAAAGCAGAGGAACAAGTGATGAAAGTATTGTGGCAGCTAGGCAACGGGCTGCTGATGGAAGTTGTCGAGAAAATGCCCCAGCCGCAACCGCACAAAAACACAGTGGCAACTATACTCAAAACACTGGTCGATAAGAATTTTGTACGTATAGAGCCACTGGGCCGGATACACAGGTACCACCCTGAGATAAGCAAGGAGGATTATTCCCGTACCTCATTGACCAATGTTGTGAAAGGTTATTTTGAAGGGTCGTTCAGCAATGTTGTTTCGTTTCTTGTTGATGAAAAAGAACTTTCAGTGGAAGACCTTGAATTGTTATTGAAACAGTTGAAGAAGAAAAAATAAGAACTATATGGAAGCACTAATCCTTTTTTTATCGAAAAGTATAGTGATCAGCGGATTGCTTACCGCATGGTATCTGCTGGGCCTGTGCGGCAGGCGGTTGCACCAGTATAATAGATTCTTTTTGCTGTCTATACTTTTTGCGAGTTTAACAATACCTATTCTTCATTTTCAGTTGTTCAATATATCCCGGCCGGTTGTGGGTGGCCTGGCACCCGTTGCCCGGTTCATCCAGGCAAGCGGAGATTTTGGCGGAGGCTCAAATGCAGTACAGGTAACGGCGCATACCCAATCGGACTGGCTTGCTATTGTGGCACTTGCAGTCGGGGGTATCAGCCTTACACTGCTGATGATTTTATCGGTCAGAGTGTTTAAGGTGCTACGGATGTGCAGGCAATATGCCGTTACTCAACTGGAAGGTATCAACCTGGTACTGACAGATTCACCCAGGGCACCATTCACATTTTTGCGGTATATATTCTGGAACAGGTCAATGCCGCTTCAGGACGAGATAGGCGAGCTCATTTTTCGTCACGAATTGACCCACTTAAAACAGGGGCATACGTATGATAAGCTGGTGTGCCAGGCCCTTACCTGCATCTTCTGGTTCAATCCTTTTTACTGGATCATCCAGAAAGAGCTGAACATAGTTCATGAATTTGTGGCGGATGAAAATGCTATAGATGGCCGCGACACCGGGGCTTTTGCAATAATGCTGCTGCGCTCGTATAATAATGGCAGTTACCTGGTACCGCAGCACCATTTTTTTGCGTCAACCACTAAACGAAGGCTGGCAATGTTGCAGAATGCAGCAAAGCCATCCTACGCCTCACTAAGGCGGTTCATGGCTGTGCCATTTATCGCCGGCATAATTTTGTTGTTCTCATTTGGCTGCAATAATACTGCGGCTGTTGACATTGTCCCTGCCAAAAAGAAGATAGTCTTGTTACTGGATGCCGGACATGGCGGGCAGGATGCCGGAGCGCACGCTGGCGGGTACATAGAAAAGGATATTTGCCTGAAGTATGCAAAACGTCTAAAAGAACTGGCGTCTGCTTATAATATCGATGTGCAGCTTACGCGTGACGATGACCGGTATATGGTTTTGGCCAATAGGGTAGCCCTTTCAAATAAGATACACCCAGATGCTTTTATTTCCCTTCATGTTGGCGATGAGCCAGGAAACGAGCAGGAAAAAGGCGACTTCGATATTTGCGTTTCCGGAGAGAATGGCCATGCTATGGAAGCTGGCAAATACAGCAGCTCTATCTTCCTGGCCATGGCGCAAAATGGTATCATTCCCGGAATCTCCATACCACCGGTACATGTCCATACTCCTGGGTGCAATTGCGGTAGCTGTGTTTCGCAAAGGGCAGCACAGGACGCTGCAAATGCAAAAATTTCAGCAACGGAAAAGGAGGGCATTTATGTTTTAAAACATGTGCAGGTTCCCGGTATGATGGTGATTTTAGGCAACATTAGAAACCAGGTAGAAATGCGGCAGCTTACTACGGCGAGCCGGTTAGACGCAGTATGTAATGCTGTGTTGAAAGGTATTGTAGCAGGTGCAAAAGTTCAAGATAGCTTTACCAGCGATCCCCTGAATATTTTACCTGCAGGCAAGGGTGATGGTACGTGTCGTTAAGTTCATTGTGTTTAACTGTAATTATCCTTTAACTTTAAAAACCAAAAAAAATGAAAAAGAATCCCATCAGCTACAGCAGGGTGGCCGCTGCCATCTGTATTACTACGACCATTGTTGGTTCGCTTGCTGTGCAGGCATCTTTTGCTAAAACGAAAAAGGATAAACCAGCAAAGGCAACCACATCTGTCGCTGCGCCAGCCCAGCAGCAGGCGTTTGTTGCCCCCACAACGGAGGAAGCCAATCAATTGGTGCAACAACTGATCGCTGACCGGATGGTTGACGAGAGTAAGGGTTTTCTGGTTGAGAAGAAACAAAATTTGTTGTTCATCAACGGGATGCAGCAGCCAGATAAGATTGCCAATAAGTACCTGCAGAATGTAAAACAAACTGATGTAAGGGTTCGCGTATTTTCATTTGCTGAAAGGCTGCAGATGCACCCAAATGCCGGCATCATGGAACTCATAATGCCAGTCATGTTTTCGGCAGGCTGTGTGGACTATACTCCTCCCAAAAAGCCGGGCTGCTGATTAAGATTTCTAACGAGGAGAAGCACCCACGCCTTTTCTCAACTTGTCCTTTCCGTATGTTATCAATAGGAAAGTGGCAATGAAAATATAAAGATCAACTACTTGCTTCTAAGTATGCAGATATGCAGGTAATGAACAGCTATGTGTCACAAACTAAAGAGATAATTGGATACTCTGTCTGTTTCATTGCTGTTTGTGATGTTTTTGTTTATAAAGAACATTTTAAACAACAGATACATGATTATGTCACCAGCTGTTGGATATATTGCATATCGCTACATTGGAAAAATGTATTATATCTGCATCAGGCGGCGCAACTGACTGAGTACTGTAGCCACTGAGAAATCATCATAAGCAGTTACCATAAACCGGCAGTCGGGGCTAAAATAAGCTGTATTGATGGCAGCGCCCGGTAAGGATGTAGTGGAGATCATTTTACTGCCACGGGCTTCATAAATACTTAGCGTACCATCTGCAGATAACTCTGATACCTGGCCATTGGGTGCGGCGCGCAGCGCCTTGGTTTCGGAATGTAAGGTGGCTATGGGAGGATAGCCTGTAGGGTTTAGTGTTTTAAGGCCCAGGAAAAGGGCATTGTATATCTGGGGATCCTGGGTATTACTTTTATTGTCCAGTGCAAGGGTATAGGCTTCACTGGCCAGCAGCGCAGCCAGTTGAGGATCATTTTTGATTTGTAAAGATTTAAAAGCAACATTCTGGCTCAGCGATACCATACGCAGCCTGTGGGCGTCAGCTTCTGCTATTTCCGCTTGTTCTTTTTCGTTTTTAGCTTGCTGTTCTGCGCTTATTGCTTGTTTTTCGGCGGTCTGTGCTTTAACTTTTTCCGCGTCCGCAAGTGCCTTCTGCCTTGTTGCATTTTCCGCTTCCTGCTGCGCCCTTATTTTTTGCCGCCCCGCTATCGCTGCCTGCGAATCAGCATTGGCTTTCTGAAGCTCTGCGAATTTCTCCGCACTCAACGCTTTTCCGGCTGCATCCATCGCGTTTTTTGCGCTGCAATGGCCAGTTCTTTCTCATCTTTAGCTTCTTTCGTTTTTTGCTCTGCAATTCGAGTTTGTTTTAACGCCTCATTCTTCTGGGCATTTGCATTCAGCCACTGAAACGTAATTATAATCAGCACAACGATCAGGGAGATGATGACACCGGATATCTGCATATTCCTGATCCTTCTTTTTCTCTTTAGTTCGTTGCGACTTGCATTGATAAGCCTGCTTTCTTCTTCCGTGGGAGTTAGCCTGTTCATACAAGCTTCAATACGTGCCAGCTGCCGGTAGGTAAACAACTCTTGCTGGTCCTTTTTCTGGTTGACCTGGTTTTTGATGATCCGTCTTACTTCCAGCAATTCTATTTCATCTTCAGAGCGCTTGGCGGCAATTTTCTTCGCGAGGGTATCATGCGCCAGTTCATAAACGTTTTCTTCCTCATTGCGGCGCAATATCCGGCTGTTTACAAAAGCACCAACAGTCTCTGTTACCAGGTCTTTGTTTTTATCGGGCAGCCGTGCGCAAAGTTCGCGAATAGATATCGGCTCC
The DNA here is from genome assembly GCA_903887415.1 of uncultured Bacteroidota bacterium. Taxonomy (GTDB): domain Bacteria; phylum Bacteroidota; class Bacteroidia; order Chitinophagales; family Chitinophagaceae; genus Nemorincola. The sequence goes on along the minus strand of CAISPO010000029.1, from coordinate 108,226 downwards.
TTAGTGCCTTCAAGTGTAGCGAACGGAGAAAGTATCAGCCAAACATCATCTGTAGTAACCTGCCTTCCCTGCTCGCTGAAGTTTTTACTGATCATCTTCACCTGGTCTTCGAGGAAGTCGAGCAGCACATCGCCTATATCGCCCATTTGCTCTATAGTGGCCAACGCCAGCACGGCATCGGCTTGCCGCGTCTCATCATTTGTAGTATGCACGTACAGCTTGTCCATGAAGACCTGCAGGTAGGGTAGCTGGATGGTGAGGGTCTTGTCGTTTCCTTTTATTTTGTCGAAGATGGCTTCTGTGATGCGCTGTTCTTCTCCCTTCTTAAGGCTGATATTAGATCCCTTCAGGCGAGTAACTCCTTCAATTACCTGGTTGACTTTATCAAGGTTCATTTGCTCCACCCGTAACTTTTTGCGCATGAGTTGCGGTATGGCCTTTTCAAAATCCCCGAGGTGCCCCAGGTATTCCTCCCTGATACTGAAGATGATCTTCACTGGCTGATCCACCACCAGTATTTCTTTGATGGTTTCTATAAAATCTGCTTGTTCTTGTTTGGTACCAAGTATAAACAGTTCTTCAAACTGGTCAAAGATGAGATATATGGGCCTGAAGGAATTAAGGTAAACATTTTTAAGTGACCGAGCCAGCGGTGAGGCCACCCTGGCAGCGGTTGCGATACCGTCTTCACCTGCGGTTAATACCGAAAGGTCAATAGTATCATATGGATTTGAGGCAGCACCACCGGCATCTGCCACAGCCCTTTCGAATGATGCATTGATATCATTGCCCCGGCGTATGAATAAAGCGAGCCAATCGTGAGCCTGAAACTTACCCGCCAGGCCGCATTGAATTAGACTGGTCTTTCCAGTACCAGAGGCGCCGTAGATCATCAGCATATTCGACTGAAAAACCATCTGGTAGAGGGCGTTGACTTCTTCGTCCCGACCAAAAAAAAGCCTGGTGTCGTCTCTGCCATAAGCATCAAGAAACTTAAACGGATATATCTTCTGCATGCTGCCGCTCCCGTTATTTATAGTCATCTAATGCTGATAAATCAATTGAGTCTGGCTGCCCCAGAATAGTTGCCTTTGCTCCTCTAAACGAGTGAAATACGGAATCGAGCTTAAGTTTTTTCCTTTTTTCTTTATCTTCAATCAGTTCGTTCATCAGTGTGCCGGATCTTTGTACATCCGAAAACATGACACATTCCATACTGTTGTCCTCCAGGAAGCAATAATTCAAATTATTGTCGTCCATGTCAAGTGAGCTAAAAAAACAAATCTTCACACCTCCTTCAAATGTGAGAGCATTGAGATCTATTACGAACGGGAACAAGTTAATGCCCGTCAGATAGTCGGACTTGTAAAGAAGAACGGCATCTGAGCTAATAGGTTTGTCAAGATAATTCAGGCGGTCTATGTTAGTATTTGTTTTGCTATCGTAACCTAAAGAGACAAAATTGTGCAGATATTTGGGTTGGGTATTACGCTCCTCCTCATAGCCAACACTCTTTATCGATACCATTTTATAAACGGAAAAGAAATTGGTAACGGCGAGCAGGTTAGTCAGACTTACCTCCGCCTCAGAACAATTGGATATGGTGTACCGGTCTTTATCATGTGTTTCGCTGATGGCATTCAGCTTTTCACAGGCTTTCATAAAAGCGCTGCCTTCCTGCAACTGCGCTACGAATTCTGCTAACTCTGGTATGGGTAATTGCAGACCGTTGCCTTTATATACAGCAAACAGGCATGATAGCAAGTTTACATATTCTTGAAAATTCAGCTCGATCCAGTTCTCGAAAAAACGCGTCACCGATTCTTTTTGTTCCACAGACAGCGGATAGTCTTTTTCATTTTTTTTGTTCCAGAAGTCAGACAGGAGGGCAAAGCAAATGATCTGTATGGTTCTTTTGGCTGTTAGAATGCAGGTGTCAATATAGGTTTGCTGCTTGCTGTCAGATATCGGTTCTTTACCTATCGCTATGAGTTTTCGTAACTGAGTACCTATTACCCCTACATAATTGGCCGCAATGATTTCTTTTGCTTTATTGCTTAGATCAGCCAACTGATACCATTCGGGTTTGCTTTTTACCAGTTCAAGATATTTGGCAGCAATGGGGCAGTAGCTCTTAATAGCATTCATGAGCTCCCTGGTCAGGTACTCATTAAAAGCCATATTCTCTACAACAGGACCAAAAGTGGCATTGTTGATGACGCCTATATTGAATATTTTTTCGCCGGTCTGAATGGTAGTCCCTCCTGTCGCGTCCATATTCTCATGTGTTTTTCGCTAATCAAAAATTGGCGGTCCCTATATTTTCGATGTTGAATATTTTCTCTGCATTTTGATTGGTCGTGCTTCCCGTATTTACTGATATGGTGCTTCCGGTATTTCCGGAAATGCCGATAGTATCGTTGCCGGCTACCTGGTTGGCGGTGGTCGTGACAGGATGCTCATTGCTTTTGAACCTGACCGTTTCCAATCGGTCCAGTTCTTTGTTGAATTGTCCCCACAGGTCATTCACGTCTTTGAACGTGCTGATGAAGTGGCCCATTTCCAGCAGCTTATTCTTAAACAATACAAGGCTGTCTTCTTCCTGTCCCGCTTCTTTGAAATAAGTGAAAATGAACGGCTTTTGAGTAGCTAGAAACTGACCGAACGCCTTTTCAAACTCCTCGGATGTGTACATGCCCATTTTGGTATAGCCGAGTAAAACAAACAGATCAGCGTCCTTTACAAATTTGTTATATTCACTTTGAGAACCGGTTGCGGACATCCTCGCAGATAGATCTTCCCAGATGTCTAAGTGAAGAAAAATATCTTTATCATACCATGATTTGCACTTACGGTAGATTTCCCTTTCCAATCCATCCCGTTCAGGTTTCAGCTCAAAGGAAGATGCCAGGAATATCTTTATTTTTTCCATTTTGAAATAACTTATCGAAGTAAATTATTCGTATAAAAAAATCTTTTTAATGTTTTATTCAAAGATAATACACGCTTTTATTAAAGCAAATGAATTATAAATTTATCTTTCAAATAATTTACAGCATTAAAATAAAATGGCTGAATTACATAACTATCCGCGTAAACATTTTTACATTTGGTTTGTAAAAAAAATATTATGATCACCGAAGAGGAATATATTAAAAACAGGCTTGACGATCAGATTGCCTGGTATAGTAGTAAGGCGAAGATAAACAAGCAGTGGAATTTCAGGGCTAAATCACTCATAATACTATTTTCCGCCCTGGTCTCTGTTTTCGCCGGCTTTCCATTTACTTCACATCCAACGGTCAAAAGTATTCTGTTAGGCGCCTTCGGAACTATAATTGCGATATCTTCCGGGTTATCGGATGTATTAAAATTCAGCGAAAAATGGACGCAGTACCGAACCACCGCCGAGGCATTGACCCAGGAGAAAATGCTATATAGTACGCTTACCGGCCCTTATAATGGTAACACGGACGCATTTAAAACTTTAGTGGAGCGCACAGAAAATATCATCAGTAAAGAATATTCTTCATGGAGCCAGTATGTGAACCAGGAGAAACAGAAATAAGATATATTTTCAAACCGGCCTCAACTTACTGGCTGTATTAATATCGTAGTTTGCAAACATTTAAATTCTTTTATACGCTCCTATATGAAATTCCGGTTCTTACTATTCTTATTTTTTTTAGTTGCCGGTTGTGCCTCCATATCTCATTATGACCAATACGTTTATACCCAAACCACGTCAATAAAAGTTGATGTTTGGAATGTAATGGACTTGGCCACGGAAGATTTTGCTTCGCATCAACAGGAGGTGAAGCAGGTTATGACAAATATCGATAAGACGTATGAATATGAACGCAACAGAAAAAACAATGACATTACATTAAAATTGTGGGACAAACTGAAAGATTCGACTGGCCATTTATTTTCCGGGTTTGTAAAACGGTGGAAGAATGAAGGTAAGCTACGGCCGGTATTCATCCAGGAGTCGAAAAAAGAGGTAGGTGAGGCGTTTGATGTCATCGCCCAGTTGGAAAGTAAAAAAATAAAACCCAAACAAGCACAATAGTCAGCGTATGGCAACGATTGAATTTGATGAGCTATTTGAAACCCTGAAAACAGGGATTGTGGGACTGGCAAAGACAACGGTAAACGATTATCTGGCGCAGGCTACCGAGGAAGGCCAAAATGCGCTGGATGGTATGAAAGCCGATATACAGCAATGGTCGCTGTCTCTGGCAGCGGGTGATATGAATACCGAAGATCTGAAATTTTTGGTTGAAGGCCGAAAGGAAATTATTGAGATGCGTGGCCTGGAACAAGTCGGAATTGCAGAGATACAATTGGATAGTTTTAAGAACGGAATTGTAAACCTGATAATTACGACTGTTTCCAAAGTAATATGATTGCTATCGGAAAGGGAAATTGATTTCACATAGGTTGCACAGGTTACAAATTTCTACTCTGGTATTGCGCAAATACTTTTGCCAATAAGTACCTGCTGGCAGGTAAGGAAGCTACACTATTCGGAAAAAAGAAGCCCGCAGATGAATTCAAATCATCTGCGGGCTGTTAGTTATAAGAGGGTATGTTATACCAGCATAGTTACCGGGTTTTCCAGGTGCGCCTTTAGCGTCTGCAGGAACTTTGATCCCACTGCTCCGTCCACCACGCGGTGATCACAGCTTAGGGTGACCTTCATTATCTGCCGCACAACCACCGTGTTATTCTCCACTACAGCCGTAGGCGCTATTTTGCCCACTGCCAGTATGCAGCTATCCGGCGGATTAATGATAGCGGTAAACTCATCAATGTCCATCATCCCGAGGTTCGAAATGGTAAACGTATTTCCAGTGAATTCCTGTGGTGTTATCTTCTTGGTGCGGGCCTTTTCTATCAATGTTTTAGCGTCATCAGCTATCTGTGATAATGATTTCTGGTCGGCAAACTTTATCACGGGAACTAGCAGGCCTTCGTCAACAGAAACTGCAGTGCCGATATGTATATGATGGTTCTGGCGGATAAAGTCACCCATCCAGGAGCTGTTCACTTCCGGGTGCCTGCGCAGCGCCATTGCACATGCTTTTATCACCATATCATTGAATGATACCTTCACCGGAGACATATCATTGATCGCCTTGCGGGCGTCAATTGCCTTATCCATAACGATGGACATGGTCAGGTAAAAATGCGGCGCGGTGAACAGGCTGCCCGCCAATTTCTGCGCTATGATCTTCCGCATTTGCGAGAGTGGGGTATCAGTATGCCCCTCTGTGCCCACCGGTTGATATTGCATTACCGGTGCAGTTTTTGCTGTAGTAGGAGCCGCGGCGGGGGTATAGCTATCCACATCGCGCTTTATTATGCGGCCATTATCGCCGCTTCCTTTTACTGCGCTTATGTCCACGCCCTTATCCTCAGCAAGTTTTTTTGCAAGCGGGGAGGCTTTTATTCTTTCATCGGCAGATGGAGTAGCTGGTGCTGGAGCAGGCGCCGCAGCCGGCTGTGGTACCGGTTGTGGCTGTTGAGGTTGTGCCGGTGCAGCCACAGGCGGATTTTGTGCGGGCTGCGGTGAGGTACTTGCAGCAGCCGGTGCAGCTTCCGCTGCTGGCTTAGGTGCGCCTTTCTCTGCATCTAATATAGGCTGGAAATCCTCGCCGGGCTTGCCTATAATGGCCATTATGCCATTCACGGGTACGCCCTTTCCTTTTTCCACACCTATATAAAGTAGGGTGCCGTCCACATATGGCATTACCTCCATTGTGGCTTTGTCGGTTTCAACCTCAGCTATTACATCATCCGATTTTACTGTATCGCCTACTTTTTTGTGCCATTCCGCTATCACACCTTCTTTCATCGTATCACTCAGCAAGGGCATACGTACTGCTTCCGCCATAATATTTTTTGTATTTTAGAAATCAAAAGTAATAATAATTAGCCGATTTGATGTACCGGTACGGCTGTCTTCGGAAATCTATTTTTATGAAAGTATATTCGTAATTATCCTTAATTTGAATGCTCATCATAATTCGGACTGTATGCAAAGGTTCTTTAGCATTTTGATCATTATTCTACTTCCTGGATTTGTGACTGCTCAGAACCTGCTTTCCAACCTGCCTTCGTCTAAAGTGTTTTTTGAAAATTTTCACGGATTAAGTAATGACAATGACCATAATTATATAGAGGGCGAGGGATACAACATTGCAATTGTAACGTTTCACCTGGAGCCTACGGAAAGCAATTACAAAAAGGCTGCGAAAAAGACCTTTCATAAATATGTGGTCTTAAAACAAAAAATGAATGGTGACCCGCTTGAAAATTTCGTCATTGAAAATAATGACCCTCAAAAAGGTATCCCGTTAATAAGGAAAGCATTTTTGATAAGGGGCGAAAACAATACGATCACGGTAATTTCTTTTGCCCGTTTTATAAGAATGGATTCAAACTTTGTCAACAACGCTGTTGCCATGATCATTTACAATGGCGTATATGATTCTGTGTTTATGCATGTACGCCCATCTTCACTTGACTTCCTGGGGCATAATATAGCACTGGGAAATACCTGTCACTGGATGGGCCCTGATAATATGCAATGTACCCATTACGGGCAAATGAACTGGTCTGTTTATAAAACAATGGCCGATGCAGAGGAATATAAACAGATACAGATAGATGCGAACAAAGCAAAAAAACTAACCAAGGTAATCAGCGAGGAAAAAGTGCCGGTGATATTTGAAGGGGTGGAAACCATCGCAGACCGGATCGTATTTAAGGTCAAGCTCCCTAAAATGGTGACAGGGGGAAGTAATGCGCTTATTGTTTATTATGTTGCTGCAGAAGTGCACGGCAAATTTGTGCACTGCGTAATGTCTTTTTATGAAGATGAAGCGCCGCAAGGCAAACTAGCGCCATTCATTGCCGAGGTAATGAAGCTTAAACAGTAGGCGACTGGTACCTTCGCCGAGGCAGGTCCGGAATTTCGGATTTGCAATTTGTATTGTTTTGTAAAAGGTTAGGGGTGCTTCAGTGTGCGGGGCGTACGGAACAATCCCAATTCCCAATTCCCAATTCCAAAGGACTAATTACATGATCAATACTCTATCGTCATTCCGAGCCCGTCCTTCAATGCCGCGAGGTTAGGGTTTTTTGTGGCCATGGCTTCAAACATTTCGCTTTTGCTCAGTACGGTTATGTTCTGAGCAGCTTTCACATTCTCATCTTCCTGCACCTCAGTGGTTATGCGCACGATCATCCCGGTTTCGGCGCGGTAGTAATCTATAAGTGGCGTTTTTTGATCTTTGGCATAGCCATCGGTAAAAGTGCTTGGCGATATAAGTCTAACCTCATCTGGTGGATATACGTCCACCCGCATCATGCAGAACTGAGAGTGCAGCACCGTTTTATTAGCAGCCTGCAGTTTTGTTTTATATGCTTCAAATAACTGGACAGCCACCTCCGCCGTAAGTACCTTTTTTTCTTTATCCTTATTTGCAGCTGCCTTCGCCACTTCGGTATCTATGTCCTCCAGCATGTCCATGCTGAGGCGTTTGGGGCCGGCTGCTGGTTTTCGAGGTATCGTATTTTCAGCTGCTGGTGTGGCTGGGGCGCCACTTGTAGTAGGTGGTGGCGCGGGCTGTGGCGCAACTGCCAAAGGCGCGGCTTCCGCAACAACAATTTCAACAATATCATTTACTGCATATTCTTTTTCAACAGCCATAGGCTGCGACTCCACTGGAGACTGTGAACTGCGAACTGCCGACTGCAAACCATCAACAGGCGCACTTCCTACACTACTAGAGTTTTTTTTTACTTCAGAGCTATCTGTCATGGTGAGCCCCGCCGAACCATGTGAACTGCTTAAGCTTTGCAGCAGAAAACATAGCCTTATCAGGCACATCTCCACATGCAGGCGTTTGTTAGTAGCAGTTTTGTATTGCAGCTCGCTATCGTTAATAACGTTGAGTGCAGAGAGTACAAATGATGGTGGCGCCTGGTTTGCCTTTTCATGATACATGGGCCGGTGGTCGTTGGGCACATCCAGCAGCTTGGCCATACGCGCATCCTTGCACAACAGCAGGTTGCGGAAATGCTCCGCCAATCCGTTTATGATCACATCACCTTCAAATCCTTTTTCCAGCGCACTGTCCAGCAGCAGTAATGTACCGGCCACATCCTGGCTCAGCATACTGTCTGTGAGCCGGAAGTAAAAATCAGCATCCAGCAGGTTCAGGTGCTCCATGGTGTTGCTGTAGGTAAGCATACCATTAGTGAAGCTCGCTATCCTGTCGAGCATACTCAGGGCATCGCGCATAGCGCCCTCGCTCTTCTGGGCTATTACGTGCAAGGCTGCTTCCTGGGCAACCATTCCTTCCTTTGTGGCTATGCTATGCAGGTGCGTCACAATATCGTGCGTAGTTATCCGCTTAAAGTCGAATATCTGGCAGCGGCTAAGTATGGTGGGGAGTATCTTATGTTTTTCGGTTGTGGCAAGGATAAAGATGGCGTAGGGAGGGGGCTCTTCCAGGGTTTTCAGGAACGCATTAAACGCCGCCGCACTCAGCATGTGCACCTCATCAATTATATACACCTTGTACTTACCCTGCTGCGGGGCAAAACGTACCTGGTTAGTAAGCTCACGAATATCGTCCACCGAGTTGTTGCTTGCCGCATCCAGCTCAAAGACGTTGAAAGAAGTATTGTTAGTAAAGCTCACACAGGTATTGCACACACCACAGGCTTCCATATCGGCAGTGGGGTGCTCGCAGTTTATGGTTTTGGCCAGAATGCGCGCGCAGGTAGTCTTGCCCACACCACGCGGACCGCAAAACAAATAAGCATGCGCCAGATGCTGGTTCTTTATCGCATTCTTCAGCGTAGTAGTAATATGCTCCTGCCCCACAACCGTGTCAAACGTTTGCGGGCGGTACTTACGTGCTGAAACTATATAGTTATCACTCATTCTTCAAAGTCAAAATTCAAAAGCCAAAATTCAAAAACTCACGGGATTAAAGGTAAGATGGGAGTTGATGCTTGCAAAATAAAGATTTCCACAAATTTTTTGTAGGATTATCCATATTTTTAGAATATTCAAACTCATTATGTCTATAGAAGACAAGGACAAGATTGATGCTATAAGTATTAGAAAGAGTGACGGAAAAGTAATCCTGTCAATTTCCGATCATTTGGATTGGAAGGATGAACATTTTCATTTGGTGACATTGCAGGAGAAATTAAACGCCTATATTCAATTTATTGAAGGAGGACAAATATTTGAGGAGTACCCTAAAAGTATCGGTAAAAAATTAGTTATTGAAATTGTCAGTCAAGAAAATTTTGTCAGTATAGGGCTGGAATTTCTGGAAAAAGCACGACCGGTTGTACAATCGATTGGCGCAGAGTTAACGCAAAGGACATTAATACCATAACGTCTCGTCCTCGCCAGCCTCTGCCCTTTACAGGGCTTAGCGATACTCGCGATTGGCGTTTGATATATATTGTTATGTTTTTTTGATTAAATTTGCTAGACGCATTTTCCTAATGAAAGTATTGGTAGATATTCCTGATAAACAAGCGGATTTCGGAATGGCAGTGTTGCGCAGTCTTACTTTTATTAAAAAGGCACAGCCTATCTCTGGCGCTAAAGCCCCGCTTATTAAAGAAATAAAGCAGAGTGTTGAAGAGATAAAGTTGGTCAGAGCGGGAAAGCTTAAAGCGAGGCCAATCGAAGATCTGCTGAATGAATTATAGCATCAGATTTCTACCATTTATCAATGTAATAATGCTTCACGGCTGACCTGGAATACCAGCCATAGGCAAGGCCTACCGTCAGTGCATTCCCGGTCAGGTCGGTTCCTCCGTCATTGGCGTAATGAATAAAATGATATTTTGCCTGAAACGCAATGTAGGAGTGAACCATATTATTTTTCTTCTGCTTATGCTTCACATACAGTTTGTAGCCTACTCCCACATTAAAATTAACTGAGCTCAAATAGCTTACAGAGGTATCCGGTGTGGTACTATAACCCTCCCAGGCTAGTCCGGCAAATACATCAACCTCGTGCCGGTAATTTCTCCATACCGCAAAGGTCTCTTCCAGCCCGGCATAGTATCCTATATAGCTTTTTGTGTTTATTGCTGAGTCATTCACTTTTACTTTATAGTTATTGGGGCTGCTCCCGAAACGAAACCCTCCTGCTATGTCGCACATGAACTTATCGTTTTTACCACGGCCGCCTATTACAAAGTTGCAATAGGGGTGGTTGCCTATCGCAGACAGATTTCCCTGTGGTATCCATTCTCCTGCGGCAAAACCAACATGAAAGCCCTGAAATGAGGCTTTTCGGCTAGACATGTCGAGCCAGGCCTCCTGTAGCAGCGAGCCGTTGTATTCGCTGTCGTTTAACTGGTTTAATGCCTGCTTTGAAGGGTTGGCAAAGAAATTCAATAGGAATTTTTCAACCGGGCTCAACCCTGGCTTTTTAAGCTGCTCAGTTGCCATTGTTTTTATAAAATCGAAATATTCGCTGTAAGGCGCCCTTATGAATTCGGGATAATCGAGACTGTCTTTTATATCGTAATTATCAAGGAACCATTGCAGATAATAGCTGATTATATAGTCCTGGTAAAACCTGGCGTCAGTTGCTGCATTCAGTTCAGTTACAGCCGCTTTAAGCGAAGCAAGTTCTTTTTTAAGAGTCTCTTCCCTGAGGCTTTTTTGCAATGGAGCTGCGTTTACTACGGCAATTTGCGCGTCATTCACCCGGGATTGCGCTGCCACGTAAGCCTTCCTTGCAGCAGCCACCCGCTGCCCCACAGTTGGCTGCATTGCAATGGTATCTGTCGGGCCTTGTTCGTTGCGGCCCGCTTGCAGGCTATCAGAAATCTTGCGATATCTTGAGCTATCGTTAATGGTCCGGCTATTTTCGAGCCGTTCTCTAAACCTGCGGGTCCGTATTTCATCAATAATAATAAAGGGAGCCAAAAGGCCTGAAGTGCTATAGCTTCTGATATCATAGTCAATGATCGCCTGGATCGTGTCCATTTTATTTTCCCGGTACAATTTTGGCAAAAGGATCACCGTATTATAATCCACATCGCTCTCCGTCAGTATCCTGCGGTACATCATCTGTTCTATAGTATTATTATTTATCTGGCTATAAACGTTCGTGAAAATAAATATGCCCGCAAGCAGAAGGAGGTAGGTCTTTTTCATTTGCTATTGATAATCCGGCAAATATAGGGTTTATGTCATCTCCGTGTCTCTGTCCTTCGGAGAACCCGGAGATACTCATTGAATTGCAAACAGAGAAACATTGACTACCATACATTGATTCCTGTGAATAGCAAGATTGGCTCAGGGGGGACAGATTATGGAATCGAAAATTAATCGTAAATTGTGATACCAATATTGTTTATGGATTACAAAGAATATATAGAGTCAAATGCCGATGTCATGCTGGGTAAACCGGTGGTGAAAGGCACGAGAATTACCGTAGCATTGGTACTCGGCAAGTTATCTGTAGGAGCCTCTGCCGATGACATTATTGCTGCTTATCCAAATCTTACCCACGTTTCTATAAACGCGGTTTTGGCATATGCTTCTGATGTGGTATCTAATGAAACAATTATCGCAGCCGCATAATTTTAGCCGATGGCTGTTTATGGCTTTGTCGGGACCCGATTTTTCACGAATAGACAAAAAATCTGAAACAAGTAATAAAAACCATACTGCTATTACTTGCGTTGCTCAGCACCGGCAACCTTCACGCGCGCCAGCCAGCCTTTGCTAACGCCATGGCAGATAAACAGGAGCGGGAGCTGACAGATTCTATGCTTCGAGCGCTGCCTGCACAAAAGGAAGACACTAGTAAAGTTAAATTGCTGAATGATATTGTCACTATATGCTCCTATCGGAATGATTATTATGATGCAGCAAGGTATTACAGCAGGTTGCTGATGATCCCGCAGAAACACGACAAGTTGAATTTCTATACCGGGGCGCTGCTGGGTATTCTTATTTTCGCTTTCTTTTACAATTTGTTCCTGTTCCGCTCCGTGGGCGACAGGAGCATCAAAAATGTGATCTATTCTATTAGCTGGTTTTTTGTTGTTTATGCCGTTGCTATTGCTCATCCTGCTAACAGAATAGAGCTATATTTTTTCGATTGTTTTGCATTCGGCTGTGCGATTTTTGTTCAGTCGAAGCTGTTCCTGAAATTTATTCATTTTTTTCTTGTAGAGAATGGAATGAAAGTATTTAAAGAACGGCAGATTGCCGCTAATATAAAATTGCTGAACCTTGTTTTTGGTGCGCTTTTCGTGCTCATATTTGCCGTTTACTTTTCTAAACTGAAGTATGAAGACGATGTGCTTTTCTCCCGCGTGTTTATTGTAGCCTGTGACGCAGTGATCCTGTCGCAAATGGCTTATACCCTGGCCAATTTCATCAGGAGCGGGTTATACAAAATAAAAGCATTCCGGTTTGTGGCATTAATGCAGGTGATACTATTAGGAGGAGTATTTGTGTCGGTGGTGCTGACGTTCGCATTTCATATACACAACACTTTAACGGAGCTTTCCTTTGCCGCTTGTATCATCCTGCAGTCCATATCCATTGCCGATAAGATCAACTTCCTGAAACTGCAAAAGGAACAGGCACAGGCAAACGCACTCTCACTGCTGGAAGAGAAGGTGGCAGAAAGAACCAGCGAGCTGATGCTGCAAAAAAAGAGATCAGACACTTTGCTGCTAAACATATTACCTGCGGAGGTAGCTGAAGAACTTAAGGAAACGGGGAGTGCCTCGGCAAAGCTGTTTGATAATGTTACGGTACTATTTACTGATTTTGTGAACTTTACCAATGCCAGCGAGCGGATGAGCCCGCAGGAATTGATAGACGAGCTGGACACCTGCTTCAAAGCCTTTGACGAGATAACGACCAGGTATAAGATCGAAAAAATAAAGACCATAGGCGACGCTTATCTTGCGGTAGCCGGTCTTCCCTCGCCTGATCCAGAACATGCGGAACATAGTCTGCGTGCAGCTATGGAGATCACTGCATTTATGCGCGAGAGGGCGGCAAAGCCGGGCAACCAAACCTTTGAGATCCGTATAGGCATACATACCGGCAGCGTCGTGGCAGGCATAGTGGGGGTAAAGAAATTTGCCTACGATATCTGGGGCGATACTGTGAATACCGCGGCCCGAATGGAGCAGAATAGTGAAGCAGGCAAAATTAATATATCGCAGACAACCTGCGAACTGGTGAAGGATAAATTTAACTGTGAATACCGGGGAGAAATAGAGGCGAAAGGCAAGGGGATGATGAAGATGTATTACGTCAGCCCGGTTTAGTATTTTGTCTCGTGCTCTAAATTATTTATGGCCTTGATCGGCGATAAGTTTTGTTGACAAAGTTTGCTTTTCTAAAACCTAATTTATAAATTGCGATATAATCTTTAAAAAAACATTACCATGATACTCAACCAAAATGTCGATTTCTCAAGTTTGCCATTGGAGCACCAGAATGCTTTTATACAAAGGAGTGGCGCTGGGCCTACTAAGGACCTGATACCACAGGGTACTAGATTATACAAATTCAACGGCGATACCAATCTGTCTTTTAACGACAGGGTTACCGGGAAGCCTGCAATGTCGCAATGGTGGAGTCCATATGACGAATATAAGCACGATGCAGGGTGGGGGCAGAAGTTGAGTATGTCCAGGCATTTTGGTGTCAGCATACGTGAGTATGGCAGGGTCACCTCAGCAGTAAAAGAGAACTGGAATTCGCTCGAATACCTTTTAGAAATTACGCTTAACGTTCCCGTGTATGGGTTCTTTGGCGGTTTTGCGTCAATGTCGCGCATAGATGTTTACGAAGATAAAGAGACGGGGAAAAAGACCGTAGCCCAATCGCGTAAAATGGCGGGTGAAGGCAGCGGCGGCGGGAGGTTGCCCGGCGGCGCTACGCAGTTCTACATTCCCAATCTCACACCCGACCTGGTGCAGAGCTGGAATATAACTTCGCTGGCCAATATGTAAGCATTTTATTTATTTTTTATCCTCCCGGTAACTCCGGGAGGATTTTCTTTTTATAGCCACGCCTTTTTTCTTGTTTATGAATTGGCGTAAATCATTCTACTTTTGTTGCAAACATAAAGCCAATTTTATGGGATTCTTTATTTTAGGTATCGTTATTTTCCTGGGCGGTTATATACTTTCCCGTATGCTGAATGACAAGCGCAGCGTATATGGCAAGCCTGCAATGGCCATTGGCACAGGAGTTGTGCTCATTGGTATCATCACTGCTTCGGTGGTGCAAATAGACTCTGGTCACGTAGGTGTACAAAAACTATATGGCAATGTACAGTCTGGCGTATTGTATAGCGGGCTGCATTTTATCAACCCGCTTTTAGATATAGAACCTATTGAAACGCGGACACAAAACTACACCATGAGCGGTGTGCATAATGAAGGCGACAAAGCTGGTGATGATGCTATACGTGTGCTTAGCGCAGATGGCCTTGAGGTGACCATAGACCTTACTGTACTCTTTCGTGTAATACCGGAAAGTGCACCCAATCTTTTCAAGCAAACGGGCCTGGACTATAAAGACAAAATAGTGCGCCCTATATCCCGTACCAAGATACGCGACAACGCAGTGTATTATGATGCTGTTTCACTTTATTCAACAAAGCGCGATGAGTTCCAGGCGCGTATCTATAAGGCAATTGAGGACGACTTTGCCAAGCGCGGCTTGCTATTGGAAAACCTGCTCATCAGGAATATTTCGCTGCCCACTTCGGTGAAAAACGCAATAGAATCAAAAATCAACGCCGAGCAGGAAGCACAGAAAATGGAGTTTGTATTGCAGAAAGAACGCCAGGAGGCAGACCGCAAGCGGGTAGAAGCGCAGGGTATTGCTGACTATCAGCGTATCATCAGCGAGAGCCTCACCGATAAACAACTGCAGTACGAGCAGATAAAAACCATGAAGGAACTTGCAGCATCATCTAACGCCAAGATCATTGTAATGGGAAAGGGTAGTACGCCGATGATACTGGATGCGAAGTAAATTTTGTTTTTTAACTTTAGATGCTAACTCGCAGGCAGTACATTATTTTAGACTTCCATAAAAATGACTTTCTACAAATACCATGGCACGGGCAATGACTTTATCCTGTTTGATAACCGGGATGGGAAACTCAACTTTACTACGGAGCAGGTAGCCGCGATGTGCGACCGGCATTTTGGCGTTGGTGCAGATGGGCTCATGTTGCTGGAAAATGCTGAGGGCTATGATTTCAGGATGGTGTACTATAATTCTGATGGCAGGGAAAGCACTATGTGCGGCAATGGCGGGAGGTGTATGACGGCTTTTGCAAAATCTCTTGGGTTGATAACTTATAAGGCAAAATTCATCGCTATCGATGGTGTGCATATCGCTATGATAAGTGAAAATGGCCTGATCAGTCTCCAGATGAATGATGTGAGGGAAATGAACATACACGATGGTTATACCATACTCAATACGGGCTCCCCGCACCAGGTAATATGGGTGAAAAACGTAAAAAATATTGATGTTTTCTACGAAGGCCAAAGAATACGCAACGAAATACGTTTCATGCCTGATGGCATCAATGTAAATTTTGTACAGTCTGATGGCGCAAGATTGATTGTGCGGACGTACGAAAGAGGGGTAGAGGATGAAACACTAAGCTGCGGTACCGGCGTAACAGCGGCAGCAATTGCAGCTACCTTTAATGGCACTGGCACTTTCAAAACTGCCGTTGAAACAATTGGCGGACATCTCGAAGTGTCGTTTATTAAATTGACCCCCAATTCTGCTTCAGATGTGGTTCTTACCGGGCCCGCGGTCTTTGTGTTTAAGGGAGATATCACATTATGACGGTGGATTACCTCATTATAGGCCAGGGCGTTAGTGGTACGCTGCTGAGCAGGGCGGTAATGAAGCTCGGTAAAAAAGTCATCGTAATTGACGATGGCAATATTTCTACCGCAAGCAAAGTGGCCAGCGGTGTTATTAATCCCGTTACCGGGAAACGGCTGGTGCGGACTTGGATGATAGAGCAACTGCTACCTTTTGCACAGACTACTTATAAGGAGATGGGGAATGAGCTTGGAGTAACGCTCATCAGCAAATGCAATATTCTTGATTTTCATGCTTCACGCGATGCTGCTCAAGGTTTCAATGATAAATTGACTGAAGAGAATGAATATTTGGCTCAATCAGGGGACGGGGGCAAATGGCAGGAATATTTTCGTTTCAATTACGGCATTGGTGAAATAACCCCCTGCTTGCTGGTAGATATCGGTGCCATGCTCCACAATTGGCGCGATCACTTACTTGTAAAGGATTTATTGGTTTGGAACAGGTTCCGTATAGATGATTGCGAGATAGGGGAGGGGGGCGTGAGATACGGCGACATAGCAGCCGAGAAGATAATTTTCTGCGACGGTGCGGCAAGTATGGATAATCCGTTTTTCAGCAAACTACCCTGGTCAAAAGACAAAGGAGAGGCGCTGATAGCAGAGATACCAGGCCTGCCCGCAAACAACATTTATAAACAGGGCTTCAATATAGTGCCGTGGCATAAGGGCCTGTTCTGGATCGGCGCCACTCACGACTGGAAGTACGCAGACATGCAGCCTACTGCCGCATTCAGGAAACAAACAGAAGAATTGCTTAATTACTGGCTGAAGCTGCCCTACAGGATCGTTGACCATATTGTCGCACAACGGCCAGTGAATCTGGACCGCAAACCATTTGTGGGGCTACATCCTACTGTGCCATCAGTAGGTATATTCAATGGTATGGGTACCAAGGGTTGTTCTGTTGCGCCGTTTTTTGCGGACCAGTTTGCCCAGCATTTAGTAAATGGCATGCCACTAATGCCGGATGTTAATGTGAAACGATTCTCGAACATTTTAACCAGGTAACAATCCTAATTCCCCAGTCCAAATCCCTAATTTCCAATTACTTCCCTGATACATTCACGTAGTTCTCTATCGGCTGGCGTTTTGCAATAGAGCGGGCCAGGGTCATTTCATCCGCGTATTCCAATTCGCCACCGAAGGCAATGCCGCGGGCTATCGTTGTAATGGTAACGGGAAGGTCCTTCAACTGGCGGGCAATGTAGTAAACCGTCGTATCACCCTCAATAGTTGGGCTCAGCGCCATAATGATCTCCGAAATTTCGTTTTGTTTTACCCTGTTGTGCAGGGTTGAAATATTAAGCTGGTCAGGGCCTATGCCATCAAGCGGACAGAGGATGCCGCCCAGCACATGATATAATCCACTGTATTGCTGGGTACTTTCAATTGCTATTACATCGCGGATGGTCTCCACTACACATACCTGGCTGCGGTTGCGGCCAGGGTTTACACAGATAATGCATACTTCACTATCTGAGATGTTGTGGCATTGTTTACAAAACTTTACGCCATGCCGCATACGCGATACCGCTTCAGTAAATGCGTCCACCTCACCGGTGTCCATGCGCAGCAGTTGCAGCACCATACGCAGCGCTGTTTTCTTTCCTATACCCGGCAGCCTGGAAAATTCCTGAACTGCGTCCTCAACCAGCTTTGATGAAAATATCATGTGAAAAACTCCAAATTATAAACTGCAAATTCCAAACAATACCTCACAAAGATGATCAGATTTGTTACTGCAAAAATAATTGTTTTCCTCCTGACTAAATCTTTTTAAAAAATGGGATATTTTGGCGCAAATATTTTGCTTTAGCTTTTTGATTTCGAATATGGAAACGATAACATTAGACGAAGACATCAACGTAATGTACGTCACCGCAAGCTCATTCCCTGATGGGGTGATGGCTGCTTTCGATAAACTTTATGCGCTGGTTCCGCAGCACGGCAGTCGCCATATATATGGTATTTCCAGGCCAGAGAAGGGCGTTATCACTTATCGCGCTGGCGCTGAAATGATGGCCGAAGGTGAAGCCCGCACGCTGGGCATAGAGTCGCTGGTGCTGAAGAAAGGAAAGTATTGTGCTGTGACAATACATAACTTCATGAAAGACATCCCTGCCATCGGTGCTGCCTTTCAGACATTGCTTGCAATGCCGGGTATCGATCCGGAAGGCTATTGCGTAGAGTGGTACCGGGCCAATGAAGATGTGCAGTGTATGGTGAGGCTGAAGTCTATGGATTAAAACTGAGTTGCCATGAGACACCAAACTTGTCGGAAAACCATACGAACCTCTTGCTGAAAGGATAAGTGTTCAACGGCATCATAATATTTCCTCCCACAGATAATTTGGTAAATAGCTCATCGGTCTCGGCCTCGGAATCGCAAGTGATAAATATGGATACGGAGGATGTAAAACTGAATTGATGTTTTCCGGGGCTATCAATACAGGCGAACAGTTGATCGCCCAGCATAAAGCCTGCGTGCTTTATTGAGCCCCCAGTGCCGGGTTCGTTTTTGGCATACCTCGCAACACCAATTATCGACGAGTTGGGAACAACGGAAGTATATAGCTTCATAGCTTCCTCGGCCTTGCCTTCGAACATTAAAAAAGTTGCAACGTTCTGCATGATTATAGTTTTAGTAGCTAAATTAGTGTGTGCAAACAATAAGACAAAATGAGAAAATTATCGGTGTTTAATTTGACGAGCCTTGATGGTTATTACAAAGGGCCAAATGGGGAGATAGACTGGCATAAGAATGGCCCTGACTTGCAACAGCTTTCGGAAGAAAACCTCAGTGCCGGGAACATGTTGTTATTCGGCAGGGTTACTTACGATCTGATGGCTTCGTTCTGGCCAACACCGCAGGCAAAACAAAGTATGCCCGTTGTTGCGCAGGGCATGAACAATGCAGAGAAAATTGTTTTTTCTAGAACACTAAAAAAAGCCGATTGGAATAATACAATTGTTGTGAGTGGCGATATTGCGGCAGAAATCACGGAACTGAAGCAGACGCCTGGAAAAGACATGACTATACTGGGTAGTGGTGATATCATTACGCAATTAGCCGAAGCTGAGCTGATTGATGAGTACCAGGTTTTGATATCCCCAGTAGCGATTGGGGCAGGGACACCATTGTTTGTTGGTATCAGTCGTCAGCTAGACCTTCGGCTTATTAGCACAAGGGCGTTCAAAAGTGGACATGTACTTTTGTGTTATCAGTCCATTTACAAATAAATAAACCCTACTTCGGCTTCTTTCCCAAACGCCTCTTTTATCCTTTCGGGATGCGTATCAGTAAGTATCACCTGTCCGAAATCTTTGCCGCGGATGATGCGGAGAAGGGCCTCCATGCGGTTTTGATCCAGTTTTTCAAAAATATCGTCAAGCAGCAATATTGGTAAATGGCCGAGGGCTTTGCTCAGATAGGCGTATTGGGCGAGCTTCAGTGCGAACAAAAAACTCTTCTTCTGGCCCTGCGATCCGAACTGTTTCAGTTGCAGGCCATTGAGCCGGAAATCCCATTCGTCCTTATGAACGCCCCGTAGTGTTCGCTGGTACCGCAGATCATATTGCAGATTTTGTCCCAACCATGTGGCCAGTGTTTTTTGGGCAAGGTCGCTGGTATAACTTACCTGTATCGCTTCTTTACCGCCAGACAGCCGGTGATAAAAATCGTTGAGCAGCGGCAAAAAATCATTTAAGAACGATCTTCGCTGTTCATAAATATAGGTCCCACCTGCGGCTAGTTCCGCATCATAGTACTCCAGTTCCGTATTATTTTCGGCGGGTTTTTGATATTGTATTTTTAGCCATGCGTTCCTTTGTTGTAATATCCGCTGGTAGCGCATCAGCTTTTCGAGGTAGGTTTTATCCACCTGGCTGAGGATGCCATCTATCCATTTCCGTCGTAGCTCACTGCTGCCGGTTACGAGCTCCGTGTCATCTGGGGCTATCATTACAGCGGAATAAACGCCTATATGGTCAGTTACTTTTTCGTATTCTACATCGTTGTTATATATCTCTTTTTTGCCGTCTTTCCATTTGCAACTTATGGTTTCCTGGCGGCCTTGACGGTTGAATACACCCGTAACCCGAAAGCCGTCCAGACCGTTTTGTACATTATTTTGCTGGTAGGCACTAAAGTAGCTTTTTGTATAGCACAGATAATAAACCGCATCCAGAAGGTTGGTTTTACCACTGCCGTTGGGGCCGGCAATGCAGGTAATCGGGGCCACAAAATCGAACGCCGCAGACGAATAGTTGCGGAACTGAAGTAGCGTTATTTTATTAATAGTGCTCAAAGCTGCAAAAGGAAACAATTTTTTTTATAAATTCGCACCAAATTTAAATAATAGTGCAAACTCCGTTTGGTAAAGAAACATATTTGTATTGGTATGAGATCATGCTATTACTCCGCCGTTTCGAAGAGAAGGCTGGGCAGTTGTATGGTATGCAGAAAATACGTGGGTTCTGTCACTTATATATTGGACAGGAAGCCATAGCTGCCGGAGCCATGACGGCCATGCGTGATGACGATAACATGATCACGGCTTACCGCGACCATGCGCTTGCCATTGCAAAGGGCATCACTGCCAAGGAGTGTATGGCCGAGTTGTATGGCAAAGCCACAGGCTGCACCAAGGGAAAGGGCGGAAGTATGCACTTTTTCTCTAAGGAAAAAAGGTTTTTTGGCGGCCATGGTATCGTGGGCGGCCAGATAGGCCTCGGTGCCGGGATAGCGTTTGCAGAGCAATACCAGGGCACAGATAGGGCTACTGTCTGCCTCTTTGGCGATGGCGCCGCAAGACAGGGCCTGCTGCATGAAGCATTCAATATGGCAGTGTTATGGCAACTACCTGTGGTGTTTATTTGCGAGAATAATTTTTACGCAATGGGCACGTCAGTAGAGCGTACATCTAAAGTGCTGGATATATACCGCCTTGCCGATGCCTATGATATGCCTGCGGATAGTGTGGATGGTATGAGCTGCGAAGAAGTACATAAGGGCATAGATCGCGCGGTACGCCGGGCGCGCGAAGGCGGCGGTCCTACTTTCCTGGAAATAAAGACGTACCGTTACCGCGGCCACTCTATGAGCGACCCGGCCAAGTATCGTACCAAGGAAGAACTGGAAGAATATCGTGAAAAAGACCCCATTAACCAGGTGCTGAAAACCATCCAGGATAATAAATGGGCGACGGACGAACAGATAGAGCAGATCAATGAAAAGGTGAAAATGGAAGTGGAGGAATCGGTTAAATTTGCCGAAGAGAGTCCCTGGCCGGATGATAATGAGCTGTATAAGGATATATACGCGGATAAGGATTATCCGTTTATCGTGGATTAAGGCCTCTCGGAAGTAGAGGGGACGTTGTGTAAATGAGATTAAAAACAAAAAAAACAATAAATAACAAAGCGCGAAGCAATACCCCGACTCGCGTTGATAAAAGCTCCGCCGCGGCGGATATGGGGTTATTAATCATGGCAAATTCAGCAAGAAACCAACCTGGTGCAGAGATCACCGCAGAAAGAAAAGTAACAAGGGAAGTTGAGACCGATCCGCTTGAGACTTTACAGGCTTTTTACGAAAAAAACAAAAAGATGATCAGCACCATTACGACCGTGGTATTGGGTGTGGTCGTGGTATATTTTGCTTATACAAAGCTGTATAAAGGCCCGGCAGAGGAAAAAGCAGCTACAGCGCTTTCTTTCCCCCAGATGTATTTCCAGGCCGACTCTTTGAACATGGCTTTAAATGGCGATGGCAAGAACCTTGGTTTCACTAAAATAGCCAAGAAATATGATGGCACAGCAGCGGGGAATCTTGCTAACTACTATGAGGGTGTTTGCCTGCTGAAAATGGGAGACTTTAAAGGCGCTATCAAGTCCCTGGAAGCCTTTAATGGTAAGGGCACTATGGTTGCTTACCAGGCATGGGGCTTGCTGGGCGATGCATATATGGAAACTGGTAACAGCGCCAAGGCCATAGAGAACTTCAAAAAAGCTACCGGCGATAAGGATAATGTAATGGTGACGCCGATGTACCTGTATCATATGGCGCTTGCCTATGAAGCAGGCAACCAGGCCAATGATGCAAAGGCTGCTTTGAAGCGCATTCGTGATGAATACCCCCGCAGTATGCAGGCCCGTGATGTAGATAAGGAACTGGCGCGTCTGGGCGAGGTTAACTAAATGCGTTTCTTAACACTTTATTCCATTCCCCTTTTTACCTTTATGGCAAAAAGGGGATTTTTTATGGCGCAATCGAATAGTAGTGTTAGTTTACGCGATACCCAATCATTGGAGCAACTGAAGTTGCCAAGGGTAGCGATGGTTTACACGGAATGGAATGACAAGATAGTGAGGGAGTTGAGGAATGGCTGCGAAGGTATTCTCCACCGTTTCAGCGGAGAGATAATCGATAAAATGGTAGTGCCCGGCTGTTTTGAACTGCCTTTTGCGTGCAGGCAGGTATGGGAGCATTATAAAGGCATGGACGAAAGGCCGGAAGCTATTATAGCTTTTGGCGCCGTGATACGAGGTGGTACACCCCATTTTGAGTATGTGTGCCGCGCGGTTACCGATGGCATATTACAGCTAAACCTAACCTTGCCGGTACCAGTCATATTTGGGGTACTTACCCTTGATAATGAAGACCAGGCATGGGAAAGGCTGGGCGGTGCCCATGGCCATAAAGGCGAAGAAGCTGCTGTTGCAGCGTTGAAAATGATCAGAAACAGCCGGCACAAAAGCGGGTTGATCTGATAATATTTTTCAACAAACTATACATATACGGCCAAAAACATTTATTTTGTAACATCTTACTATTCAAACAACTAACAAAGACAAAAACATGCAAAAAATTTGTAAGCAGATCGCCTGTGTGATGGTGTTGGGCCTATTGCTGATGCCATCTTTGCAGCCTAAGGCACAAGCACAGGATGCAGTGGTATCTTACCAAACCTTTTACGACGACCTTTCTCCTTATGGCCAGTGGGTGTATGACCCTAACTATGGCAATGTGTGGGTTCCCAATGTAGAGCCTGGCTTCCGGCCTTATGCTACAGAAGGCCACTGGGCAATGACCGAATATGGTAATATGTGGGTTTCAGACGCCCCATGGGGATGGGCTGCCTATCACTATGGCCGCTGGACGTATAACTCATACTACGGCTGGGTATGGATCCCGGGCCACGAGTGGGCTCCCGCATGGGTTAGCTGGCGCTCCGGTGGCGGCTATTATGGCTGGGCGCCAATGGGACCTGGTTATGTACCCGGCAGGCCATATGATTACCCTGACAATTACTGGGTATTTGTGGGTCCTGAATATTTGTATCACCCGCATGTGTACAGCTATTATGAGCCACGCTACAATACTACTTACATCCAGCGTACTAGCTACATCAATGAAACGTATGAAGATCATGGCAGCCGCACCACTTATTATTATGGTCCTCGCAGGGAAGAGATAGAGCGTGAATCGCATCACCCTGTAGAAGTTTACCAGGTGTCAAATTCCAGCGCGCCGGGCACTAGCCGTGTAAGCAATAATACCGTGCAGATATACCGTCCTGCGATCAGCAGGGAGTCCGCAAATACCGCCAGGCCTGCAAATGTGATACAAGGCTCAGCGCATCCGGTGGGCAAGCCGGAAAGTTTTTCTCCCACTGAGCACCAGCAGCCCGCCTTCAGGCAGGAAGTGCAGCAACAGCACATGCAGCAGCATACCGAGCAGCCAATGCAGCAGCATATGGAGCAGCAACGCCCGCAGCCGCAACAGCATATGGAGGAGCAACACCCGCAGCCGCAACAGCATATGGGAGAACCGCAGCGCCCGCAACCGCAGCAGCATATGGAGGAACAGCGCCCACAGCCACAACAACATATGGAAGAGCAGCAGCGCCCGCAACCACAACCACAGCAGCGTGGGCCGCAGCAGCGTCCCCAGCCGCAGCAAAAGCCACAACGGCAGCAGCGCCCGGCCCCGCACGAAGAGAAAAGAAAATAGAACTTTTGGTTACATAACGAAAGCCATTCCGAATAACCACCGGGATGGCTTTTTTACTCCCCTTTAGGCTGCTGGCGGCTTATCGCCATGAATAAAACAACAGCCCCGATCGCGAAGAACGTGATCAGCGCAATAACAGCCGTGCGCATATCCATGCTGCTGTTGATAAATGCAAAGGTGAACATGCCTACAACAATGGCCAGTTTTTCAGTGACATCATAAAAACTAAAGAAGGAAGCAGTGTCATGCGTATCCGGCATCAGTTTGGCATAAGTGGACCGGCTCAAGGACTGGATGCCGCCCATGATGAGCCCCACAAGCACCGCTACGAGGTAAAACTGCGTGGCCGTATAAGTGAAATACGCGCAAACACATGCAGCTATCCAAAGAAAGACCACAAAAAGCAACACCTGCAGGTTGCCGAATTTGTCTGACAGCTTTGCCATAACGTAGGCACCGGCTATGGCTACCAGTTGTATTACCAATATCACGCCGATCAGTTGTTTTGTATTAAGGTGGAGTTCTATGCTGCCAAAGTATGTAGCAACCATCATCACAGTCTGCACGCCCATGCTGTAGAAGAAGAACGCCAGGAGGTAAGTTTTCAGTACCGGCAATTTTACTACCTGTTTAAACACTTTTTTTAGTTCATAAAAACCATTTACCAACACATTATGCGCGGCGTTTTTAGCCAGCGGCATCCCTTTTGGCAGTTTATAAAAAGTGATCTGCGCAAACCCGGCCCACCAGATGCCCACAAGCAGAAACGATAACCGTGGGGCAAATGACTCGTCTATGATGCCAAACCATCCGGGCTGCAGCACAAACACAAAGCAAATGACTTGTAGCAGCACACTGCCCACATAGCCATAGGCAAAGCCCTGGGCGCTAACCCGGTCCTGCTCTTCGTCTGTTGCTATCTCCGGAAGATAGGCGTTGTAAAACACCAGGCTACCGCAATAGCCCAAGGCGGCTGTTGCCGAGCAAATGATGCCAAGTTCCAACGTATCAGCCTTAAAAAAGTATAGGCCGCAACATGCTGCCGAGCCAATATAGCAGAACAGTTGCATAAACCGCTTCTTATTGCCCTTATAATCTGCAATAGACGATAATATAGGCGATATACAAGCAATAACCAGGTAAGCAATCGCCAGGGAGTAAAATGTCAGGGAGCTGCTTTTAAAGGAACGCCCAAAAAAAGACACCTGCTCGCTGATAATGTTGCCCTTGGCGTCTGTCTTTGTCGTAATGGCGCTATAGTAGGCTGGGAATATAGTGGACGTAATAACCAGGTTATAAGCAGAGTTAGCCCAGTCGTACATGGACCAGGCGCGGTGCATTGATTTGGACGAGTGTATTATTGGTGCATCCATGTGGCAAATATAATAGCAAACACACCCCAAACCCCTAAAGGGGCTTCGCCGATGAATATTTTTTTCAGTTTCTGGAGATCACTTAAGCAGTTCCGATAGAAATAAATTAGGCCAATTCTTATTTATAGTACAAAGATCAAATTCAGCTAAATTTATGACTCCCCTTTAGGGGGTGGGGGTTTTAGGGTGCATGGGGTATCTTTGCACCATGGGATACAAAGGCATACCCCCCGGCGGGGCGTTAAAATGGATGAAAGAAACATTTGAAGGCAAAGTAGTGGAAGAATCGCGCTCACCGGCGGGCAACTGGCTGCGGTTTACATTGGAGCGTATTGAAAAAGGGAATGCCGTTATTTCGCTCGAAGTGCGAAAAGAAATGACCAACCCTTACGGCAATATACACGGCGGCATGATGAGCATGGTGATAGACGAGGCAATAGGCTGGGGTGTAGTGAGCCTGGACACGGAGAACCACTATACTTCCCTTACACTGAATGTGGACTTTCTCTATGCCATAAAAGAGGGGGAGCGCATGCGTGCAGAATCGAAAGTGTTGCGCGTAGGCAAAAAAATAATCAATGTGGAATGCCATGTTTATGACATGAACAACCGCATATTAGCCCGTGCCAACAGCAACCTTATTGTTACGCACATGGAGTTTAATTAGATAATTAATTCTACTTTTGCGCCCTGATTATGAAAGTAACCGAACATTTAGCACAGGCAAAAGATACTATCGTGTCTTTTGAGATATTGCCCCCCACCAAGGGCAAGAGCATCGCATCCATTTACGACCATCTTGACCCGTTGATGGAGTTTAATCCTGCGTTTATTAACGTTACCTATCACCGTGCGGAGCAGATATTGAAAACGCGCAAGGATGGCACGCTGGAGTGGGTAGAGATACGTAAACGTCCCGGCACAGTAGGTATCTGTGCGGCGCTGATGAATAAATATAAAGTAGAGGCAATCCCGCACCTTATCTGCGGTGGTTTCAGCAAGGCGGAAACGGAGAACGCCCTAATTGATCTCGATTTCCTGGGAATAAAGAATGTATTGGCCCTAAGGGGAGATGCAGCCGTAGGCGAAAAATTTTTCACGCCGAATATTCATGGGCACCGTTATGCCGAAGATCTCGTGCGGCAAATAGTTGACCTCAACAATGGCCGTTACATGGAAGAAGATATTATTGAAGGCGCTAAAACTGATTTTTGCATCGGCGTTGCGGGCTATCCCGAAAAGCATTTTGAAGCGCCAAATATGGATACAGACATCTATTATCTAAAACGCAAAATAGACCTGGGCGGCGATTATGTAACCACACAAATGTTCTTCAATAACGACCATTACTTTAGCTACGTAAAGAAGTGCAACGATCACGGTATCAAAGTGCCCATTATGCCGGGCTTGAAACCACTTACTAATAAAAAGCAGTTGGCCATGATACCACGCGTATTCAACGTGGAAGTACCCATGGAATTATACACAGAAATGATGAAAGCTAAAACTGATGCCGACTGTGAAAAAGTAGGCACAGAATGGCTTCTGCATCAATGCCGGGGCTTACTGACACAGAAAGTAAAGATCATACACTTCTACACCTTGGGCAAACCCAGCGTCATCTACAACGTTCTAAGACAATTGTTTTAAGCGCTGCTCTGAACTTCACGTCCTTTGCGGAATGGTTCGCAAACGCAGATCATTCTACTTCACCGTCTGCTTAGGAGCTCGCGTTAGCGAAGGCGCCTAGCTCGCGGGGAGCGGCTCCTATGCCTTTGCGTGGCCGTTCTGCATTTTGCGGTGATGTGGCTTGTGCTGGCTGTGGTGAATGAATCCGAGGTTCTTCAGCGGGTGTTCTTCTTCCTCCTCATTTTCAGCCCTTTGAGCTCTTTTTCTTTCAAGGTATTGATACAGTTTTACTGCTGGGTAAACGAGTGCGCCTGCTGCGGCGGCTATCGCGATGGCTTTCCAATACTTTTTCATGATCTTGGTTTTTTACGTTTTTTGATAATACAATCATGTAAAAAATCAAGCCACGGACATTTATGAGAACAAAAATGCCGGATACGCTGAAAACGCATCCGGCACTATGGTTTTGGAATTTGGAATTTCTTTTTTGGAATTTGTTACGCTATCGTCACCGATCCATCAAGATACACATCCTGTATGGTATTCAGCAGCGCCACGCCTTCGCCCATTGGCTTCTGGAATGCCTTGCGGCCGCTGATGAGACCCATTCCACCGGCGCGCTTGTTCACAACTGCTGTTGTTACTGCCTCTGCCAGGTCCGTAGCGCCTTTCGATTCCCCCCCGGAATTAATAAGCCCCACACGGCCCATATAGCAATTAGCTACCTGGTAGCGGCAAAGGTCTATCGGGTGGTCTGTGGTCAGTTTTTCGTAAACGAGTTTATTCGTCTTCCCATAGTTAGGAATGGCATTGTAGCCACCGTTATTGGTAGGCAATTTCTGCTTGATGATATCCGCCTGTATGGTTACTCCCAGGTGGTTGGCCTGGCCGGTAAGGTCTGCCGCAGTGTGGTAGTCAACGCCGTCTTTTTTGAATCCGCTGTTGCGCAGGTAGCACCACAGCACGGTAGCCATACCCAGCTCATGCGCATATTCAAATGCCTTGGCCACTTCTACTATCTGGCGGGCGCTTTCTTCCGACCCATAGTAGATGGTTGCTCCTACCGCAACTGCTCCCATGCTCCACGCATCCTTAATAGTGCCAAACATGATCTGGTCGAACTTGTTAGGGTAAGTAAGGAATTCATTATGGTTCACTTTTACAATGAATGGTATCTTATGAGCGTATTTACGCGCCACTGCGCCCAGCACACCGTAAGTAGATGCGACTGCATTACAGCCACCCTCAATAGCCAGCTTCACAATATTTTCAGGGTCAAAATAAATGGGGTTTGGCGCGAAAGAAGCGCCACCGCTATGCTCTATACCCTGGTCAACCGGGAGGATAGAAACATAACCCGAACCGGCGAGGCGACCATGATTCATAAGTGTACCTATGCTGCGCAGGGTCTGTACATTGCGGTTGCTCTGTGTCCACACATCGTCAAGATGTTTGGCCGATGGCAGGTGCAATGCAGATTTGTCTATGGTCTTGCTGGTATGGCCCAAATAGTACTCGGCCTTATCTCCCAATAACTCATGAATTTTGTTTGCTGACATATATGTGTTTAGGTTTTTATAATTAGGCTGCAAAGGTATTTTAAAAAGTCAAAAGTTAAAAGTGAAAAGCAAATTGGGTGGGATATTCCTCTCAGTCAGAAAGATTATGGATTTATCCTGTAAACCCCTATTCCTTTAATACTATCTTTTGCAACCTCAGGATATGATCGCCACATTCCGTCCAGTAGTATCTGCTCATGTGGGGATACCCCCAAATAAAACAAATAATTCACATGATAACGTTTCATGTCCCGCAAGAGATTCTCCTGTGTTGCTACATTGCCAGGAAGGCAATATAGCTGCATATCAGAGAAATAAGCTAACCGTTCAGTTCTCTGGATTCCCACGCCTGGATATGTGTTGCAAGTAAAGGTTCCCTTAATATTTATCGCCTTTAATTGTTTTGCGACTTCAAACTCCTTCGCTCCCTCGTTGAATATTTTTCGCATCGTCCATGCAGGGTAAACAAGAAAGCTCAGAGAAAATGCGATGAGCAACACAGACTGTAACTTCCTGCTTGATATTTTTTGTAATGAGGTCATCCCCAGCACTATACTCAGTGGCACCATATACCACAGATAACGGGATTCAAAATTGACCAAAATGTAACCAATTGTAAATAACAAGAAAGAAAGTATGAGCACTCGTTGCTCTTTAGCTATAGGCGCATTACGCTTCCATATAACATTCCATTTAGCATAGCCAACAATAACAATAAAGAACACTGACAACTGAAAGCTGCTCACAATAAACTTCCACATATTCAACCCTATCCGCAGAATTTGCAAACCAAATAAATGCCATGAATTCCAGAAATGTGGTGTAGCTCCATTTACAAACCAAGGGTCTTCCCAGTAGCTGGGGCTATCTGGGTAGGCTGGCGGTACTAAAATATTTATCCCTTCTTTCCACTGCGGGTGCCCCACGAGGTACCAGGATGTATTCAAAGGGCCGGCTGTAGATGTCGTCCATATTCCATACTTATTATGTAGCAGCCATATCCAGGGCAGGCTGAATAATACCATAACCCCTATTGCTGTTGCAGATATTTTCAACCATTGTTTTTTATCAATGAAATAGCCGCAGCAAATTGTATTCAGTGTAAAGAACGGAAATGAATAGGCTTTGGCAAAGTAAGCTAGCGTCCCAATGAATCCGCTAGCTATCCATAATCCCGGTTTTACCGAAAAGCCATCAGAGAGCATCATTCGCAGTGTGCTCAGCAAAAAGAAACATTCCCACAGATCGTCAAACGACTGCCAGAAAACCGCATAGCACAGGAAAAAAGCCAGTGTGACGTTGAACAACCACTGCATTTTTCGCTCAATACCAAACTTCAAAAAGAAAGATTGCGAAATAAACAGAAAGCCGGCAGCTCCTATCGAATTAATGATTACAGATGCAGGTGTCGCCGCTATGCCAGTTTTTATCAGCAGTGCGGTCAGCCAGCAACTCCACGGGCTCCAGTAGCCGTTTATTGCCCGGTGGTAATCTCCATTGGCATAGCGTTTAGAAATAGTGAGATAGGCAGTCCCGTCCGGGTCTATATAGTATTGATAATGTGGGTAAATGATATACAGCACCACCCACATCAGCAGCGCTGATGAAAAGAACGGTATGTATTTCTTTACTGCCTGCATTTAAGTAGTCGCCCGTTTTTGTAAAATACCCATATAACCCATAGTCGCAGCGCCAATAGTTATCAGTGATACAGGTAAGAAATATCTTGTATTCGAAATGGGGCCCGCCGCAATGGCAAAGTACGCCAGCAATATAAGAGTAAACAACCTGATCAGCCAATGTAAATCCTTCTTAAAGAGAAACACAAGAAGGCCAACCAATCGTACACAATTGAATAGGAAGACAAGCAACGCAATGAGAAGCGATGGATTGTTTGAAATATAACTGCTCATGCCTGCCGCTCCCTTATTTTTCAGTGTTGCGAAAAACCCGGTTTGCTCTTTGCTGTAGAGTTTGCCATAGGTAAGTTTCCCGGTAAACAGGTCCATCTCTGCTTTGCCGGGTTCTATAAATATCCTGGCGCTGTTTTTTAAATGATACACCATGTAGGGGAAGAAGTTCTGTTTCAGCAGGTTCATTCCGCGCTCATTGGCATAATCATAGCGGTCTTTGTACTCGGGTATGAAGGCAATATCCCTGCGTTCTTTTTGTAAAAATTTAGCTGCACTATCAGCCCCATCCTTGTTGTTGAAGTAAGCGTAATAATAATAGTTGGCGTTAAAAGACTGATTGCTGGTAAAATGAAATTTCCCTGTACGGGTGTAGTTGCTGTAGTTATAGCATAGCACTGCGCACAGTGGCACTATCGCCACAACTACTACTCGCTGCAATGCTGTCCTTTGGTAAATGCCCATTCCGATGATTAACAGTAAATGAACGATCACAAAAGGGTAGAGTACGGGTTTTACAAAGAGCCCGGCTACGAGTGCAAGGCTCATCCATATTAAATATTTGAGCTGTTTTGTTTGCAATACTGATACGAAATTTCCAAAGTAAAGAAGGGTGAATGTCTGCAACAAAATATCAGGCGCTATCGTATTTGCATTGATGAACTGAGCAGGATAGGCAATGATCAATAGCAGCAGCAACCAGTCATACTTTTCGTTATAGCCCATTTTGAAAAACGTCTTCCTCGCATAAAAGATGTTGAAAACCGAGAGTAGGTTCTGCAGCACAAGCACAACCCAGTTATTGACCGTAAACAGGTAAACCGTCAGTAGAAACAATGGATAGCCCGGCTGCCGCTGTGTCATATACTCGGGCACAATAGGCATTGCGGGATTGCCACTATAGAAGAAGAAATACCTTTTTACGTTAAGCGCTTCGTAGATATACTCAAACGAATCGCCCATGTATATGCGCTTGTACAAGCACGCCAGCAAAAAAAACGCGACATGCACCAGCACTACTATGCCGATGAATATTTTGTCCCGCCTGCTGAAGTTCGCTATCATTAACTTTTTAACCTCTTACCCAGTTAATCCTTTAACCCATTTGCCCTCAGCATCCGCCAATTACCGTGCATATCCTTCTTTATCTCCACGTCTTTATATCCCTGCTCCTCAAAAAGCACTTTGCAAGCCTCGGCATGTCCGGCATCTAATTCGCAATAAATATAACCGTTGTCGCTCAAATGCTCCTTGCCGAATGCCGCAATTGCCCGGTAAAACATCAACGCATCATTATCCGGTACAAACAGGGCTATGGACGGCTCGTAGTCTTTTACATTCTTATGCATATTAACTTTCTCACGCTCCGGTATGTATGGCGGATTAGATACAATAAGCTCATAACGTCCAAGTTGCTTGTTTCGTTGTGTCTCATTCAAAAAATCAATTGTTTTCAGGGTGATATTATCTATTCCTTTCTTTTTCTCGTTTGCAGTCAGTACCCATTCAATGTTGGTCTTTAATACCTCCATGGCTTCCTTACTAACGTCTGCGCACGTAACGACCGCATCAGGCAACAGCCTCCCCAGCGACAATCCAATACATCCGCTGCCAGAGCCGATATCCAGCACACGTTGCTTACTCACCACATCTGCCACTCCCGGACTAACGACTAGCGACCTACGACTTACGGCTTCATCAACAACCCACTGCACTAATTCTTCGGTTTCCGGCCTCGGGATCAGCACGCTCTCATTCACTAGAAATTCTCTGCCCATGAACCACGCACTATTGGTGACATATTGTATTGGCTTTCCCTTAGTCAGTTGTTTCGATTTAGCATCAAATTGCTCCTGTTGCCGCTCTGAGAAAATGGTGTCTTTTTTCAGCAGCCGGTCCGACTTATTCAACCCGGTTATAAATTCCAGGAAAAGGTGCGCCACCGCTGCAGCTTCATCCGCATCATACACTTGTTTCAATCTGTCTTTGAGCTGGTAAAACGCCTGGCTGTAAGTGAGCATGAGGTAAAGATAACCCCAGTGCGTTTATTTAACTAATTTAGCGTCCGGATGAAGCACGAGGCATATATAAAGCAATGCTTTGATCTTGCGCAACGCGCGAAAGGCCATACTGCGCCCAATCCTATGGTTGGCGCGATGCTGGTGTGCGATGACCGAATAATAGGGGAGGGATGGCATCACTACTATGGTGCAGACCACGCGGAGGTTAATTGCCTCAAGAATGTTTCCCAGACCGATAGAGACTTGATATCGGAAAGTACGATGTATGTGAACCTGGAACCATGTGCACACTTTGGTATGACTCCACCCTGTGCCAATAGGTTAGTGCAGGAAAGGGTGAAAAAAGTGGTGATCGCCAACAAAGACCCTTTTGAAAAAGTGGACGGGCAAGGAATACGCATATTGAAGAATGCAGGTATAGAAGTGGAAACGGGTGTACTTGAAAAAGAAGGATTGTGGGTAAACAGGCGTTTCTTTTGTTTTCACAAACAAAAACGACCATATATCATTTTGAAATGGGCGCAGTCAGCTGATGGTTTTATTGCGCCGGCCGATAGGAGCCGATTGCAGATAACCGGCATTGAGGCGCAAACGCTGGTACATAAATGGCGAACTCAGGAAGCCGCGATAATGGTCGGGACCACCACAGCCCTCAATGATAATCCTGAACTTACGGCAAGACTTTATGAGGGTAAACAACCGCTCCGCATTTTACTCGACAGGGGTCTTATAGTGCCGCATACAAACCATTTGTATGATAACCAGGCTGCGACCTGGATCGTAAATGAGCAAAAAGAAATATTGCTGGGTAACGTCCACTCCGTTCGCGTGCCTTTTGGTGACGGCCTGTTACCAGCTTTGATGCAAAAATTATTTGACGCGAAGATATTGTCCCTGATAGTAGAAGGTGGCGCCGCGCTGCTGAATAGTTTCATCGATGCAGGACTATGGGATGAGGCGAGGATATTTACTGGGGAAATCGCTATCAAGGATGGCATTCCTGCTCCTTCCCTGAAAAGCGATATGCCTGCTTTTACTTCAAAAGTGGGGAGCGATACTTTGCGCGTGTCAGTTAACACGGTGAGTGATTATCCTTACGTGCAGGGAATGGAACTATAAACGCTGCAACACACGATTTTGACTTTTTGACTTTTGAATTTTAAACATGTTCTACCTTATTGCTACCATTTTACTGAATGTTCTCATTTCTGTCCTCTTTAAACTTTTTCCGAAGTATAAGATAGATACACTACAGGCGATAGTAGCCAATTACTGCGTTTGTGTGGTTACCGGTTGCATCGCTATTGGCCACATTCCTTTCAGCGGCGCCACCCTCCGTGCCGATTGGCTACCCTGGGGGCTGTTGATGGGCTGCGCCTTTATTGCCATTTTTAATATGCTGGCCTACAGCACACGGGTAGATGGCATTACTACTACTATTATTGCCAGCAAGCTCTCCCTGGTCATCCCGGTTGTTTTTTCGCTGATCGTTTATAAGGAACATACGACCATTGCAAAAATTATTGGCGTATTGCTCGCTTTTCCAGCCGTGTACCTGACCACAAGGGTGGAGGGCGACAACCATAAGCCGCAAAGCCTTTTATGGCCGGTGCTGATTTTTATCGGCGGTGGTTTTTTAGATACGGTTACAAATTATGTACAGCTTCGCTTCCTGGCTACTGCCGAAGCCGAAGCTGCGTACACCATATTTGTTTTTGCAGTGGCGGCTTTCGTAGGCATTGTTGTCGTTGCGACTTTATTTATCCTCAGGAGGATTAAACTTCAGTGGAAGAATCTAATAGCCGGAATTTGCCTAGGCGTACCCAACTATTTCTCTATTTACTTTTTTATTCGTGCGCTCAACAGCAAATTTCTGGAAAGCTCAGCATCTATACCTGTGCTGAATATCGGTATCCTTGCTGCGTCAGCGCTCACGGCCATTGTACTGTTCAGAGAGCACGTAAATGTCAAACGCATAATTGGCATGGCATTATCTGTGATTGCTATTTTGCTCATCGCCTTCGGAAACAAATAATGACAGACACGAACAAATACATAACAATAGCCGCACCCGGCTCTGGCGATTTTCGGGACAGGGGCAGTAAATTCCTTGCATATTCTTATCCCATCGCGTCGGCTGCTGATGTAAAAGAGAAATTGCAGGCCCTTAAAAAAGAACATCCCAAAGCAGTACATCATTGCTATGCCTATCGTATAGGCATGGAGGGAATGCAATACCGTGCTGTTGACGACGGTGAGCCATCCGGCAGCGCCGGAAAACCGATTCTTGGTCAGATCGACAGCATGGGACTTATTAATGTGCTGGTAGTTGTCGTGCGGTATTTCGGTGGTACGCTACTTGGTGTGCCCGGACTAATAAATGCCTACAAAACGGCCACCGCAATGTCTCTGGAGCAAGTCCCCAAAACAGAAAAATGGATAGAAGACCTATACGAAATAAACTTTGACTACCCGGCTATGGGCGAGGTGTTATACCTGCTAAAACAAGCCGAGGCCACTATTTACAAACAGGATCTGCAACTGTTCTGCGTGATAAATACAGGCATTCCCCGCCATCACAGTGATACATATGTGCAAAGACTTTCGGAAATTCGCGGAGTATCGATCAAGAAGCCGACAGTACCAGAATAAACAATCATCATTGTTATCAACAGACAAAAATACTCACCTCATCAAAACCGAAGCTACACGCCTCGGCTTCAATTCCTGCGGCATAGCCAAGGCTGTGCAACTTGACGAAGATGCCGTGCGGCTGGAACAATGGCTGAACAAGGGCCACCAAAGCGGTATGCAGTACATGGAGCGCTATTTCGACCTCCGCATTGATCCACGCAAACTAGTGCCGGGCGCGAAGTCGGTGATAACATTACTGCTCAATTATTTCCCGTCTGAGGTGCAGCAATCGCGGGCACCTAAGATCGCCAAATATGCTTATGGCACGGACTACCACTATGTGATAAAAGACAAGCTGAACCAACTACTTCAATTTATTACCGATAACATAGGCGCTGTTGATGGCCGGGGATTTGTGGACAGCGCGCCCGTACTGGAGCGTAGCTGGGCGGTGCGTAGTGGCCTTGGGTGGGTAGGGAAGAATGGCAATGTACTTACCAAACATTCGGGCTCTTTTTTCTTTATAGCTACTTTGATAACCGACCTCGACCTTATAGCCGACGCTCCATTTATTACAGACCACTGCGGTACCTGCACCCGCTGCATTGATGCTTGTCCCACACAAGCCATTGTATCGCCCACAGAGATAGACGCAGGCAAGTGTATTTCCTATCTCACTATCGAACTGAAGGATGCAATCATCCTGGCTGAGTTTCACAGCAAAATGGAGGGATGGATGTTTGGCTGCGATATATGCCAGGACGTTTGCCCCTGGAATCGTTTCTCTAAGCCGAATTACGAACAGGCATTTACGCCGATACCGGAAATACTGAACCTCTCCGCGAAAGAATGGGAGGCTATGACCGAAGAAACGTTCAATAAAACGTTAAAAAACTCGCCTTTGAAGCGTACGAAGTGGAAAGGATTGCAGCGCAACATCAAAGCGATAAGTATAAAGCCCTAATTTTGTTGGCGGCACCATTTTTGAAAGAATAAGTATAAAGAAAGGATTATGAACAACAGGCTTTTGGTATTGTTTGTTTTACTGCTATTGGTTCCGGCGATTGTTTTCGGGCAGACCTGGAAACCCGAAGAGTACGAGGTTTCGTTCAAGATAAAAAACGCAGGCGTCACCGTTACCGGCAGGTTCACCGGACTCAAAACGAACCTGGTTTTTAATCCGGCTGATTTAGCGAAAAGCGCACTTAGCGCGTCAGTTGATGTAACTACTATCAAAACAGGCATCAATAAAAGAGACGAGGACCTGCAGGAGGAGCAGTATTTTAATTCGGGTAAATACAAGCTGATAGAGATGAAATCAACGAAACTCTATGCAAAAGATGGTAAGTATGCAGGTATGTTCAATGTTACTATTAAGGGCGTAACTAAACAAGTGGAGATACCCTTTGAATTTACACGGAATGGCAATGATGCAGAGTTCAAAGGCAGCTTTGATTTAAATCGCCGCGACTTCGGGGTGGGGGGCAGCAGCATGATGATGGGCGATAACCTTACAGTAAGCATCATGATAAAGGCTAAAAGCTAGCTTGCAGTCTTACTTCTTCTTCCAAACTTGTTTACTGCATCCAATATTTGTTTCTTGTTAGCTGCGAGTTTCGTGTCTTCCTTTTTGCAGATTTTCTTTATTGCTTTTAGCTCAGCAGGTTCGGTTCTGGGTGAATAAAATGAGCTTAAATGCTCGAATTGTACCCGCTCGTCATTATAGTCACCGATCATGGTTGCTATATCTTCCAGTTCGCTTACAGGTACTGCCGGCATCTGCTTTAAAGCCGGTTTCCATGTCTTTTGTGCGAGCTTTGTGGTGTAAAGAATGTCTTTCACATGTTTCCTGATGCTATGTACCTGCGAATTTGTTGCAGTTCCCGGCTTCCCCAGTTTTTTTACCCCGGTTATTTTCATGTTGTGAAATGCTGCGAGCGCATCGGGCGACAGGGTGTCGTATTCATATCCTGCCAGTCGCTTCTTCATTTTACGGAACACCTTATCAGAATAATGCTTACTCCATTCTGCTTTTTGCCGGTTTATATCATTGCTTAGCTTATCGTTATACACAGGCAATGGCGCGGAGCCTGCTGCCAGGTGATCCAGCTCCAGTTGTGCGTCACGGATCGCGCCGGTAATGTGGTAAAGGCGTTTGAATTTGCCCGGCATCTTTGGCACATCTTCCTTCTGCGACATCCGGAGCAGCCGCAAAAAAGATCGCAGCGATTTTACCGCCACCCGGAACTCGTGGAGCGCATCTTTCTCAAAATTGCCATCCACCTTTTTGCCCAGCTTTTTCAGCTCTTTTATCTTCCCGCCTATTATTCTCCTGATCTTATCCGGCTTCATTGGCGGCGAAGTTATAATGCTAATATTAATGTAAAGTTAAGTATAGCCTTGGGGGTATGTTAAAAAAAATCAGCCGGAATGATATCCCGGCTGATAGTAGTGCGAACTGTAAACTGCTATCAGCACCGTTCAATGATCCCTGCAATCCCTTGCCCGCCGCCTATGCAGGCAGTTACAATGCCGTATTTTTTGTCGAGGCGTTTCAGGTCGCCCAGTATTTGTATGGTTAGCTTAGCCCCGGTGCAGCCTAGCGGGTGGCCCAGTGAGATGGCGCCGCCATTTATGTTCACTATATCCGGGTTCATGCCCAATTCGCGTATCACCGCCAATGATTGAGAGGCAAATGCCTCATTGAGCTCTATTAGGTCTATGTCATTCAGCGTCATTCCCGCTTGCTTCAGCACCTTCGGCACTGCCTTTATCGGGCCTATACCCATTATGCGCGGGTCCACGCCGGCAGCAGCGCAGTTCACCAGTCGGCCTATTGGTTTTAGCCCTAGTTGGTTCATCAGCTTTTCACTCATCACCACCGTAAAGGCTGCGCCATCCGATGTTTGTGATGAGTTACCTGCGGTTACTGACCCACCTTGTGCAAAAACTGCGGGCAGCTTGGCAAGTACCGGTAATGAAGTATCCGCCCTCGGGCCCTCATCAGTGTCAACTATTACTTCGCGCACCGCCTTTTTATTTTTTTCATTCACATACACTTCCTTCACTGTTATCGGTAATATGCCTTCTTTAAAATAACCTTCCTTTATAGCATGTATCGCCTTTTGGTGAGACGCCAGGGCAAAAGCATCCTGGTCTTCCCGGCTGACTTTGTAGTCGCTGGCCACCTGCTCTGCGGTAAGGCCCATACTCAGGTAGTAGTCGCCATTCTCCTTTGCATATTCATAGTTGGGCATAGTGCGCCAGCCCGCGGTTGGCACAAGGCTCATGCTTTCCGTGCCGCCTGCTATTATGCAGTCAGCCATGCCCATCTGTATCCGGGCAGTCGCTATAGCTATTGCCTCCAGGCCGCTGCCGCAGTAGCGGTTCACGGTCACTCCCGCAGCCCATTCGCCTATTGCTTTGTTGGCTATTATCCTGCCCACCTGCAAGCCTTGTTCCGCTTCCGGCACCGCATTGCCCACTATTACATCATCCACCAGCTTGGTATCCAGTTGCGGCATGCTGGCAAGCAGCCCCTTTATTACATCCACCGCCAGGTCTTCAGGCCGGTAAAAACGAAAACCGCCACGTTTTGATTTTCCTACTGCCGTGCGGTATCCGCCCACTATATATGCTGTTTGCATCTGCTCAAATGTTAGAGTATAAAGTTAGTTTTTTAATTGGGAATTGAGCAACGGCAAATTTGTATTTGTTACGATTACAATTCCCCTTGCTTAATAATCGAAAACCGTTTTTTATTTCCGCATACTTACTTTCCTTCCTATCCGTTTATTTCTTGTGCTCCGCAAACACCCCCATATTCCACCATTGGTATTTCCTCTTGTACTCGACATAGTGGTCATTAGCTTGCTGGTATGCACTGATAGGTTTGTAGATACCGAAAATGTACACTACTTTCTATTTACGCCTGTTGTCGCATATGTGCTCGTGCTGCTGCTATGGCTAGTCCTGCTTTTTTTTAAATGGATGCGCAGATTTGATGTTGGGGTTCAAGTAGTGTTGGGCAATGTAATTTGGTTAGGCTTCGTGTTTTATGGGGTGCTCACCTGCGCGCGTGGGCTGGGTATAGTGCATGTCTGTCAGTTCCGGAATTTCAATGCAGAGGGCCGGTGGTATATGCTGATTATGGAGGAAAGTGGGGGAGACTTGCGGCCGGGCAACCGCTTCTTTATAATGGACGCTGACTGTTTCAGGGGTAGGCACAATAGCATGGAGATGGAGCACGGCGGGCCGTATATTGCCAAAGGTACCTATGAGGCGGTAAACGATACATTAGTGCTGCTGCACAGTCCCAACCATGAAATGCGCATCGTCCGCCATGCAGGCTCAACATATACATACTACATTGATAGCAAACGCAGGACTGATACATTGGCTAGCAATTACCTATGTGGTTTCTCCCCATTCCCGCACGACTCCCTGTCGCTGGGTGGGTGCTCAGCTTGCCTCCAGGTATTCAGGGGGGCGCTCAGATCAAAGCCAGAGCATTAAGCGCAGCTTGTACAGGTAATTGCTCATTCATAGCCCTATGGCTCAACTCTTTTAACAGATTATAATCCTAAAAACTCCCGAATCCTGAAAATCCTGCTCTATTTTTGAAGCATGAGATTTCTCTTTTTAATTACCATGTTTACGATCTCTGTTATCCATGTTTCAGCACAGGATGCAAAGGTTATTCAATTAAGACAAGAAGCTGCAACTTACTCGCCCAAAACCTACTACATCACAGATGTTACCGACAGCATTCCTGATTCTGCCGGCATAGGTACAATGACCGATGGTGGAGCAATGCAAAAAATAATTTTAGAGGATGGCACAGCCACGGCAATAAAAAACTATGTTGATAAAAATATCGCCCAGGACAAATCGCAGCCGCCGATAATAATGAACGTTAAAGACCTGCGCGTGGATATTAAAAGGAAAGGCGCTAAATGGGTAGTGGGCATTACATCAACGTTTGTATTCTATACCGGCGGTCAAAAGCTCTCACAATTCAGCAGCAGCGGCCAAAGTGAGATAACCACAGACCCTGCTGAATACCTGGAAAAGCAGCTCCGGCGTTTAATCCAGCGTAACATGGAAGACTTTGAAAAATGGTGGGTGCAGCACAAAGACAAATTCGCCCTCTCTGACCAGGTAAAAGTAAATGTAACCATCGGCAAGACAACTGATCTGAAAAACCTTATTGTCTATGATATGCGAAAGCCCTTGCAGCAGTCTGATTTTAAAGGCGCAGTAAGGGAAGACCTGCCGGAAAAAGCAACCACTTTCAGCGGCAATTTATTCACTACGTCAACGGTGGTAGAGAAGGGACAATTGATATTTACTGCGGTAGTTACGCCCTATTTCAACAAAGAACAATCATGGTTCAACCCCGTGAATACCAATCCTTATCTCCTTGCCCATGAGCAGGCCCACTTCGATATAACAGCTATAAAAACCTGCGAATTAATTACTGCGCTCCGCAATGCAGCATTCACTAAAGAAAATTACCAGGAGCGTTTCCAGCAGTTGCAGCAGCAATACGAAGCCCAAACAGCCGAAGAACAAAACGCCTACGATACCGAAACCGCCCACGGCACCATTCCCGCCCAGCAGCAGGCCTGGCAAGACAAGGTATCACAGCAAGTAAAGGCATGTGGCTGCTACTAAAGAAATTAGAATTGCCAACTGCCTACTGTAAACTGCCTACTGGATCTAGTACGCCTGCCGCTTGCCGCTGCGATCCGGCTTAGGCCGTGATCTTATCTCCTGCTCCCGGCGATAATATAGTTTATACTGTTCCCCGTTCAAAATGCGCTTCATGGCCGCATCTTTTTTCCGCATCAGATCCTGTTGCTTTTTCTCTGCGCCATCCGCCCCATCCATTTGTTTCTGGAAATTTACAGATACAGGCCGCGCCTTTTTTTCCTGCACGGGGGTCAGGCGCAGGCTGTCGCGCATCCATTCGAGCTCCATCTGCGCCCGCTTCTCAGGCGACCACACAGGCTGGGCATAACCAGAAAGCGATAACCATATACATACTGCTAAAAGAATGCCAATGCGTTTCATGGAATTATGTTTGAACAGCAAAAATAGCATTTAAAATAGGAGCCATGCATTTTGCTGCCCTCTTCGTCGCATACTTACAACTAGTACCCACCTCCCCGGCGCTGTTCCTGCCTCCTTGCCTTCATTTCCTGCACGTGTTGCTGGTATCTCTGGTACTGGTCGCCGGTAAGCACAGCTTTTAATTCTGCTTCTGTGTCCCTTTTCAGTTCCTTCTTGTCCATCTTCTTATCCGGTCCAGGAGCCATATTTTTGTCGGCATCAGCTTGTTGGGCATGATAGAGCATGATGTCATATACTTTTTTGTTTTGATCCTGGGTTAGCCCCAGGTTATTCTGCATCCACATGGTTTGCCGTTGAGCTCTTTCCTCCGGTGATCTCTGCGGCATTTGCTGTTGTTGGGCAAATAGGGTAGTCGCGCTGGCCAGCAGCAAAATTGTAAACGTACTTTTCATCAAGTTCTTCATGGTTGTTTTGTTATTGATATGATAGTTTGACGAAACTTACAGGTCGGAGTTTAACGCCAGCGCACATTGTTTGTTCCTGAATACTTTCCTTACTTTTGACCCACATGCGCATTCTTATATCCAACATTAAACAACTGCACCAGGTAGAGGCCGGAGAAGGCCGTTCCCGGGTAGCCGGAAAAGACATGGCCGTTCTGCCATCTATTGAAAATGCCTGGCTTTTGGTAGAAAATGGCTTCATTCACAGTTTCGGTGATATGGATTTTATGCCTGAAAACCAGTCAGATGAATACATAGATGCTTCCGGTAAGATGGTGCTGCCTGCATGGTGCGACAGTCATACCCACCTCGTTTTCGCCGCCCCTCGTGATGGCGAATTTGTTGACCGCATTAAGGGACTGACCTATGAAGAAATAGCCCGTAGGGGAGGGGGGATACTTAATTCTGCCCGCCGCCTCAACGAGATGGATGAGTCTGAACTGTATGACCATAGCCTGGAGCGGTTGCGCCGGGTAATGGCCCAAGGTACTGGGGCTATAGAGATAAAAAGCGGCTATGGATTATGCCTGGAGGGGGAACTGAAGATGCTCCGTGTGATCCGTAAGCTCAAAGAAAATGGCGGTATTCCGGTAAAGGCTTCATTTTTAGCTGCTCATGCGTATCCGCTTGAATATAAGCAGAATAAAGAAGGTTACGTAAATCTGATAATAGATAAAATGCTCCCGGTTGTTGCCGGTGAAGGGCTGGCAGATTTCATTGATGTTTTTTGTGAGGAGGGCTTTTTCGGTATCCCCGAAACCGAGCGTTTGCTGGAGGCAGGATTAAAATACGGCCTCAAACCAAAGATACATGCCAACCAATTGCATTTTTCCGGTGGCGTTCAAGTGGGTGTAAAGCATAATGCATTGAGTGTAGATCATTTAGAGTGCGTATCGGAAGCGGAAATAGAGTCATTGAAAACCGGTACGACTATGCCTACTCTGCTCCCAGGGGCGGCTTTTTTCCTTGGCATGCACTACCAGCCGGCCCGAAAGATTATAGATGCAGGGCTTCCGGTATGCCTGGCAACTGATTATAACCCAGGGTCTTGCCCATCAGGTAATGTTCCTTTCCTTTTGACTATTGCCTGCACCCAACTGAAGATGACGCCCGAAGAGGCTGTGAATGCTGTAACCCTGAATGGCGCCGCTGCCATGGAGCTGGAAAATGAGATGGGCACGGTCAAAGTGGGAAAACGCGCTAACCTCATCATTACCAGGAAGATACCATCGCTGGCTTACCTTCCGTATGACTATGGAAACAATAATATTGAGCGGCTTATCTTTTAAAAAAATGAAAAGGCCTGAAGGTCCGTAATATATCAGCCGGGGGTGAAGCCCCCGGTATGATGGATACACAACACACAGCCCTGAAGGGGCGTAATAATTTTGGGACATCATGCAAAAAGTCGGCATTGTATTATCAGGTGGTGGGGCAAGGGGAGCAGCGCATCTCGGCGTCTTAAAGGCGCTGGATGAACTGGAGATAACATTATCTGCCATATCCGGAGTTAGTGCCGGTGCAGTGATCGGGGCGCTCTATGCTGCGGGTGTCTCTCCGGAAAAGATATTGGAAACATTAAAGACGCAAACCTATTTTGGTATAAAGGATTTTTTGTGGATGAAGAATGGCCTGTTCAACCTGGAAGGCCTGCGCAAAAAACTTGCCGAGCTGATACCGGAAGACAATTTTTCCGGCCTAAAAATACCACTGTTCGTTGTGGCTACCGACATCTTGACCGGCGCGTCCGTTACTTTTTCCGACGGGCCGTTGTTTGATGCAATACTTGGGTCGGCGTCGGTGCCGGTGGTTTTTCAGCCAACACCATACAAAGATTACCAGCTTCTTGATGGCGGCATACTCAACAACCTGCCTATCGAGCCGCTGCTGGGGCGCTGCAATATCATCATCGGTTCGCACGTAAACAAGCTGCGCGATGCAAACACTCCCATCACGCTTGATAAAGCCACCCTCATGGACCAGTGTTTCCACTTGGTGATTGCCAACAGCGTGAAGGAGCGGGCCAAAGCATGTCATATTTATATTGAGCCCCTGCTTGCGGGCTACGGCATATTTGAAATGAAGCAGGCAGACCAGATCTTCGACCTAGGATACAATGCCGCAATGGACCAAAGGGAAAAACTGCTGGCCCTGAAGCATGCTGCAGATGCGAATGAGTAATCCCTGTTCCCTTTCGCAAACACTACACGGCTGGTTGATAACAAGTGTTTAATATTCATCGCTATAAGATTTTAAAATTATTCTTCTATCTTGTAAAAAAATAAACTTATGAGGAAACCCCTACTTATTGTAGCAGCCATGCTGCTGTGTTTTAATGCCTTGTTTGCACAACAGGCGGCAATTGAAAAAAGCGAAGAATTTGAAGAACCGGAATACGGCTGGAACAAGCTGATGCAGCTTAAGAACGGCAACACGCTTTATTTTCATAGCACCAGAAAGGACGGCATAGAGGTTACTGTGTACAATGCACAAAGGAAGCAGATTGCGTCCAAAACATTGGAAAGCAATCTTTGGGATATAGGTAAAATGAAGCAATCGAAAATAGCTGGTCTCTTTGAAATAAACGGTGAACCCGTTATTTTCATAGTTCAGGCCGATGACAAAGCGCCAACGCTCTACCGCATGCGCATTAACCCAAACACTGCGGCGATAGTAAAAGAAGATAAACTGGGCTACTTGCCTAAGATGGGAATGGCACAGGGCTATGCGATAGCTTTCGGAGGGGTGGATATGCCCGATATTATCGTTGAAAAAGATCCTAATTCAGATTGTTATGCGGCCATATTTTTTGATGGTTTTTCGCATGACCGCAACAAGCGTATAAAGGTTGTGCATTATGACGGCACACATACAATACTCAATACTGCTTTTTATGACTCGCCCGATGGAAAGTATAAATACCTGAGGTATATAGGCGCTACTGTGGACGGCAATAAGCGTGTTTTTATAGCATCATATGGTTATAATGGCAAGGCGGATGAAGATGCATCTCCCAAGGTTATTTTGTCAAAGATCAATGTTGGTGAGACAAAGTTCACTCATTCACTTATTAATGTATCAAACGGCTTTAATGATGCGAAATCTGTGATGATCTACAATAAATACACCAATAAACTTCAATTGCTGATA
Organism: uncultured Bacteroidota bacterium; assembly: GCA_903887415.1. Lineage (GTDB taxonomy): Bacteria > Bacteroidota > Bacteroidia > Chitinophagales > Chitinophagaceae > Nemorincola. The sequence goes on along the minus strand of CAISPO010000029.1, from coordinate 63,401 downwards.
TTAGTAACGGCTAAGGAAGGCAGCAAAGTGTGGGACAATATGATGTTCAGCAATTTGAATTTTAATGTTTACGCCAAAAAGGAATTATCCTGTATTGCCCTGCTGAATTATGTAGATCCTGAAACCTTGAAGTTACTGGGTACCCAACCGCTGACCGGTGATAAAATACTGGCTTATGGCCAGCAGAACATAGACAAAGAATATGAGTTCGACGGTGTGCCTCAAAACATGATATTGAACAAAGACAATACTACTACTATTCTTATGGAAGAATTGGCTCACGTTAAAAAATCCCACGGCCATACCGGGATGCCGGGTTCCAGTCATTTAGGGAATACATCTTATACTACTGAACTGGGGCCGGTAGGAATATCTGAATTATCTGATACCGGTGCGGAGATCAAAGGATATGCAATCAGTAAATTGCAGCAGGCCCAGGGTACACTGCCAATATTGTACATGTCGGGTAGGAGCAAGGGGTTGTTTTCATATCCCCAGTCAATGACACACAAGTCAAACGATAACGAATTCCTGTCTTATGATTATATCAATGCCCCTAATGGGCGGTATGTAATATTCAATGATCTGCCAAGAAATTCGGACAAAGAAGAAGAGGAGGAAAACAGGAAGAAGGTAACATCTGTTTCTGCAACCAACACCATGTGCTACAAGCTGAATGATCCCAAAATGGACAAATTTTATTTGTTTGGCGAACCTGCGGACAAGAGCAACTCTACTTTTTGCTATATCGAATCATCAGACTATAACAAGGATATCAATACCTATGCTACCCTGATCGTGGAGCGTGATGGACGCAGCAAAACTGCAAAAATAGCCTGGATAAAGTTTATGTAGCAGGCACTTTTTAAGGGCTGGACATCTCGGAGTAATTTGCCGGTAGGGGCTATTCTTCGGGCATTCATAATTGATTTATTGTCTGCTCACGCAATTGTATTTTAACTAAAAATAAAAGCATGAGGGTAATCTTGTTTTTTGCGGCAGCAATGTTGCTGTACACAAGTTCAGTATCAGCGCAACAGACCGCGATAGAAAAAAGCGAAGAGTTTGATGAACCTGAATATGGCTGGAATAAGTTGTTGCAATTAAAAAATGGCAACACACTCTTTTTTCATAGTACACGGAAGGAAGGTATTGATATTACTGTTTACGATAAACAAAGAAAGGTAGTAAGTACAAAAACATTGGAAAGCAGCCTGTGGGACATCCGCAAAATGCAACAATCGAAAATAGCTGGGCTTTACGAGATAAATGGAGATCCGGTGTTGTTTATAGTCCAGGTAAAAAACCGGGAGCCTGTGCTGTACCGGATGCAAATAAGCGGCAGCACAGGCGCTTTGATAAAGGAGGACGAACTGGGGCATCTGCCCAAAACAAATGAATGGGAAGGATATGCGCTGGCATTTGGGCATGCGGATGCAAGCAGTATTATTGTTGAAAAAGACCCGCGGGGTGATTGCTACGCTATCATTTATTTCAACGGCTTTGCCCATGACCGCAGCGAACGTATAAAAGTCATGCACTTTGATGGAACACACAAATTGATCGGTAGTGCCTTTTATGACTCGCCCAATGGACAGTTCAAATATCTCAGGTATATAGGGGCTGTGGTAGATGGCAATAAAAGGGTGTTTGTGGCTACTTACGGGCACAATGGTAACTCAAGCGATGTAGCAGCGAGAGTTATCGTGTCTAGGCTGAATACAGGAGACTCTGCTTTTGCACATAAGCTGCTTGACTTTTCAGAGGACTTCGACGACACAAAATCCATTATGCTGTACAATCATGTTAACAACAGGCTACAGTTGATGACCTTGTCACTTACCGAAAAAAAGCGTCATTTTATTTCTGGCAATACTACCAGTAAGTATATGACATTGCTTACTTACCTGGATCCGGAGACCCTTGATTTGATTGCCACGAAACCGATAGTTGGCAAGAAAATAGATGAGTACGGCGAAAAGAATATAGATAAGGATTATGAGTTCACAGGCTTGCCGGAGCAGATGATCATTAACAAAGATAATACTACTACTGTGCTATGTGAGCAAATGAAAGTAGTAGTTACGACAACTTCCCACAATGGTGTTACCACAGGGTCATCTACCAAGACTTTTCTCGGGGCCATTGGCATATCTCAGTTGTCTGACACAGGTTCCGAGTTGAAGGGGTATGCAATTAGCAAACAGCAGCGTGCCGATGATGAATTTCCTTTGTTGTATATGTCCGGGAGAAGCAAGGGAATATTTGCGTATCCCTGGCACGTTAGCGGGTTTAGCTTTAGACGTGCGAATGTGAACCAATTCCTGTCTTATGACTATATCAATGCTCCAAACGGCAACTATGTAGTATTCAATGATCTGCCCGGCAATGCCGATAAGGCCGAAGAAGATGATAACGTCAAAACTGTTACATCTGTTTCCGCTACCAACACTATGTGTTATAAGCTCAACGAACCGAAGCTGGATAAATTCTACCTTTTTGGCGAGCCGGACGGCAAGCACAGCTCTACCTTCTGCTACATTGAATCATCGGATTACAATAAGGATATGAATACTTATGCAACTATTATTGTGGAGCGTGATGGCCGTAACAAAACTGCAAAAATAGCCTGGATAAAGTTTATGTAACATAAGTTCCTGGGCCACTTTCTCACCGAAGAAAATAGCACTCCCTGATGTTTTCGCAGATCATCAAGGGAGTAACTGCTTCCGCGCTATTTGTCAACCCAGTATGAGTGCCAGTATAAATAAAGAAATGAGCACCTCAATGGTTCCTAAAATAAACCCTGCAATAGCAAGGCCACGCCTGTACGTTCCTTTTTTCCAGCCCCTGACGCCAAAGTACATAGCCACCACACCTAACGGCTGAAAGATTAGTCCGAGCATGCCAAAGGTAAATGCCAGTCGGCCTTGTAGTCCATTATTCTTCTTTGCCTTTGCAGCAGGACTATGACGCGTGCTGTCGGTGAGTCGGTGGACATTGGTAATTTCGTTCGTAAAATTTCCCTGATACGATGCTGCCGCCTGGCTGTTATTTGTACTATATACATTCTTTATCCGGAATGCGGCCTGTGCCCCATGCACCTGGCACATCAAAAAAAAACATAGCAGCCAAACCGGGATATTGTTTCTCATATTAGCTTATCAGAAACCTGAAATTACAATAAATACCGGGGTTACGTAATTTATGGACACTTGCGCTTCTACTACCCATACAGCTGCAGCATGATTTGGTAAGTGCTTTTCGGTTGATACCCATGTTATTAATATTTTTTCTGTGATTATATGGGGCATTTACTTTTGTCGGTAAATCCGATGTAACGCTGGTCTGTTGCTGGTTTCGGTGTATTCATTAAATATATTTCATATTTCCCATTGCGCCTCAGTGTGGGGTATTGCTACAGTTTTCAGTCCAGTCGGCAGCTCACGAGTTGCAGTTATAATGGGTAATATTGAATGTCTCATTGTACCCCACCGTTACCCACTTGTCTGAACTATGATCTGCCTGACTTTTTTTGATTAATTTGATCCATGTATATGTGGCAAAAATGCGTACAATCTCGAAAATGGCTTTTGCCGCCACAAAGGTCGGAAGGAATAATGAGGTGTGGAAATTGAAGTTTTATGGTAGTGCGTTTTTCGCACTATGATGTGCTGAAGGCGGGACATGATGTAAATTATTTTTGAGGTGGGTGAGTGCATACTGGAATCTGCTTTTCTTACAGAGCTGCGCTGTGGGACGTAGAAAAACCAGTTCTCCCCCCTGCTGCAAAAGGTTTTTCACTTGTATGTGTTTTGCGAAATTCATAAAGTTTTCAATCATAAATTGTTATAATTGTATTGCTAATCAAACTTTAAGTGGGAAAACAAATAAACGCCCTTACGACCACCCGTGGCGTGGCAGCTATAATGGTGGTCATATTTCATTTTGGATGGATTTATTTTCCATTTAACCGGTTTACCAATTTTTTTCAACATGGCGCCTTAGCCGTGGGCTATTTCTTTATTCTTTCAGGATTTGTATTATATACTGCCCATAGGGAAAAGAGCATAGTATATGCAGATTATATCAGAAAGAGGATTGCAAGAATCGTCCCCGTGTATTTATTTGCGCTGGCTTTTTTTGTCTGTCTCAGTTATCATTACAGCGGGTTTTCATTTACTCCTTATAACATAAAATTGATAGTTGTTCATGCATTGTTGTTGCAAGCGTATATTCCTGACTACGCAATGAATCTGAACATTCCCGCCTGGACGCTATCCGTTGAAATGTGTTTTTACCTGTTATTTCCCTTTTTTCTTGTCATCCTGAAAAGGAATACTAAGTTTTTTATTGTTATGACTATCGTGCTTTATCTATCATCGCAGATCATTCATTTACATTACTTCCCCCTCAGGCATGTTTTGAGCAGTAATATTATCGATACTGTGATGTTTAGCCCACTTATCCACATCAACCAGTTTCTTATCGGCATGTTTGGGGGCTATTTATTTGGGAAAATTGGTTTACCCAACAGGAAATATGGATGGCTGGCGTTGACCATGTTCGTTATTATAGTGTTCCTGATGGCTTTTATGCCTCAAAGCCTGAGTTGCCATGCCGGGTTAATTGCGCCGGTTTTCATGCTGTTTATACTAAGTTTGAGCGTTAGCAATCCCCGGATCCTGAATATCAGGCCATTAGTGTTTATAGGCGAAATAAGCTATGGTATCTACATTCTGCAAATGCCGGTGTTTATGTGGCTGGATAATCTAAATATCAGGTATCTGCACATCGATAAGCAGCGTTTTTTCTATTTTTTCTTCTGCATGCTGGTACTTGTTGCGTCTATGAGCTATTATTTTTTTGAAAACCCGATAAGGAAAAAGATCAATTCTCTGAATTTTGGACGAAAGTCAAATCAGGCAGACCCGCCCGTTCGCTAATCCCTGTCAGTGCAGCTTTAGCGTACGTATTGATTTTCAAATTCAAAAGTGAGCATTCAAAAAGTACGGATCACTTAATTCTTCACGGAGCCCGAATCGGTTTATTCGAATTTGGAGTTTCTATTTGGTACTTTTACCCAATGGAAGATAAGACCAGCCTGAACAAATACATAAGCTCATCGGGCTTTTGCTCGCGAAGGGATGCTGATAAACTGATAGAGCAGGCGCGGGTAACGGTAAACGGCGAACTGGTGCTGCCCGGTGCGAAAGTGGCCCCTGGTGATACCGTAGAGGTAGATGGCGAACCTATAAAGGTAAAGTCGAAAGCCCGCCCGATATACATAGCGTTCAATAAGCCGGTGGGAGTTACCTCAACAACCGATGCCAAAGACCGGTCGAATATCATCTATTTTATCAACCACCCGAAGCGAATATTCCCGGTTGGCAGGCTGGACAAGGATTCTGATGGATTGATATTCCTTACCAACGACGGTGATATTGTGAACAAGATACTGCGTGCGAGTAACCACCACGAAAAGGAATATGTAGTATCTGTGGACCGGGCAGTGACGCCGGAATTTGTGAAGCAAATGAGCGGGGGGGTACCGGTACTGGGTAAGATAACAAAGCCGTGTTTTGTGCGGCAGGAGGGCAGCAGGCGATTTCGCATCATACTTACGCAAGGCCTCAACCGGCAGATAAGGCGTATGTGCGAGCACCTTGGATATGAGGTAAAGAGCCTGACCAGGGTTAGGATAATGAACGTAGAGCTCGGCGCTCTGGCCGTGGGCAAGTGGCGCTACCTGACCCTGCCGGAAATTGAGAAGCTGAATGAACTGGTTGCTGACTCAAGCAAGACAGATGCCGGGCCGAAGGAAAAAGGAGCGGAGCGTGCTAAGGTGCAGTACATTCCTAAAAAGAAGAAAGAGTTTGTGCCGGGCGAGGGAATAGGTGAAAGAGACAAAAAGATAATGGGGGGAAAGGGTAAAAAGGTAGCGGGTGAAACTGGAGCGAGGGCTCCCCGCGAAAAAAGTAAAAAGGGTACTTATAAAGATTTTAGAAGCAAGAAGGGAAAGAGCAGCAAATAATTTAGCGGCCCTCGCCGATCATTTCCAGGAATTTTTCGAGGCCTTTCTTTTTCTGATCATCGAGATGAAATTTTATATTATCGGTGTAGTAGGTGTGCAGGTCGTAATAAGGAAATGGGTTTTCTGCTATTACTGCTTCAACATGCGTTAACCCGTCTGCATTAGCCTCGTTGAAGCGGGCTATGAAATCAGCTGGCAGCGGTTTGTTTGTGACCCATGCTGCAAAAATGAAGTCCAGCCCCGTATAGTCTTTCCACGCTGCCGAAAGATCGTAGATGTACTCAAAATTAACAAGCTGCTGCAGGGCCCTGTCGCCAATGATAACGCCGGCAGTTGTGCCGCTGATCTGTTCAATAAAGTTTTCAGGTGCAGGCTTATAAACTACTTTTTTCTTCCAGTGCTTTTCTAGCAGCAGTTGCGCCAGCCTCACTGATGTGCGCGACTGATAATCGAGATAAACGGTTTCGATCTCGTCCATGGGCACCTGGCTAAAGATGGCAACAGAGACTACATTGCCATCTGCCCCAATGCCATAATCACTTACAATGTGCGCACCATGTATGGAAGGAATTGCAGCTACGGGTAGCAGAGCCATATCTATTGTTCCGTCCATCAGGCTTTTAGCCAGCCGGGCTGGGTAGTCCACAATGATCTCAATCTCGTTGCTGATGTCGTTATGCTCAATGCCATACAGCAAGGGCTTGGTATTCAGATAACTTACCGCACCTATCTTTATCCTGGAGTTCAATACTCTTTTTTTGCGGGCAAAGATAAGGCTTAAAAATTCCAATCCTTTGTACTGTACGCGTGGGCTAACACAGAATAACATCTTTTTACGAAAATGTTTTCGGGGAGGCCATTTGAAAAAGAGATTTTGACTCAATCAATTATCTTTATCGCATGAACCGTACACAATTAGTAGAGTCCATCTTTAATAAAAAATCAGTGCTCTGTGTGGGGCTGGACACCGACATAACGAAAATACCTGCCCACCTGCTGCGGGAAGAAGACCCGGTATTTGTGTTTAATAAAGCTATTATTGATGCAACGAAGGACTATGCAGTTGCTTATAAGATCAATACGGCGTTTTATGAAGCGCAAGGCCTTAAAGGGTGGGTGAGCATGGAAAAGACACTCAATTATATACCTAAAGGTATCTTCACCATTGCCGACGCAAAACGCGGTGATATTGGCAACACTTCAGAACAGTATGCGCGGACGTTCTTTCATACTTATCCGTTTGACAGTGTAACTGTAGCCCCTTATATGGGTGCCGATAGTGTGAAGCCTTTTTTGCAATTTGAGGGAAAATGGTCAATAGTATTGGGGCTGACGTCGAATGCAGGAAGTGCTGATTTTCAATTGCAGCAGTGCGGTGATGAACTGCTGTACCAAAAAGTGTTGAAAACGGTTGCCTCATGGGGCACACCGGAAAATATCATGTTTGTAATAGGGGCTACACGGAAAGAACAACTACAAGCGGTGAGGGCATTGCTGCCGGAACATTTTTTCCTGGTGCCGGGCGTAGGTGCGCAGGGTGGCGATGTGGATACGGTATGCCGGAATGCGTTCAACAAAGATGCCGGGGTGCTGATAAATGTATCACGGGGGATCATATTTGCGGATAGCAGCGCCGCTTTTGCCGAACGAGCTAATGAAGAGGCCCGGAAGTACCAGAAGGAAATGGCGGTATTTTTTTAGAGACATTTTTATTTTGCCAACTTCTCCAAAATGGGTAATTTTGCCGCGGTTTTATCATCGTTATTTATAATTTAATATGTCGGGACAACTTAAAGAGGTTCGTAATCGAATAAAGTCAGTAACATCTACCCAGCAGATAACCAAGGCTATGAAGATGGTGAGCGCCGCAAAACTGCGCCGTGCGCAGGATGCGATCATCCAGATGCGCCCATACACCCAGAAACTGCAGGAAATGCTGAGCAATATAGTAAGCAATACATCAGCAGAGGGTGGTATGCCGCTGGCAGATGAGCGCCCGGCAGAAAGAGTGCTGATGATTCCTATTACCAGCGACAGGGGGCTTTGCGGTGGTTACAACACCTATGTAATAAAAATGACGCGCGAGATCATTAAGACCAAGTATGCAAACCAGTCTGCAAAAGGAAATGTGACTATACTGCCAATCGGCAAGAAAGGGTATGAATATTTTTTGCGCAACAGTTACAAGGTGGTGGATGACTATTGGAATATCTTCTCCGATCTGTCATTTGATAATGTGCGCAATGCTGCCCAATATGCACAACAAGCATTCCTGGATAAGCAATATGACCGGGTAGAGCTAGTGTATAGCCAGTTCAAGAATGCCGCTACACAGGTATTTGTAGCGGAGCCTTACCTGCCGATACCAAAGACACCAAAGGCGACAGGGTCTAAAAAGAGCGTTGATTTCATTTTTGAGCCATCGATGGGTGTACTGCTGCAGGAACTGATGCCTAAGATATTGAACACACAAGTCTTCAAGGCTGTGCTGGATGCCAATGCTTCTGAGCACGGTGCACGTATGACCGCAATGGATAAGGCGAGTGAAAATGCGAATGAGCTATTGAAATCATTGAAGATAAGCTACAACAGGGCACGCCAGGCAGCGATCACTACCGAGCTTACGGAAATAGTAAGCGGTGCGGCGGCGTTGCAGGGGTAACCTCTCCGGCCTCTCCGAAGGAGAGGTAAGGTCGAATGAGCAGAGAAATTTAGATAGTTGAACCCTTGCAGAAATGCAAGGGTTTTTACTTGCAGCAAATCGTGGGTTCTTAGTTATCTTTGGCGGGAATGCGGCAGTTTTTTTTTAATCTTACACTTGCTTTCAGGGCCATACGCACCAACCGTTTGCGGTCGGTGCTTACTATCACGATAATAGGGCTTGGTATTATGGCGCTCGTGGGGATACTTACTGCCAAGGATGTAATGCAGCAGGCCATCGAAACTAACCTCAGCAGCATGGGCGTCAATTCGTTCCAGATCATCAATGAGGTGGTAAAGAAGAAAAGCCACCGGGGCAGGCGCACTTCCGTGGAAAAGAATATTACGTTTGATGAGGCGCGGGCATTCCGGGAACGGTTCACTTTTCCCAGCATAGTCAGTATCTCGGTGGACGGGACGAGCATTGCAACGGTTCACCACGAATCCGAGAAAACGAATCCAAATGTACATATAACGGGTGTGGAAGAGACTTACCTTGCGGCAGTTGACACCAAGCTGGATGCCGGGCGAAACTTCTCAGTATCCGAAATACAATCTGGCAGCTATACCTGTATTTTAGGTAGTGGGGTAGCAAAGAAGCTGTTCAAACAGAACCCGAATGCCGCGATAAATAATACAGTATCGATAGGGGATGTTAAATACCAGGTGATCGGTGTAATGGAATCGAAAGGGGGAAGCATGAATGGGGACAATGATAATGCGGTGATCATCCCGCTCAATACAGCAAGAGCTCTGTATGGTGGGGATAACAGCTATCTTATAACAGTAATAGTGCCGGATGTGAAAATGAAGGATTTTGCCGGCGAGGAAGCTGAAGGCTTGTTTAGAGTGATACGGAAACTGCCACTTGGGGGTAATGATAATTTTTCGATCACACAGAATAATGAGCTTGTCAGCATCGTGCTGGACAGCACGAAATATGTACGGTGGGCGGGAGTTATTATAGGGATCATCACACTACTGGGCTCTGTGATCGGGCTGATGAACATCATGCTGGTGTCGGTTGCGGAGCGCACACGTGAGATAGGCGTGAGCAAAGCGCTTGGTGCTCGGTCTTCAATAATCAAAAGGCAATTCCTTACAGAGTCTATACTCATCAGCCTGATGGGCGGAGCGGTAGGTATTATATTCGGGATGCTGATAGGAAATGTGATCGGTATGTTTTTCCATACCGGATTTGTGGTGCCGTGGCTCTGGATAATTATGGGAGTGAGCCTCTGCGCGGTTGTGGGCATGATCTCCGGGATATACCCGGCGATGAAAGCTGCGAAACTGGATCCGATAGTTGCGCTGAGGTATGAATGAGCGCCTCACCCCGGCCCTCTCCCAGGGGAGAGGGTGAGGTCGAGTGAGTTGCGTACGACCAATGTACATTACACAACACAAGTAGAGACGCAATGCATTGCGTCTCTACGAAATGGATGCAACGAAGAACGATTTTATTTTGGTCTTTTTACTTTTGAATTTTTAATTTTTAATGCAGGGATTAGTTTATAAATCAACGGGAAGCTGGTACCTGGTGCAGGACCCGGAGGGAAACTTCTGGGATGCGCGTATAAAAGGTAAGATGAAGATCGATGAAGATATTTCATCGACCAACCCGATTGCCGTTGGCGATAACGTAGTTTTTGATGTGGAAGATGAAGGAGTAAAGACCGGCATTATTAAAGAAGTAACAGACCGGCACAATTACATGGTTCGCGTTTCCCCGCACAACAAAAACCAGAAGCACATTATCGCTGCTAATATCGATATGGCACTGCTGGTTACATCTATAGCAGACCCACGAACCTCCACCGGCTTCATAGACCGCTTCCTGATAACTGCAGAAGCATATCATATCCCGGCCATTATTGTGGTAAATAAAACAGACCTGCTGAAAAAAAAGCGTGAAGAAGTTTTACAGCTGTGGAAGGAAATATATGGAAGGGCAGGCTATGAAGTTTACCCGGTTGCAGCAAAAGATAAAAGCACATTGTCTTCACTTGAAGCTAAGCTAACAGGCAAGACAACATTATTCAGTGGGCATTCGGGCGTAGGCAAGAGCACATTGGTTAATCAATTCATTCCTGGTGTGGACATTAAGACAAAAGTGGTATCTGGCTGGAGCGGCAAAGGGCAGCATACCACTACATTTGCAGAGATGTTTGAGCTGCCGGCCGGTGGAAAGATAATAGATACGCCAGGGGTTAAAGAATTCGGGCTGATCGATTTTGAAAAGGAAGAGCTATCGCAATACTTTCCCGAGATGCGTATAGTCATGAAAGATTGTAAATTCAATAACTGCCTGCACATAAATGAGCCGGGATGTGCCGTGAAGCAGGGCGTTATAGACAAACGAATCTCTGAGGACAGGTATGTGAGCTATGTGGCCATACTCGAGAGCATAGAGAAGAAGTGGTAGTGGGTGAGTTTAAGGACTAAAAGGTTAAGAGGTTAAAGAGTTAAAAGAGCTTGTAAATTTTAAACGATCATGATCTTATACAATGTTACTATTAAAGTGGACGTTGACACTGCGGACGCGTGGGTGAGGTGGATGAAAACAGAGCATATGGCAGAGCTGATGAGCACTGGCTTGTTTACCGATTGCCGCCTCTGCAGGCTGCTGGAGCAGGATGAAGCTGAAGGTGTAACTTATGCCGCACAGTATATGCTGAACAGTATGGACGACTACAATACTTATATAGATAAGCATGCACAACGGATGCGCGAAAAAGGGTTCAAACTCTTTGGTGGGAAGTTCGCAGCATTTCGTACCGTGATGGAAGTTGTCTGATAATGGGCGGTAGCAAAGGTTTCCGGCATTTGTTAATAAAGCAAATTTCCTGCCAATCTGCTGAAACAGGCTAGCATAAGGCGTTTTGACCCTTTGCATTTTGACTACAAAAGGCGCAGAATGTTAATAACTTGTGGAAACCTGCTTCAGGCAAGGGTTTGAAACGGGAAAATTCTTTTTCTGAGTATTTGGAAGTGTAATAAACGTGAGTATATTTGTCTCATTCACAAAAATATTATTTCACATCTAAAAACTAAAAAGCATGAACAAGGCTGAATTAATTGACAAAATTGCAAAAGACGCTGGCATCACTAAAGTGCAGGCAAACGATGCATTGGATGCATTTACAGGCGCAGTAGTAACTACGCTTAAAAAGGGAGACCGTGTTACATTAGTAGGCTTCGGTACATTCTCGGTATCTGAGCGCGCTGCACGCAATGGCCGCAACCCACAGACTGGCGCGGTTATCAAGATCAAAGCACGCAAAGTACCTAAGTTTAAAGCTGGTAAAGAATTTTCTACAAAGATCGGCAGCGGTAAGAAATAAGCTGGCCGCCAAAGAAAGAAAAAGCAAGGTGCTGAAAAGTCCTTGCTTTTTTTTATTTTTGCACCCTAAACAAATAGAAATCATGGGAAGAGGTGATAAACGTACCAAGCGCGGAAAAATCAATTCAGGAAGTTTTGGCAAGTCGCGCCCCGCACGCGTAGTAAAGAAAGCTGCAGCGAAAACAGAAAAGCCAGCTTAATGTCTGCTAATTAAAATTCAGGCCCCTATTATCAATAGGCGGCCTTTTTTTCTATTAGGGCATACCAACTAAAATAGATTAGATGGCCAAATTTCACACGACGGATATTTCGGGTAAGCATTTCCTCGTTACCGGGGGCGCAGGCTTTATAGGCTCGCACATTGTGGAGTACCTGCTTAACAGCGGGGCAGGCAAGGTGCGCGTACTTGACAACCTGGCTACCGGGCTGCGCAGTAACGTTGCGTTGTTTGAGCAGAACAGCCGCTATGAATTTATGGAAGGGGATATCCGGGATGCGGCCACTTGCGCAAAAGCATGTGAAGGAATAGACCATGTGTCTCACCAGGCAGCTCTTGGTTCGGTGCCTCGATCGGTTAAAGATCCTGTTACGAGCAATGAGGTGAATGTAAGCGGTTTTGTGAACATGATAACTGCGGCTAAGGACGCGCAGGTAAAGACATTTGTTTATGCTTCCTCATCATCAGTATATGGTGATGAGCCCAACCTGCCCAAGCATGAAGAGCGCACTGGCAACTTGTTGTCCCCGTATGCAGTAACAAAGATGGCCAATGAGCTGTATGCTTCGGTATTCAGCAGGCTGTATAGTATGAAGGTAATAGGCTTCCGTTACTTCAATGTTTTTGGGCCGAGGCAAGACCCGGATGGGCCTTATGCGGCGGTTATTCCATTGTTTGTGAGCGGTATCCTGAACGATACACCTGTGTATATAAACGGTGATGGGATGCAGACCCGCGATTTTACTTTTGTAGAAAATGCAGTACAGGCCAATATAAGGGGGATGCTTACCGATAATGAGGCTGCATTTGGGCAGGTGTATAATGTGGCGGTGGGTGCAAATTTTACGGTCAATTTTTTATACGAGGCTATTCGTGAACTTTTGGCAAAAGAACATCAGGCTACTTACAGAGAGGCCCGCTCAGGTGATATAAGAGATTCGCTTGCAGACATCAGCAAAGCGCGGCAATTACTGGGTTATGAGCCGACCCGGCAATTTTTGGATGGGCTGAAACTGACTGTTGAGTTTTTTACCAACAAGTAACTCTATTCTATCCCCGCCAACACCTCATAAAATTTATAACAATCCTCAAAAGTATTGTAGAGCGGAACAGGAGCTATGCGTATTACGTTTGGCTCGCGCCAGTCGGCTATGATGCCCTTGCTGGTGAGCGTATCGAACACTTCACGGCCCTTATCGCCGAACAGCATAGATAGCTGGCAGCCACGTTTTGCAGGATCTGTTGGGGTAATGATCTCGAAAGGAAGATGCGTTATTTGCCGGAGCAGGAACTCCATATAACCAGTCAGCTTAATGCTTTTCTCACGGAGTGTATCTATTCCGGCTTTTTCAAAAATATCCAGTGATGCATTGTGTGCTACCATGTTGAATACCGGTGCATTGCTCATCTGCCAGCTGGCCGCGCCTTTTTGTGGAATAAAGCCTTTTTGCATTTTAAAGCGGGTCTTCTCCTCATTGCCCCACCAGCCACCCAGGCGGAAAAGGGTAGGGTCATTGCCGTGTCGCTCGTGCACATAGGCGCCGCCTACGCCACCGGGGCCGGAGTTCAGATATTTATAAGAACACCAGCAGGCGAAATCCACATTCCAGTCGTGCAGCTTCATGGGTATGTTGCCCACTGCATGAGCGAGGTCGAAACCTGCGTAAGCGCCGGCGCTGTGGGCAGCTTTAGTAATATTTTCAAGGTCGAAAAACTGGCCGGTATAGTAGTTGACTCCGCCTATCATCACCAGCGCCAATGAATCTCCAGCTTCACTAATCGCATTAATGATATCCTCATCAGCAATCAGGTTGGCCCCATCTGCAGGTGTTATCTCTATGATGGCATCTTCAGGGTCGTAGCCGTGCATGCGCACTTGTGTTTCTATCGCATACTGGTCCGATGGGAACGCACCAGCTTCCATTAGTATCTTGTAGCGCTTTGCTGAAGGCCGGTAAAAAGAGAACATCAGCATATGCAGGTTCACCGTGAGGGTATTCATGGCTACAACTTCGTCTTTGTTTGCGCCTACTATTTTTGCCAGCCGCTCTGCAAAAAAATGATGATAGGAAAACCATGGATAGCCTGCTTTGAAGTGCCCCTCTACGCCATACCGCGCCCAGTCGCTAAGCTCCTTGTCCATGAGGTAGCTTACGCTTTTCGGCTGCAGGCCCAGCGAGTTGCCGCAGAAATAACGCACATCTTCGCCTTCATGCTGCGGGAACAAAAAGCGCTCGCGGAAAGGAAATAAGATGTCGGTCTGGTCCTGGTCTCTGGCGTATTCGTGTGCGGCTTCGTATGGAATGGACATCTGTGCGTTCTGTTTCAGCAAAAATAACACCGGTTATCTTAAAAATTGAATAAACTGGGAGCTTTTGTCATATAATTATTTGATCCTTTGCTATTCAGCAGGACATTGGTGCTTACCGATAATACCCTGATTTCCAAGCCGTAAAAACCGATAATTACCGACAATTTCTTGCCGCCTGCCGACTAATAATATGATATTCAGCGTTCATAGCTTACTTTTGGTGAAAATTTTAAATTTATGAAAGGAGCACTTATCGCTTTAGGCGTAATTGTATTATTAGTATTAATGCTTGGCGGCTGCGGTGTAAGCAATTACAACAGCATGAACGCTGCCAGCAAGGATGTAGATCAAAAATGGGCTGATGTGCAGAGTAGCTACCAGCGCAGGTCTGATCTTATTCCAAATCTTGTATCAACGGTTAAAGCGGCTGCAAATTTTGAAACAAAGACACTTACGGATGTTATCCAGGCGAGGGCATCTGCTACACAGATAAAAATAGATCCCAAAGACCTGACCCCTGAAAAATTACAGCAGTTCCAGGCATCACAAGGACAACTTAGCCAGGCATTGGGCCGCTTGATGGTTGTTTCCGAGCAGTATCCACAATTGAAGGCTACGGAGAATTTCCGCGATCTGCAGGTGCAACTGGAAGGTACAGAAAACAGGATCAAGGTATCTCGCGATGCATTTAATGCTTCTGTAAAGGATTATAATATCAAGGTATCGAACTTCCCTGCAGTGATATTTGCAGGCATGTTCCACTTTAAGGAGAAACCGTCCTTCCAGGCAGATGCAGATGCACAGAAAGCACCAAAGATCGGTGACGGGAAATTCTAACAATACTGCTCCTTCGGTTATGCTGTTTTGTTTTTTGAACCTGCCTGCCGGCAGGTAGGTTTTAACTTTTGAATTTTCACCATGTTTTCATTGTTCCGGAAAAGGCCGATCCTTGATAAAGATGCGCAGCACCAGATCGTTGCCTGCATAAAGGAGGCGGAAAGCAAAACCAGCGGGGAGATACGCGTATTTATAGAGCATCATTGCGCTTATATGGATGCCATGCTCCGCGCGCAGGAGATCTTCGCTAACCTGGAAATGGCAAAAACACAGGCAAGAAACGCGATTATAGTATATGTAGCTATCTCCGACAGGCAATTTGCCCTGTTCGGAGATATTGCTATTTACGAAAAGGCAGGGGGCGCTGAATTCTGGAAAAGCGCTGCCGCAAAACTCACTGGCCACCTGAGAAAGAACAATGTTACAGAAGGTTTGTGCAACTGTATCCATGAGCTGGGCACTGCACTGGCTACGCATTTTCCATACGACCCCGCGATTAAGAAAAATGAATTGCCTGACGAAATAGTTTTTGGAAGATGATGATCAGAAATAAAAATTTTCGGATGCGTGTTATTGGGTTGGCCATATTATTCCTGTTCGCAGGGCTGGGCGTGTTTGCGCAGGTGATACCGCCAAAGCCAAACCCACCAAGGCTGGTGAATGACATGGCGCATATGATGACTGCCGGGGAGCAGGATCAACTGGAGCGCGAACTGGTTGATTTCAGCAATGAGACTTCCAATGAAATAACTATAGTAACGATAGATAGCCTGGGTGATAATGATGTGGAGGATTTTGCGGTAAAGCTGGGCAAGGCATGGGGTGTGGGCAGAAGCGGCAAAAACAATGGGGTAGTAGTGCTTGCATCGCTGAAAGATCATAAGATAAATATATCTCCCGGCAAGGGCCTTGAGGGTGCACTGACCGACCTGCAATGCGGTGAGATCATCCGTAATGAAATGGTGCCGGCTTTTCGTGATGATAAGAATTACTACGAAGGGTTTTCTAAAGCGGCCAAAGCAATAATTGCAGCCACTAAAGGTGAGTATAAAGCTGACCCGAAGCACAGAGGTGCGCAGCACGTTCCCGTAACAGCAATTATCATTCTTGTCATTATTATTTTCTTTATCATAAAAATGTTTGGCCGCGGTGGCGGCGGTGGCGGGAATTATATGAGTGGCGGCGGTCTGGGCAATTTTGCTACAGGTATGTTCCTGGGCAGCTTGCTGGGCGGTGGGCGTGGCGGCGGCGGTGGATTTGGCGGTGGCGGCGATAGCGGCGGTGGTGGTTTTGGCGGCTTCGGCGGCGGTGATTTTGGCGGCGGCGGCGCCAGTGGTAGCTGGTAAGAAATTTACACCTGATGATTAACTCGTTTTGTTTTGGGCGGTAATAAATATACCTTTGGGTACGCACTCTCTAAAGTTTGAAAAAACTCTTACACCGTCTGTTGTCTATATTGCTGATCCTTGCTTTTGGCATCAGCGGGGCTTTGTACTTTATTTTTGATGCAATGCAGTTTGGGGATAGGGTAGCAGCCCAGCAGCACGTTTCCTGCAAAGACCAACTGGATATAATCACAATACCATTAAATGAATTTAAAATCCAGGCGGATAAAAACGAAATATGGTATGGCGGGCAGCTATATGATGTGAGCAGCTATACTATAGAAAATGGACTGGCCCGTGTTGCAGTTTATCATGACAAGGATGAGGAGGGGCTTGTAAAAAGCCTCGCAGACAGCTTTGAGTCTAATGACAAATGCGCAAGTGCGAGTGGCCCCCACATTCTGAAACATAAAGTTCATCATCCCAATGATGGTAAAGTGCTGACAGCGCCTTGTGTACTGGCAGGGGGTATCACTTACAGCATACAGCACTTGGGGCCTCCGTTCTTTTCTTTCTCGCTGCAGGTATGCAGCGCTGTTATTAAGCCTCCGCCGAGAGTAAGCTAACCTTTTTACAAGATACAGGGGCTTTCAGCCGCCTGGACAAGGTTATATGTACGTTCGCCCGCGCGGATCGTACTCTATTAATTTACTTACTCAAAACTACAATTTATGAACACGAAGTATATTCGTTTATCCATACTATTATTATGCTTTTTTTCTTTCAGAACACTTGCCCAAAACTCGTTAAGCGGCAAGGTCTATAATAAAATAACCAATTCGCCGATCAAGGGTGCGCTGCTGCAGATACCCGACCTGAGAGTTGCTGCGATCGCAGATTCGGAGGGTAATTATATGTTTAACAACCTGCCAAAAGGAACTTACCTGGTTGAAGCTGATGCACTCGGCTATGCGTCTGCAGCTCAAACGGCAAAAACCGGTACGAGTTCTACTTTAAATTTTGACCTTGCGGTTTCTGTTATCGAAGAAAATGAGGTAGTGATCACGGGTGCTTCATCGGCAAGAAGCAAGCAAATGACTCCTCAACCTACAACTGAAGTAACAAACGAATATCTCAATGAACATTCTGCTACCAATATTGTAGATGCGATCGGATTGGTTCCGGGAGTGTCGGTAATGACTGATGGACAAAGCATTGGTAAGCCCTTCATACGCGGCCTTGGTTATAATCGTGTACTAACAGTAAATGACGGTGTGGAACAGATGGACCAGCCCTGGTTTGACGAATTCGGTATTGAAGCTGATCCGGACGCAGTGCATCGCGTAGAGATTCTTAAAGGCCCTGCATCGCTTGCATATGGCTCTGACGCTGTGGCAGGCGTTGTAAACTTTATACCGGAGGCCCCACTTCCGGAAGGCCAAAAGAAAGGCGACATACTGTTCAATTACCAGGCCAATAATGGACTGATAAACAATATGATCCACCTGGCGGGCACACAAAACGGCATATCGTGGAGTGCGCGTGTTGACAACATTATGGCACATGCCTACCATGATCCTTCTGATGGCTATGTATTGAACTCCCAGTTCAGCAATTTTAATATGGATGGTACTATAGGGATACATAAGAAATGGGGCTTTACTCAGCTTCATGCCAGCTATTTTGATATGGCCACTGGTATTGTGGATGGTACACGTGATTCAGCGGGCACAATGGCGCAGATCGTTTCCTACCCTGACCTGAATGGCGGTGCGCCAACGTATGAGACCCCCACAAAACAAATGCTGACATCTTACACGCCGTTAGTTATCAACCAGCGCATACGCCATACAAAAGTGGTGTGGGATAATAGTATAGCGGTGGGCGAAGGCCGCATAACTGGTACATTCTCTTACCAGAAAAACCAACGCCAGGAAACCAATGATCCAACAATGCCAAATACCCCGGATATTTATTATTCGTCAGACGCGATCACTTATGACCTGCGCTATATTTCCAAACAAATGGGTGGCTTCAATTTTTCTGCCGGGGCTAACGGTGCCTACCAGGATTCAAAAAGTTTAGGCACACTAATGCTGATCCCGAATTATAACTTCTTCCAGGTAGGAGCCTTTGCAATAGGCAATTACCAGGTAGGAAAACTGGCGATCAGCGGAGGTATCCGTTTCGATAACAGGAGCTTTAGCGCACAAAGCCAGTGGATAGATACAACGCTTCACGCCCAGGCTCCTGTACCTGCGAATACTCCCGGTGCTTTTCCTGAATTTGAAGCATTCACTTCCAATTTCAGTGGAGTATCCGGCAGTATTGGTGCAACATACAGCATCAGCAAGGCACTTTATATAAAAGGCAATATAGCGCGTGGCTTCAGGGCTCCAAATGTGTCTGAATGTGCGGCAGATGGTGTTCATGACGGGACTCCTATCTACGAGCTCGGGGATAATCACATCAACCCGGAAACAAACCTCGAAGAAGATCTCACTTTCGGTGTAAATACTAAAGACATAAGTTTTGAAGGAACAGCCTTCAATAACAGTTTTAGTAATTTCATTTACTCAAAATTTACTGACTCATTCAGTAATGCGCTTAGTGCCGCTGGTTTTCCGGGTGCCCCTGTTTATAAGTTCACATCGGGTGCCGCCCAAATGTACGGGGGAGAGGCAATGTTGGATATTCACCCGGCAGCTCTCCCCTGGATCGAGCTGAACGGTACTTTTAGTTATGTGGATGGTGGTTTGCGGAACGTACCGAGCAATATGCAGTACCTGCCATTCGTACCTCCGGCGAGAGTAACTGCTGACCTTATTTTCCATTTTAAGAAAGTAGGCAATGGCATTAAAAATGCATATGCGAAAGTTGGGGTACTTAGTGTAGCCCAGCAAAGCCATATATTCTTTCAGGATACCACTTTAAACCCTGGCCCTGATCCATACGCCAACAAAGCAATAGCATCAGCAACAGCGGGCTATACATTGTTCAACGCTGGCCTTGGCGGTGATGTCCAGAACAATGGACATACCGTATGTAAGATATATATCAATGGTACAAACCTGTTTGATACGCCATATATGGACTATATGAGCCGTTTCAAATACCTGCCGTACAATCCTGCGAACGGCAGGGTAGGGGTTCTGAACATGGGAAGGAACGTAAGCATCAAAGTAATTATCCCATTCGATTTCAGTAAGAAGAAGTAGTAAATAGTGGTTCAAAAAAAGATACCCGGCCAGTTGTGCCGGGTATCTTTATATGCTATAAGGTGTTGGGATGCCGGGTTGCCGTGGGAGCCGTCGCGGTGCAACGGCCCTGCGCAAAAAACGATACAGAGTTATTGCATTTCCGGAATATTCACCCGTGCTGCCAGCCAGCTATCACTGAGTGGCACCAGCCATTTTTCCTCCAGCTCCTTTTTCGTTGTGGCTATATTATTGAAGAGGAGCGTATCTTTATTGATATATCCTTTGTCAATGGCATACTGTACCTGGTTAAAGGGCAGCATCTCGGCCTTATTGTTCCGCAGGAAGGTGATCATCATGCGGTCAAAGAAGTTTACATCATATTGGCGCTCCAGGCTCTTTATTACCCTTACAGAGCTATCTGTGCTGCAGCCGCTCACTTCCACATCCGTTTCATCCGCAATTATCACCACAAATTGCCGGAACAGCAATTTTGCCCATCCTTTCACCGGTGCACCATGCGCCTGCCATTGCGAGTAGAACTGGTAAAGCTGCTCATTCACTTCTTTTTCTTCCTTTTCGATGAACGCACGGCTGCTCTGGTAAACCCATACCCTGGCGGCATCCGCAAAACCGGCGGGGAGCAGGCTCTGTAATTCATTAGTTATCATGTTGCAAAGATACTGCATATCGTCAATATGCCTTGTTTTGCGCTTGTGCCGGTTTAGCTGGTCATCCCGATGCTGTTTAATTTTTCGCGTAACTCAGATGCATTTTTGTAAGCAAAAATTGAATTGCACCACTAATGCAGAAAACCTTATTTTTACAACCATAAATAATAATTGATTGAGGCAAGTTTATATTACAAGACTTTCAAAATATCTGCCAAACGAACCGGTATCTAATGATGAGATGGAAGGGGTTTTGGGTATGGTAAATGGGAAACCATCACGTGCGCGCGCGTTAGTTTTAAGAAACAATGGGATCAAGACCCGTTATTATGCTATAAAGGATGGCGAAAAGACCCATTCCAACGTACAAATGGCGGCAATTGCAATAAATAGGCTGTTTGATGAGAAGGTGCCTATCAGCGACCTGGAGCTATTGGCCACCGGGACGACTTCACCCGAACAGATCTTGCCGTCGCACGCATCTGTGGTGCTGCACGAATTGAATACCGGCAATATCGAGATCGTTTCTGCGTCCGGCTCGTGCTGTAGCAGCATGCAGGCATTGAAATATGCGTATATGTCTGTGGCTGCCGGTATGACGGAAGTGGCGGCAGTGAGTGGGTCTGAGCGGCTTTCGGCATGGATGCTGGCATCCCGGTTTCAGCCTGAGGCCGATAACTGGAATGAAATAGACAAAAATCCATACCTCGCGTTTGAAAAAGATTTTTTGCGCTGGATGCTCAGCGATGGTGCCGCTGCGGCCTTGCTACAAGATAAACCAAATGATACAGGGCTGTCGCTGAAAATAGAGTGGTTGGAAATAACTTCTTACGCAAACGAACTGGAGACTTGCATGTATGCCGGTGCTGAAAAAAATGAAGATGGCTCCCTCCTCGGCTGGAACGATATGGATCCGGCAAGATGGGCGCCAGAAAGCGTATTTGCTCTGAAACAAGATACAAGGTTGCTGGGCGCGAATATTATAGGAAAGGGCGGAGACTTCCTTGCTGCGCTGATGAAAAAGAGAGGACTAACCGTGAATGATGTGGATTACTACATGCCGCATATGTCCAGCGAATATTTTAAGAAGGAAATGATGGAGTACATGAAGGGCATAGGCATGGACATACCTGCGGAAAAATGGTTTTATAACCTTACGCGGGTGGGCAATGTGGGTAGTGCGTCTCCATTTCTAATGCTGGAAGAGCTGTTCCATAGTGGGAGGCTCAAGAAGGGCGACCGGTTGCTGGTGATGGTGCCGGAAAGCGCCCGGTTCACCTATGCCTATTTATACCTGACCGTAGTTTAATTTACCATAACCAAAGTGTATGAGGCCAAGGATTCTTGTAGTGTATTATTCCCAAACAGGCCAGCTACGGCAAATACTGGACAGTGTTGTCACAGACATAAAAGAGAAAGCGGATATTGATTATGCCGTAATAGAGCCGGTTACGCCCTTTCCTTTCCCATGGACAGCATTGCAGTTTTTTGATGCCATGCCGGAGACTGTAGCTCATTTGCCTGCGGCGGTGAAGCCATTGCCGCAAGCTGTTGTAAATAAAGATTACGACCTGGTTATCTTCGGGTACCAGCCGTGGTTTTTAAATCCGTCACAGCCCACTACTGCTTTTCTGCAATCTGAGCTTGCTAAAATATTCAAAGGCAAACCCGTAGTGACGGTGGTGGGGTGCCGCAACATGTGGCTGCATGCGCAGGAAAAAGTAAAGGGGTATCTTGATGGATTAGGTGCGCACCTTGCAGGCAATATTGTGCTTACGGATACTAACCCCAATCTGGTATCCCTGCTTACAGTCATCCGCTGGTCTTTCAAGGGGCAGAAGAGCGCATCCGGGTTGCTGCCCGCAGCCGGTGTACAGGACGAAGATATAGCCGCGGCAAGCCGTTTTGGCAAAACGATATACCAGCACCTGGCAGATGATAATCTTTTGGACCTGCAGCGAAGCCTCCTGGCGCAAGGAGCAATATCCTTAAAGCCTGGCTTGGTAATGCTGGAGCAGAGCGGCATCAAGAGATTCCGTTTTTGGTCTGGCTTTATCCGGGAGAAAGGCGGCCCCGGAGACTCCGCGCGGGCATCAAGGGTTATGATGTTTAAAAACCTTTTACTGGTGGGGATATTTATTCTTTCCCCTATCACTAACACTGTCGCGCTTATTAAGCTGGCGATAAAAAGAAACTCTCTGCTGAAAGACGTTGAGTATTTTCGGCAGGTGGCCTACCAGGAAGGGAGGATATAAGCTATAAATGTTTATTCCGTGTTACCAGTATCTATATGAGTGAAAAGTTCACAAAAAGATAATAATTGCTGGTCTGAAATCAGGTTACTTTGCAGCCCAAATATTTTATCATGAACATACCGGTAGTTAACCTTGCAGATTTTTTGAGCGGTGACCCGCAACTGAAACAGCATTTTGTGAGCCAGCTTGGCAAGGCATATGAAGAAGTGGGTTTTGTGGCAGTAAAAAACCATGGCATTCCTGATAGTCTTATTGCAGAATTGTATAGCGATGTAGAAAGGTTTTTCTCCCTGCCCATTGGCACAAAAGAAAAATATAAAAAGCCGGAGCTGGCCGGCCAGCGCGGTTATACATCCTTTGGCACTGAGCATGCCAAAGGTTACGATGATGCTCCGGACCTTAAAGAGTTTTTTCAGTTCGGGCAGGTTGTGGAGGACAGCAACCCAATAAAAGACCAATACCCGGATAACGTAGTAGTGGACGAGATACCGGCATTTACGCCCACTATGCTCGCTGCATACAAGGCATTTGAGGTTTCCGGCACGTCTGTGTTGCAGGCAATTGCTCTTTTCCTTGACCTGGATGAGCATTATTTT
Organism: uncultured Bacteroidota bacterium; assembly: GCA_903887415.1. GTDB lineage: Bacteria > Bacteroidota > Bacteroidia > Chitinophagales > Chitinophagaceae > Nemorincola. Next base: position 39,915 of record CAISPO010000029.1, on the reverse strand, counting down.
GACCAGTATGTACACAACGGCAACTCCATATTAAGAGCTATCTATTATCCGCCGATAACTCAGGAACCAAAATCGGCGATACGTGCGGAGCAGCATGAAGACATAAACCTGATAACACTGTTGGTTGGCGCTTCTGCTGACGGCTTACAGATATTGAACATGCAGGGCGATTGGGTGCCGGTAACATCACTGCCGGAGCAGATAGTAGTGAATGTGGGTGATATGCTGCAGCGCCTTACCAACGACCGGCTGAAGTCAACAACACACCGTGTGGTAAACCCACCTAAAGAAAAGTGGGGCACACCGCGATATTCCATACCATTTTTCCTGCACCCGCGCAGCGATATGAGCCTCGCCTGCCTGGATAGCTGTATTACCGATGCACACCCAAAAGCATATGAGGACTATACCGCCGGTGAATACCTGGATGAGCGGCTGAGAGAAATAGGACTGAAAAAATAAGCATGGGTTTGCATGTAAAATATGGGCGCTGCAAAACAAAAGTTATAGCAGGATACGACATGTTTTGTAGAGATTGCAATGCATTGCGTCCTACAAAATGACGAATAAAATAGTATGGAATATTATGAGATTGTTGTAGCACATATTATGTAGAGACGTTGCAATGCAACGTCTCTACATAACAAAAAGAAAAATAATTTTCCGCGCATACCCTCTGATTTTTTTGAACGGACCCAATTATGAACTACCTAACTGATACAGATGCCGAAAAATTATTTTCAGAAGCAAAGGCTGCCTCTGAAAATACCTATTCGCCATACTCCCACTTCCCGGTAGGCGCAGCCGTGCTAACGGGAGATGGCACGATAGTGCGAGGCACAAACGTGGAAAATGCTTCTTACGGCCTCACCATTTGCGCGGAAAGAACAGCGCTGGGCCACGCGGTATCCATCGGTAAAACCGACATAAGAGCGATAGCGGTGTATTGCAGGACGAATGCTGCCGCGCCATGCGGTGCATGCCGGCAATTCATTCTTGAATTCGGAAATGATATTGTTGTCATTTTCATGCACGGTGAAGAGCTGGTGCAACGAACGATAGAGGAACTAATGCCTTTTGCGTTTACGAAAACAATCCTGGCACAAGCAAGCGAAGTTGTAGATCAGGATCATAATTTGTAGTTTGTTTTTTAAAAAAAATATATGGGGCGATTCACCGGGCTTATCGGCATTGTATTGATACTGGGTATCGCATTTCTTTGTTCCAATAATAAAAAGCGTATTAATCTTCGGCTGGTGCTAAGCGGGTTGGCGCTGCAGCTTTGCATCGCGCTGCTTGTATTGAAGGTGCCGGCAGTAAATCATTTCTTTCAATTCCTGGGCAAAGGGATGCAAAAGCTGGAAGGCTTTGCCAAAGAAGGCGCCAGCTTTGTATATGGCGGCATAGGAACTTTTGGCGCAGGCGGGCAACTGGTGAATTACGGGATCTCTCCAACATTCGTGTTTGCATTTAATATCACTGCCACTATCATTCTTGTATGTGTACTTGTGGCAATACTGTATCATTTAAGGATAATGCAGTTTTTGGTATCTATGGTTGCCCGGGCCATGAACTTTGTGATGCGCGTGAGCGGGGCAGAAGCATTGAGCAATGTAGCCAGCGCATTTGTAGGCCAGGTGGAAGCGCAGGTGATGATAAGGGCATACCTGCCGACAATGACCAAAAGCGAGCTGCTGGCCTCTATGAGCGGCAGCCTTGCCTGTATAGCGGGCGGCATCCTCATTGTGTATGCCAACATGGGTGCCCGGCCCGATTACCTCATTGCGGCCAGCCTTATGGCAGCACCGGGAGCGCTGGTCATCTCCAAGATCGTTTTTCCGGAAACGGAGGAATCAAATACGATGGGCAAAGTGAAGCTGGATGTGAAAAGCGAATATACCAACCTCGTGGATGCGATAACGCACGGCGCTGCAGACGGGTTTAAAATCGCCATGAATGTAATAGCCATGCTCATTGGTTTCATTGCATTGATAGCAATGGTAAACTGGATGTTGGGGCATATTTATCATGGACTTTCCCTTGATTTTATTTTTGGCAAGCTGTTTTATCCTTTTGCATGGGCAATGGGCGTGCCGCAGCAGGATATTCATAATGCGGCTACTTTACTGGGGCAGAAGCTTACCGTGAATGAATTTGTGGCATTTAAAAGCCTCACCACAAATTCGGTGCCGATGATAACGCCTAAAGGGCTTACGATTATTACGATCGCCATCTGCGGCTTTGCAAATTTCAGCAGCGTGGGCATGCAGATAGGCGGTATCGGGGCATTAGCGCCGGAGCGCAGGGGAGACCTCGCAAAGCTGGGTATGAGGGCCCTCCTTTGTGGCACACTGGCTTCTTACCTTTCTGCGACCATTGCAGGTATGCTTGTGTAATCATGGCGCATGATATGCAGGTTTAGGCTGGTCAAAAGGCCTTCCGTAACAATTTGGTAATATTCGACAGGTAAAAACATAATCTTAAGATAACATTGTTTCGGCAAATTTGCAGCAATATATAAATGCAATTTTTCATGCCAAAACTTGTACAAAAGAAGCCGTTATACGTCATTTTATTAGTAAACGTTTTTATACTTCTTTTGCTTGCGCCAGGTATGGCAGTGGCACAGTTCACCGCCGGTAACTTAACTGTATTAAGAGTAGGTGATGGGGTAACCGGGCTTACAAGCTCCGCACAGCCATTAACAGTTGTAGAGTACACGACAAGCGGCGTGGCAACCGGGGTTACCGTGCCGCTTCCCAGTTTCGGAGCAGCGCCTTATGCGACCAATAGTGGCAGCGCAGTTTCCGAGGGGCAGATGACGATGTCTGCCGAAAGGGACAGGTTGGTAGTCGTAGGTTATAATGCTGTGTCTGGAACCGCTAATATTGCGACTTCACCTTCTGCAACTTATAGCAGGGAGCTGTTTACCATAAATTCAGGGGCGATCAGTACATATGCTGCATCAACCAGTACGCTTTATTCAGGAAATAACATCCGTTCCGGTACAGCTTCAGGAACAAACTACTTTGCGGGCGGCCCTGCCAGCGGGTCTTCATTACTGAATACGAACACAGTGCTGACTGCCGCGGTTATTAATACCCGTGTAATCCAGGTATTTAACGGACAGACCTATTTTTCATCCGGGTCGGGCACGAACCTTGGGGTATTGTCACTGGGCACTAATATTCCTACTACCTGCTGCCAGGCAACAACACTGCTTAATACGCCTAATTCGGGCAGCGCATATGGCTTTTCGTTCAGCCCGGATGGGAATACTTTGTATATAGCAGATGACGGACTATCAGGATCAACTCCGGGTATCAGCAAGTACACCAAAAGCGGCGCCACCTATGCGCTTGCGTATGTTGTCAATACAACTACCTGCAGAAGTATAGCCGTAGATTATTCCGGGGCGAACCCTGTTATTTATGCTGCCACGGCTAGCAGCACGGCTCCTAATTCGATCATTAAGATCACCGATGCAGGTGCGGCATCTCCCGTAACCACTCTTGTAGCATCATCTCCTGCAAATACTGTTTTCCGCAGTATTACATTTGCTCCGTCCTGTACGGCTGCAATATCGGTGCTTGGGGCATCAACAGTGTGCAGCGGCACTAATGCCAGTATCATCATTAAAGGAAACCCGACCGGTATTGTTTCTTACAATATAAATGGAGGCACTACGCTTAGCACAACTATAAAACCAAATGGTTTTGACACAGTAAGCATCGGGTCGGTAACGGCCACTGCAACGGTGAACCTGGTAAGCATTACCACCCAGGCATGTTCGGCTGTCCCTGTTACCGGAAGCGTAACCGTTAATGTTTTTCCTGTTGCTTCGGTAACATCTATCAGTACGGATGGCCCATTATGTGCCGGCTTCGATCTGCATATGAATGCTGCTATCAATGCAACAACCGGTCCATATACTTATACGTGGAGCGGCCCCGCTTATTCATCTGGTACCAGTTCGTCCGCTTTGCTTACCAGTTCAGTTACAGTAACAGCTATACCCACGCTGCCTGCTAACCCCGTATATACGTTAACAGTAACTAACGGTAATAGCTGTGTTACCAATGCAACAGTCACAACTACGGTCAATCCTCTGCCGATAGCATATACTGTATTTGGCTCGGGCAGTTATTGTGCCGGCGGTACGGGAGTTGATGTGCAATTGAATAATTCCCAGACCGGTGTTAATTACCAGTTATTTAATACCTCCGGTACTGTTGGCGGCGTCCGGCCCGGTACCACCGGTACACCGATAGATTTTGGCAGCCAGCCAGCCGGCACATATACCGTTTCCGCAATTAACCCGACCACCGGCTGCAGTAACAATATGACTGGCGCTGCGGCGATAACTGTTAATCCGCTGCCTGCGGTTATTACCGGGTCAATGACTGTATGCCCCGGCACTACTACTGCTTTGACTGATGCCAGTGGCGGAACATGGAACTCAGGGTCTCCCGGAAATGCAACAATAGGGGGGGGCACGGGAATAGTAACTGGTGTGACCGGTAATACTACGGCTACTATAACCTATACGCTGCCTACCACTTGTTTTATTACAGCAACAGTTACCGTGAACCCATTGCCGCTATCAATAGCAGGCGGAAATGCAGTGTGTATGGGCTCATCCATTAGTCTTTCTGATGCTACCGGCGGTGGTACCTGGATCAGCAGCAATACCGGAGTTGCCACTATAGGGTCGGGAAGCGGTGCGGTGACACCGGTTTTTGCCGGCACCAGCACGATTAGCTATGTACTCCCTACGGGGTGTATGGCCAATGAAGTGATCACTGTAAATCCATTGCCGGCAGGGATCACAGGCACTACGAATGTATGTGTAGGGGCAACGATAACGCTGACTGATGCCGGCGGCGGCACATGGAGCAGCAGCAATACAACTGCCGGCACGGTAAGCGCGTTGGGTAGTGTAACGGGAATTGCTTCAGGCACAACAAATATTACCTACACCTTGCCTACAACCTGTATGGTTTCCACACCGATAACTGTGAACCCGTTGCCAACAAATATACTCGGGAACCCTTCCGTTTGTATCGGTTATACAACGTCTTTAAGCGACCTTACACCTGGTGGCGCGTGGACATCCGGAGCGCCAGGTATAGCCAGTGTAGGATCCACCGGTATTGTTACCGGCGTTTTTACGGGAACATCAAACATTTTTTATACGATCTCATCTACGGGCTGCTTCTTGTTTACGGCCGTCACTGTCAATCCGCTGCCATTGGCCATCAGCGGCCCGTCTGCTGTTTGTGCAGGATCGGTAGCCACTTATACGGATGCATCCACAGGCGGCACCTGGAGCAGCAGTAACACAGGCATTGCAACTATAGGTGCGGGCACGGGCTCATTGAGCGCGATCATGGCCGGGACAACGAGCATTACTTATACAATTGGCAGCGGCTGCACTACGTCCTCCATTATTACGGTTAACCCATTGCTGGCTGCCATTTTCGGAACGGCAAGCGTGTGTCAGGGTTTAACAACAGGCCTTACCGATGGTACCGGCGGCGGTACATGGAGCAGCAGCGTCCCTGGTTTTGGCACGGTAGATGCATCAGGAAACGTTATGGGTATCTCAGCAGGAGCATTTTATGTTTCTTACACTTTGCCTACTAGTTGTTTCACCACAACTACCTTCACTGTCAATCCATTGCCAGGCCCAATAAACGGCCCAACCAATATCTGCGCCGGATCGTCAACTGTATTAACTGACGCAGCAGGCGGCGGCACCTGGATAAGCAGCAGTGCCAGTTTTGTTTCCATAAATGCTTCCTCAGGTTTTACCTCCGGGATCATGGGCGGGACTTCTGATATTACTTATACACTGCCTACCGGCTGTTTTATGACCAAGGGGATAACGGTGAACCCGCTGCCATCGGCTATTACCGGCACGGGAAGTGTGTGTGTAGGATCATCAGTTTCACTAAGCGACCTTACCGGCGGTGGCACCTGGAGCAGCAGCAATACTTTATACGCCACAGTTGGCAGCACTACGGGCATAGTAACCGGCACAGGCGCAGGAAACCCGGTCATTACTTATACTTTGCCCAGCAGTTGCTATACCACATTTATTGCAACAGTGAACCCGCTGCCATCGCTTGCGTCAGGTACTCTCGCCGTTTGCATGGGTGCAACATCAACTTTGATCGAAAACCCGGCAGGCGGCACATGGATGAGCAATGCGCCCGGAACAGCCAGTATCGGTTTAAGTACAGGGACTGTTACCGCAAATACAGTCGGCAACGCAACAATAACCTACACCAGCCTGGCTGGTTGCGTGAATACCCAAATAGTAACCGTAAATCCACTACCGCCTGCAATTACAGGAACACTGCAGGTTTGCCCTGGCGCAACAACGACTTTAACAGACGCGATTTCCGGCGGCACATGGAGCTCCCTGTCGATAGGGATCGCTGTTGTAGGGCTAGCGAGCGGCACGGTGACCGGCGTTTCTGCAAACACGGTGGTGATCTCCTACCTGCCGGCTACAGGCTGCGGAACTTTTGCAATTGTAACCGTGAACCCGTTGCCAGGCGCTGTAGCAGGCAGCCTGGCAGTTTGTACCGGGTTTACATCTGCGCTTAGTGATGCAGCCACCGGGGGGACATGGAGCAGCAGTGCATCTGGTACCGCCTCTATAGCCGCTGCTACCGGCCTTATGACTGGTGTAACGCCGGGCACTGCTAGTATTACTTACACTTTGCCAACTGGTTGTTACATCACGGCTACAGTTACGGTTTATGCAGTTCCGGGAACGATAACAGGAACGGAGACAGTATGCCCCGGTGCAACAACAACTTTAAGCGACCTGCCTAGTGGCGGCACCTGGAGCGTTGCATCTCCCGGCACCGCAACAGTAGGCGCCGGCAGCGGAGTTGTTTCCGGGGTGGCAGCAGGCACTGCTACGCTTACCTACACGATAGCAGGAGGTTGTACCGCTACTTCGGTTATTACGGTGAACCCGCTTCCCGCGGCTATTTCGGGTAATATGCATGCCTGCCTGGGCCATACATCTGCGTTGAGCGATACTGATGGCGGCGGCACATGGAGCAGCTCTTCATCCGCTACAGCTTCTGTTGATGGCGCAGGCGTGGTAACCGGCAACACGGCAGGTACTGCGACCATAACTTATACATTACCCACCGGCTGCACTAGGACGACTATATTTACTGTAGATACGCTGCCGCATCCCATATTGTTTAATACGCCGGTATGTACCGGCTCCTCAATTACTTTAAGCGATGCAGGCGGCGGGACATGGGCAAGCGGCACACTTTCTGTTGCTGCAATTTCCCTCAGCAGCGGTACGGTTACGGGCATTTCAGCCGGGACCAGTATCATCACCTATACACTTCCTACCGGCTGTATCACCACCGCCATTACTACTGTGAGCCCGTTGCCGGCCACGATAACGGGAGGGCCAAATGTATGCGACGGACAGGCGATCACGTTAAGCGATGCTACTGCCGGCGGCTCATGGATAAGCAGTGATCCTTTTATAGCCACTGTTGGTTCCGGTACCGGAGTTGTAACAGGGGTAGCTACGGGGAGCGCAACGATCACCTATACAGCCTCCGTTACCGGGTGCAAAGCAACATTAATAGTTTCTGTTATTGCATTGCCTCCGGCTATTACCGGCACAATGACCATCTGTGCGGGGGTAACAACAACACTTAACAATGCTGCATCCGGCGGCACCTGGAGCGCTGGCGCCCCGGCTATTGCGGGCATTGGTTCTACCGGTGTAGTTACGGGTATGTCTGCAGGCACATCAGGCATTACCTATACTGTGGTTGGCGGCTGTATTTCCACCACGGTGGTTACTATAAACCCGCTGCCAGCTGCTATCAGCGGCATGGCTGCGATCTGCGCCGGGCTTACAGCCACACTAAGTGATGCAACTGCCGGCGGCACATGGTTCAGCAGTAATACGGCTGTTTCTACGATAGGTACTTCCGGCCTGGTTACAAGTGTATCGGCAGGCACCAGCAATGTCACTTATACATTGCCTACCGGCTGCATTACAGTTCGTACGGTTACCATTAACCCGTTGCCCGGAGCTATTACAGGCAGTCTTTACCTTTGCGCCGGGGCCGATGCAGTTTTAACTGATGGCGCCACAGGCGGCCTCTGGAGCATAGATCCTTCGGCATCAGGAGTGGCTTCCGTTTTTGCGGTTACAGGAGATGTTCTGGCGCTTTCCGCGGGTACGGCTACAATTACTTACACCCTGCCTACCGGCTGCACCACAACTGCTGTCATCACCGTTAATCCCATTCCGCTTAGTATCACAGGTACCACAAGCATTTGTGTTGGCGCAAGCACCACACTTACAGATGTTACTCCCGGCGGCACCTGGAGCAGCAGCAATACTACGCTTGCCACTATCGGAGCCGCGACCGGCACTGTGTCTGGCATGTCGCAGGGTGCACCTGTTATCACCTATAAGCTGCCCTCCGGCTGCATCACCACTATAGCATTTATTGTAAACCCGCTGCCTGTGGCAATAACAGGCAACAGGAGCATTTGCAAGGGCACAGCCACCGCATTGAGCGATGCATCCGTTGGCGGTACCTGGAGCATTACTCATCCCGATAGCATAGGTGTTGCGTCCGGTATTGTTACCGGCGACTCTTTAGGAACAGATACGGTTACTTATACACTGCCTACTGGCTGTATTACTGTCGCTTTCATTACAGTTAACCCATTCCCGGCTGCTATCCTTGGCGATACGCTGGGCATATGCCAGGGCTATAATATTTTATTGAGTGATAGTACGCATGGGGGAGCCTGGAGTACAGCTAACCCTGCTATCGCCACGGTTACGAGTGCAGGTACGGTGGCGGGTTTTGCTGCGGGAACCGCAGATATTTACTACACGTTGCCTACCGGCTGCGGTGTGGCCGCGGTGGTGACGGTAAACCCGTTGTTCCCCATATCTGGCAATACCAGTGTTTGCCTTGGTGAAACAATTTTTTTAAGCGACCTGGCCACAGGCGGCACATGGAGCAGTGGTACGCCATTGGTAGCAACCGTGAACAGCACAGGTGAGGTGACAGGCACATCCTCCGGGGCCGCTGATATTACTTATCATCTTGTAACCGGCTGTATTGCTGCGATAGCGGTAACTGTGAACAGCATACCTGCTTTGTACATTGTCACTGGCGGCGGCAGTTACTGTTCAGGCGGTACAGGGCTTGATATTGGTCTCAATGGTTCGGATGATGGCATCAGCTATCAACTCAGATACTCCGGCTCGGCAATTGACACGCTTCCTGGCTCTGGCTCCGCGCTCGATTTCGGCTTGTTCACGTTACCCGGTGCATATACTGTGCTGGCTACAGATTCAATTACCGGCTGCTCGGCTACCATGACCGGCAGCGCGATGGTTATTGTAAACCCAACAGTGACTCCATTTGTAAGTATCGGCACAAGCGGTGGAACAACAATATGTGCAGGAACTGCCGCTGATTTTACAGCGTTGACAGTCAATGGAGGAAGCGCACCGCTGTACCAATGGTCTGTGAATGGTGCAATTGCTGGCTCCGGGCCGGAGTATAGCTATGTGCCGTTAAATGGAGATGTTGTCTCAATAGTGCTCATCAGCAATGCTGCCTGCGTTACTTCTGATTCTGCGATCGCATCGGTAACCATGACCACGGTATCGGAAATAGCTCCATCGGTATCCCTTGCCGTCTCTCCCGGTGATTCTGTTTGCCCCGGCACCCCGGTTACGGTGATACCATCTACCACAACCGGCGGCGTTTCGCCAACATTCCAATGGATAAAGAACGGTATAGAAGTAGGGTCGGGCCTTACTTATACCTTCCTGCCAACAGATGGCGATAACGTTTTTTGCAGGATGCACAGCGATATGGCGTGCGCAGTGCCGGATACTGTGCACAGTGACAACAATATAAATATGCACGTGCCCCCGATATATGTACCTGATGTAACGATCAGTGCGTATCCTGGTACCCGGATAGAATCGGGGGATACGGTAACGTTGGTTGCTTCGGTAACTTTCAGCGGGCTGTCCTTTTCTTACCAGTGGAAAATAAACAATGCCCCGGTAGCAGGCGCTACCACAGATACGTTTAAGAGCAGCTTATTTAATAACATGGATGTCGTGAGCTGCGATGTAACCGGCAACAGCCTCTGCGGCACGGCATCAAGATCGGCTCAGGTGCTGATCGTTGATACAATTGCGCTTGGCGTGCAGGGAGTGCAGCCTGTTATCACCGACCTAAGGCTTATGCCAAACCCGAATAATGGAACGTTCACCATTAAAGGAACAATTGGCATGATTAATGAGGTATCAGTGGTTATCACAGACATGGTGGGCCAAACTGTATATAAGAATAGTGTGCCAGTGAATAACGGCAAAATAAACCAGGAAATAAGTATTGGCGGTGCCGTTGCCAATGGTATGTATTTATTGGAAGTCACTTCAGGTACTGTTAATAAATTTCTTTATTTTGCGGTAGGGCAGTAGCAGTCTTTTTGTAAATAGGTATTTTGATAATCCGGGTACTATGAAGCGTGCAGTAAGTATTACTTATCATATTTTATTTGTTCTTTTTCTTGGCCTGCTAGTGAATGCGGCAACTGCCAATAACTTGCAGGCGCAATGCGCTGCAACAGCGCCTCCGTCATTTACCTCAAGCTGTGCTTCCGATTACTTCACGTCGATCACTGCTTCGGGTTCGTCTTATGTAATATCAACTGTGAATGTGACCGGCACTTACTGCCCGCCCGGAGGTACTAATGTCTATTATGATAATTATGCAACACAGGGCATTTCTGCTCCTCCCGGTGCTACCATAAATATGAATATATCCCGGGTGGATGGAAGCGGCTACGCTGCCTATCTTTCTGTTTTTGTTGACTGGAATAATGACGGTATCTATGAACCGGGTGAACTTGCGGGCACAACATACTTTTTTGCTGCATTAGCGGCTTCCACGATATATAGCTTTGTTGTTCCCGCATCGGCGGTTACTGGGACGAATCTCCATATGCGTGTATTTCTTACTGAATCCCTGATTACTGTACCCTGCGATGGGAATTATGGGCAGGCCGCGGATCTGTATTTTAATGTCGATTGCACAGCTCCTGCTATTACTGCCACGCCATCGGCGGGCAGCTATTGCACAGGATCGGCCGGCACGGCTATCACTGCTTCAGGCGCAGGCTCGGGCGCGGTGATCTATACGTGGTCGCCTGCTGCGGGTTTGTCGGCAACTACAGGGGCCACTGTTGCGGCATCTCCGGCTGCAACTACTGCTTACACCGTCACGGGCACATCAGCCCTGGGCTGCTCAAATACTGCAACTTCCACTATCACTGTTTATACGCTATCGCCGACGATCTCCTCTGCAGGCGCTGTTGAGCCGTCTGTTTGCCAGGGCAGTCCGCTGCACCTGGATGCCGCCATCAGCGCATCTGCGTCGCCATACACTTATATATGGACGGGGCCAGGCGGCTACAGCCACACAACAGGGCCTACATTTGCACTTACTAATGCCGTAACAGTTTCATCGGTTCCCGGTTTCCCGGCTGCCCCTGTTTATACAGTTACTATCACGGATGCCCACCATTGTGCTGTTACCGGTACGGCAACCACTACAGTAGATCCGTTGCCAACATTGTACACTGTGTATGGAAATGGTATTTATTGCGTAGGCACAGCCGGTATTGATGTGCAGCTTGCCGGCTCTGATGTGGGCGCAAATTACCAGTTGTATTCAGGTAGCACCGCAGTAGGCGGCATCATTACCGGTACCGGCGGGTCACTTGACTTTGGCAACCAGGTGGCTGGAATATACTCAGTTTCCGGGGTTTATTCGGTTACTGGCTGTTCCGTTGGTATGGCGGGTACAGCTACCATAAGCGCTGTGTCTCCGCCCGCTGTTATTACTGGTTCTATGACGGTTTGCGCAGGCCTTACCACAACGCTGAGTGATGCAACGGCAGGCGGCACGTGGAGCATTTCAGGAAGCACTGTCGCTACTGTTGACGCCGGTGGGGTAGTGACCGGAATTGCAGCAGGCAATGCGATCGTTACTTATACAGCCAGCGGGTGTACTGTCGCGACTATAGTAACCGTATATCCACTGGCCCCCATAACAGGCAGCGCGGGTGTTTGCTCAGGCTCAACCGAAACTTTAGGCGACCTGGCTGCGGGCGGCACATGGTCGAGCAGCAACGCGGGAATTGCAGGTATTACCGGCACAGGTTTTCTTAATGCGATCATGGCAGGCAATACTACGATTACTTACTTGCTGCCTACCGGCTGTATGGCCACATTGCCAGTAACCGTAAACCCTTTGCCTTCCCCAATATCAGGAGCGGTGAATATTTGCCCGTCATCGTCCGCTACATTAAGCGATCCTGCACCGAGTGGTACATGGAGCAGCGGCAATACCGCCATCGCGGTTGTGGGGTCGGGCACAGGTATTGTTACGGGTATTGGCCCGGGCACTACCGCTATTACTTTCACCTTGCCCACTGGGTGTACTACTACTGCCCCGGCAACTATTTTTACGCCGCCGCCCGCTATACTGCAGTTTTCCGGCTTGTGTTTAGGGTATAGTGCCCCATTGAGCGATGCTGTTGCCGGCGGCACATGGAGCAGCAGTGTGCCATCAACTGCGAACATAGGTTCTTCGGGCGTTGTTTCCGGCCTGACATTGGGAACTTCCACCATCACTTACACCGCGCCGGTTACCGGCTGCATCGCTACTCATGTTGTCACTGTGGAACCATTGCCGCAGATCATCACCGGGCCTATGACTATTTGCGCGGGTCCAACGGTTACTCTAAGCGATGCCACCCCCGGCGGCACCTGGACCTGCAGCACGCCATTTATTGCTACTATTAACCCTGCTACCGGCGCTGTTACCGGCGTGTCGGATGGTGTCGCGCTGGTAACTTATACTATAGGCACGGGCTGCATACAAACAGCCAGCGTAACGGTCAACCCTTTGCCAAGTCCCATTATAGGCAGTACTCAATTTTGCGTCGGCCTTACCTCCTCTTTGTTCGATCCTATTGAAGGCGGCTCTTGGAGCAGCAGCGCACCAGCCATTGCATCAATTGGCAGCACATCTGCGGTGGTCGCCGGTATATCAACAGGCACTGCTATCATCACTTACGAATTGATAACCGGCTGTTACATTACAAAACAGGTAACGGTGAACCCGCTGCCGACAGCCATTTTGGGTAATGTTCCTGTCTGTACCGGTGCAAATATTACGTTATCCGGCACCCCGGTTGGTGGCACATGGTTATCCGGAAATGCGGCCATTGCTACGGTTGGGACAAGCTCGGGCATTGTTAGCGGTTTATCAGCGGGGACTGTTGCAGTCACTTATACATTACCTTCCGGCTGCGCGCTCACTGCTATCGTTACGGTTAATCCTTCGCCTGCGGGCATTTCGGGTACTGCGAATATTTGTCTGGGTTTAACAGGCACTTTGAGCGATGCTACCGCTGGGGGGACCTGGGCCAGCTCGTTCGCATTTGTAGCAACCGTTGGCAGCACCGGTATTGTTACAGGCACCGCTACAGGCACCGCTACTATTACTTACGGCTTGACTACAGGGTGCTTTGCTACGGCTACTGTAGCTGTTTACCCGCTCCCGTCACCGATCACTGGTATCATGCGCGTTTGTGCAGGCTCTACAACCAGCCTGTCGGACGCAGGCGGCGGCACCTGGAACTCGGGTGCACCGACTGTCGCATCCATTGCAGCAGGCGCTGGCATCGTTACGGGCAACGCTGCGGGCACTGCCCCTATTACTTATACACTGCCCACCGGCTGCACAACAACCGCAGTAGTAACGGTGAATCCGTTGCCACCCGCAATCTCCGGCAGCACTACTGTGTGCACAGGGCTGACTGTAAGCCTGAGTGATGCCGCTCCTGGCGGCGCCTGGAGCAGCGGAAACCCGGCAGTGGCTACAATCGGTTCGGGTTCCGGCCTGGTAACCGGAGTATTTGCGGGCAGCGCGGTGATCAGCTACACGCTCGCTACAGGATGTGTGGGCACCACAATTGTTACGGTTCAGCCTTTGCCGCTGGCGATAACCGGTGTGATGCATGTATGTGCGGGTTTAACGACTGCCCTGACCGATGCAATTCCCGGAGGTACATGGAGTTCTGGTTCGCCGGGCATTGCAGGTATCAGCATTACAGGTGTTGTGACTGGCATCGCTGCAGGCACCGCTAATATTACTTATACGGTAGCCAGTGGCTGCATCGTTACAGCAATAGTTACTGTAAATCCGCTGCCTGCTGCTATCAGCGGTACGGCGGCTATTTGCGCAGGCAGTACCACAACCCTGAGTGATGCATCTGCGGGTGGCACATGGCTCAGCAGCAACACCCCCGTTGCTGCAATGGGTACAGGCGGGCTTGTTACCGCTGTTTCGGCGGGTACTTCCGGTATCACCTATACACTACCCACGGGTTGCCTCGCTACGCTTACTATTACAGTAAACCCGCTGCCGCTAACTATATCCGGGCCGTTGCATTTGTGTGTTGGCGCAGATGTAAGCCTCACAGATGCGAGTGCAGGCGGGCTGTGGAGCATTATTGCTTCGGCATCAGGAATAGCGGCGGTATCGCCTTTTTCGGGGAATGTCTCGGGCCTTGGTGCAGGAACTGCCACAGTTACCTATACGCTTCCCACAGGCTGTATTACGCTGTCTGTGATCACAGTAAACCCTTTGCCGTTGGCGATAACCGGCGCTGCAAATATTTGTGCAGGGTCTGCCGCTACGCTTTCTGATATCAGCACTGGCGGTACCTGGAGCAGCAGCAATACGGCGTTCGCCACGATCGGCATTACAACCGGAATGGTAACCGGTGTGTCCAACGGCGTTGCAGTTATCACTTATGCGCTGCCTACCGGCTGTATCAGCACTATTGCGTTTACAGTAAACCCACTGCCTGCCGCTATAGCCGGAAGCAGGAGCCTTTGTCTTACAGCTACTTCGCTGCTTAGCGATGCCTCTACTGGGGGCACCTGGAGCCTGAATCCTGCTTCGCGGGACAGTATAGGGCCGGTTTCCGGTATTGTTACGGCCGATTCCGTTGGCATTGCTACCGTAACTTATACATTGCCAACAGGGTGCATTGCCACTGCGGTAGTTACTGTTAATCCCGTTCCGTCTGCTATTCTCGCCGATACATTCCCTATATGCCAGGGCTTTGATATTGCCCTGAGCGATAGTACATATGGCGGCATATGGAGTAGCGCCAACCCCGGTATCGCCAATGTTATTGCAGGTACGGGTGTTGTTGCAGGCGTCGCTGCGGGTACGGTTAATATATCTTACACACTGGCCACAGGTTGCGGCGTGGCAGCAGTAGTGACCGTCAATCCATTGTTTCCCATATCCGGCAGCAGGAATATTTGCCTGGGAACACCAAACGATTTAACAGACCTTGCGACTGGCGGTACATGGAGTAGCGGGTCGCCTGCTGTGGCTACCATTGGCAGCGTTACAGGCGTGGTCACCGGCATCGCCTCTGGTGCCACAAATATCACTTATCATCTTGGCACCGGCTGCATGGCTACAACCAGTATTACTGTGAATCCGCTGCCGGTGTCTTATGATGTAACAGGCGGAGGCAGCTTTTGCGCAGGCGGCACAGGAGTGGATATAGGGCTCAATGGTTCGGAAAATGGTGTCAGCTATCAACTGAGATACTCGGGCTCAGCAATTGACACCCTTCCGGGTTCCGGCTCAGCGCTTGACTTCGGTTTGTTTACATTGCCGGGTGCATATACTGTGCTGGCTACGGATTCAATTACCGGCTGTTCCGTTGCAATGACCGCCAGCGCTGCGATCACTGTCAACCCCACTGTTACGCCGTTTGTCAGTATTAACGCAATCAGCGGTACAACAATATGCGCGGGAGCGCTGGCGGATTTTAATGCGGCGCCGGTCAACGGAGGAAGTACCCCCTTGTATCAATGGTCTGTGAATGGCATAAACGTTGCTTCTGGTGCGGTTTATGGCTATGTACCATTAAATGGAGATGTCGTATCTGTAGAACTTATCAGCAATGCAGCCTGCGTAATCCCTGATTCTGCGATCGCATCGGTAACCATGACCACAGTAAGCGGTGTAACGCCATCCGTATTTCTTTCTGTCTCTCCAGGTGATTCTGTTTGTCCCGGAATCCCGGTAACAGTTATCCCATCCACCACGACCGGTGGTGTTTCGCCAACATTCCAATGGATAAAGAACGGTATAGAAGTAGGGTCGGGCCTTACTTATACCTTCCTGCCAACAGATGGCGATAACGTTTTTTGCAGGATGCACAGCGACATGGCTTGCGCAATGCCGGACACAGTGCATAGCAGTAACAACATAAATATGCACGTACCGCCGATATATGTTCCTGATGTAACGATCGCTGCCTATCCCGGTACGCGCATAGAAGCAGCGGACACAGTGACACTGGTTGCCTTTGTTGTCTTTAGCGGGCTGTCTTTTTCCTACCAGTGGAACATAAACAACATCCCGGTAGCCGGGGCTATAACCGATACATTTAAAAGCAGCCTGTTTAATAATATGGATGTCGTGAGCTGCGAGGTAACAGGTACCAGCGTCTGCGGCACAGCGACCAGGTCGGCACAGGTGATGATCGTGGACACGATTGCCCTTGGTGTTCATGGCGTGCAGCCTCTTGTCAGCGACATAAGGCTTGTACCTAATCCCAATAATGGAACGTTTACGATCAGGGGAACATTGCCACAACCCGGAGATTTAAAAATGGTGATAACAGACATGCTCGGGCAAGTTGTATATACCGGAACAGCGCATGTTTACGGCGGCAGGATCAATGAGCAGTTGCAGCTAACCGGAACGCTTGCAAATGGAATGTACACACTGGAACTAACGTCCGGAACAATAAATAAACTGCTGCATTTTGTAGTCGGGCAGTAGCAGCATTTCTGTTGCAGAGTTGTTGAGGTCAGGTCCCTGCTGACTAAACCATATCGAGGCTTATCTTTTGCTGCAGCGACCAATGTGAAACGCGTGAGTAATAACTGGTCGCGATCTTGTTAAGGTTCTTCCTGGAGAGTTTTCTTTTCTTTATCGGGATGTTCTGGAGTATGCGGTTGCGTTCCGCGATAAACTCTTTGGCAATATCCTTTACGGTGATCACAGCCTTGCTGTTGGAGGAAAGCACAATTTTTTTAAACCAAATAGTCAGTTCGCAAAAATGTGAGTAATAATCTAAGAGTTCTGTTTCTATCATAATATAAAATTTAAAAATAGAATGATAGGTGGTTACTCGTTATAAAGTTACACAATAAATATTACAACAAAAAGTGTCTTTATTATGTGGATTTATAGCTTTTAGGTTAATAATACCCAATAAAACGCGGGTAGTATCAATTCCTTTTTTTGTATCAAAATTCTAATGAAGCACAAACATCGCAAATGATAGCAACGTTGTTACGGTAAGGCGATTTACCAGTCATTCACCAAACCCATAAAACACGGCTAATCCTGTAAAGACGCAACCTGCTATTATTAAGGTATTATAATGTAGATGTGTTTAAGCCGATCGGTCATAACAAAAAAGGCTACCTTAAAGTAGCCTTTAGTATTTGCATTTAATGCCATTTTATGAGATTACCTTATCAATGTTACAGTCCCTTTGAACATCCGGTTATCGCCATTATCAAGGGCAACAATAATAACATATTGGTAAGTGCCCAGGTCCTGGAGCGTTCCGTTGAAAGTGCCATCCCATCCCTGTTCTTTGCTGGCTGTATAAAATATCTGCTGGCCCCAGCGGTTGTAAATGCTAAAAGATACGAGCTTCTGGTACTTCATGCCAATCGGGCGGAAAATGTCGTTGAGGCCGTCTCCATTTGGTGTAAATGCAGAAGGAATAGTGATGCTGTCATAAATTACGTCAATAGTGATCTTGGCACTATCCATGCAGCCTGTGCTGTCTGAGCCATACACTGTGTAGGTAGTATTTTGTGTCGGTGTGGCTATCGGGTTATTGATATTGCGGTTGTTAAGGCTCCCGTCATTGGGCAACCACCAGTAGTACTGGGCATTATCCGCATTCAGTTGCACACTGCTGCCGTATGATATGGTTTGGTTTGGGGTTATGTTGGTCAATAGTGTATTGGAGATTGGATTAATAAATACAGTTGTGGTTCCCTCGCCATTACATCCTGTTGCGGTTTGCACAACGGTTACCGAGTATATGCCGTTGTCGGTGGGTACAGCACCAGTAATGTATGGGTTTGGTAGGCTGTCGTTAAATCCGTCGGGCCCGGTCCACTGGTAGCTGTATTCAGGACCGGAGGGGGTCACCGAGAAGTTGATACCTGAATTACAAGCTTGCACAAAAGACGATGCGGTGACTGCCAGAGGCGGCGCAATGGTGATCGTAACCTGCGCTTCTGCCGCGCATGGCGTACCAGGATAAGTTGCGGTCACACTATAGGTAGTAGTAAGCGCTGGTGTTGCTATGGGTTGTATGACGTCCGGGTTGCTCAGCCCTGTGCCTGGCGTCCACACATAGGTAAGCGTAGGGCTGCCATTTACCCTGATGTTGACCGGAATACCTGCACATACAGTCGTATCCGGTGTAAGGATAACCACCGCAGGATTAGCTACTGTTATGGTTACGTTGGCCGATGCGGTACATCCGCCGCCGGCCGAACTTGCATTTATCGTATATGTTGTCGTAACGGTTGGAGTAGCTACAGGTTCCTCAATATTTGGATTGCTAAGTCCGGTAGCAGGGGTCCATGAATAGGTAGAACCTGCTGCACCGCTTACAACCAGGTTAACGGATGCGCCATAGCAGATCGTGGTATCGGGAGTGAGGATCGCAATACTTGTACTGCCAATGCCTACAGCAATTGTTCTTACTATAGCCGGGCAACCCGAACCTGGCAATGTGGCGGTCAAAGTATAGATCGTAGCGGCAGTTGGTGTGCAAATAGGCTGCATCACAGTTGTACTGCTCAGGCCGGCCGGCGGCGCCCAGTTATATACCAATCCTGTAGTTCCGCTTACCTCTATCTGGAAAGACTGGCCGATACAAACTGATGTATCAGGAGTGAGAATATATGCCGATGGGGTATCCAGGATGTTTATGGTTACACTGTCTGCAATGCCACAGCCGCCCTGCAGGTAAATAGTTAGTGTTTTGGACCCGCCCGGAGGCGTAGCGATCCCCTGCACATTTATGCCTACGGTGGTACTGCCAGCGGGTAGTGTTATCGTATTGGGAATCGTGGTAACGTCCGTTCCGTTTATCGCTGTACCGCCAAACGCCAAATTAAGGGTTGTGGCTGTAGGGTTGGCATGGGACGCGATGATATTTACAGTCGTTGGGGAGCAACCTTTAACGATCGTATGCGGAGTGCCGAGTATTGTAGCGCCGATCGAGTCCGCATGGTTGAATGTATAAGCGTTAGAAGTAAGGCTGGCTGCTTCCAGGAACACGCCTGAATCATATATAGAATTGTCCGCATCAGCCACGGATAAATGCAGGTGATATGTGTCGCACGGCGTTACAGAATGTACGGCTCTTAGCTTAGTTGTATAGCCAGTATAAGATAAGAGCGCGCCTCCCCAATTGTTGAGAAAATATGCTGTAAATGGCGAGCCAGCGCCAAGGCTCGTACAGTTAGTAATATTTACGCCTGGCCCTGTGCCACCCGGCCCGCCCGGAGTGCCCGCGTTCACACTGTTTATTTCAACAGGAATATTAGTGCCAGGTATTAACGCAATATTTGGTGCGCCTGCTATGCCGGGCCCTGATATGAAAAATGCGAAAATGTCCGGGTACTGGCCACAGGTCGAGTGATAATATTCCTGCGAGCCGAATTGATAATTAAACCCTATGCTGTCTCCCTGCGCTACAACATCGAATTCAAGAATACACGCATCATGAGTTGCGGTTCCCGCAGGTAAGAACGGAGCCAATAGTGGATCTCCGGCTGTTCCATCATTGAAGGAAGCTACTCCGGGAGGAGCGCCGTTAGGGCCTACACATGCGGCAGAATGGCCGTTGGTCAATATGATACCGTTGCTCATCGCTAACAAAGTGCCGGAGGCGGTAAAAGTTCCGTTTGCCACTGCAGCACAGGTTAAAACAGGGTTCAAAATAGTTACTCCAGGTCCGGCAAGCGTTGATGCAAGTGTGGCTGCTGATGATCCCGGGGTGACTGTGAGTTGGGAGAAAGCAGTTGAAGAAATGAAAAAACTACAGAATAAAAGAAAATAGCTGTAAAATTTACAGTTGCGCATAGTAGTGCTATTATTAATAGCAAAGGAACGAAGCAGACATTACCCCAATATTATGGCTGTGTAAACTTTACTTGCTTGGCATTAAGATTCCAAATAGTTTTCGGGGTATTTATTATTGCGTTTAATGGTCACCTGATTAGCATTACATCTCCCACCCGTTCCGTTATGCCGCCAATGATGCATCCAAATTCAATTTTATAAAAATAAGTGCCGATCTCACAAGCTGAACCTCCAAAATTCCCGTCCCAGATACCTGCCTGGCCATCATATACGATCTGCCCCCACCGGTTAAAAATATACATACTGTTGATACGGTAGCCATAGTCTGTTATGGCTTCAAACTTATCGTTGCGGCCATCGTTATTAGGGGTAAAAGCATTCGGGATAAAGATGTTGCCGTCGCAACATTTTTTTATTTCAACCTCTATCCCCGCCCTAGGGCTCTCGCAGCTCCCGACTGTCTGCGTGACATAATAAGTGTAGCTGGCTATCTCATTTGTGGGTGGAACGGGGGCAAAAACGCTCGCAGTATCGCTTGTTCCGGTGTACCACAAAAGGCCGCTGCCATTAGCTTTGAGCGAATCTGCCTGTTTATTCAGGCAATAAGTCACTTGGGGTGATACTATAGGTGTATCCGGGGTGATCACTGTGAGGTTTTCCGATGCGGTTGCCTGGCAGTTATTTGTGTCTATGCGCACGGTAAGCGAATACAGGCCGCTATTGGCTGATGTCGCTTTTGCAAGTGTCGGGCTTAGCAACGTTCCTGTAAATCCGTTGGGGCCTGTCCAGGAGTAGCTGTAGTATAGATTGCTCTGCGTGGTTGCGGCATTTAGCTGCACCGGTGCGTTTACACATATTGCTGTATCGGGGTTAATCGCGATGTGCGGCGTTAGCCTCACCTGGAAATGAATTTCGGCTGTTTTGGCCGGGCATGATGTGCCGGGCAGCGATGTGGTAACAACGTAGGTGGTCGTAGTGTCCGTACTGGCAGCCGGATCCTGTACGCTGGCGTTGCTTAGTCCAGAGGAAGGAGTCCAGTTGTAGAAAAGAAAGCTGTCTCCGGCTACTTGCAGTTGCACGGTCTCGTTGCCGCAGATCACCGTATCTGGCGTTATCATACTGATGTGCAGCGTATCGTAAATAAGGAGTGATGCACTGTCCACAATATTATTTGTTCCGCTGCATGAATAAGGCGATTTAATAAACAGTTGCAGTGTTTTTGTGCCGGCGAGGGGAGTGGGTAGCCCATTGATTACTACATCGGCATAGGCTTGATTTGCAGGGATGACAACGCTGTCTGGCACGGGGCTGTAGTCAACGCCGCTTATCGCGTTCCCGGCAGTAATGAACCTTACCGTTTTTGCTTCTGTTGACACAGTTGACCTCCTGATGCGGAAGCGGCCTGGCAGGCAGCCCTTTATGCAGAATAATGATGCTGTATCGTAAGGTAATTGGGCAACGGTATTGATATTGAAATTACCCGTTGATAAGCTGCCGGCCTCCAGGAATACGCCGGAATCATACAGTGGGTCCCCGGCATCGGCAATAACCATCTTCAAATGATAGGTGGCGCATGGGGTCACGGCGTGCGTAGCCTGGAGTATAGTAGTCAGTCCCTTGTGGGTAAGTGTGGTTCCGTTTGAGTTGTCAACATAGTAGGCGGTGAACGGAGATCCTGCTCCTATAGAGGTGCAATTGGCTATGTGGCCGGTGCTGCCCGGTATGCCATCATTAATGCTGTTAATGGTTACGGGTATATTTGTCCCCGGCACCAGTGCCAGGTTTTGCGAGCCTGCGATACCCGGCCCCGAAATAAAGAAGGCGAATGCGTCATTGTAAGGCCCGCATACTGCATTCATATACTCTTCCGAGCTGAATACGTAGTTGAACTTTATAGAGTCGCCGTTTGGGATCACATCAAATTCCAGGGCGCAGGCATCCAGTGTGGTTTCCCCAGCCAGGGGGGGCAGCATAGGGTCGCCGGGCAATCCGTTGTCGTTGCTTGCCAGGGATGCCGAATAGCCGTTAATGCCGTAAGTGCCGCCCGATGTGGCTGCGCGGCCTGTAGTAAGTACAATGCCGCTGTCGAGGCCCAGGTTACTGCTCACTACGTTAAAAAAACCATTGGCCTGCGCGGCGCAGTTGAGTGTGGCATTAGATATAGTGACGCCCTGGCCGGCAAGTTTTTGCGCGAGCGCAGCAGCAGTTTGGCCAGGAGCAACAAGGATCTGCGAATGGGATGTGTGCGGCCAGGCAAAGAAAAGGACGAACAGTAATATCACCAATCTTTTGTTCCGCATCATCATTACTATTTACCCGTTTTGAACCTTCTCTTAGTAAACTACCACCGGCGTTACCAGCACTACCTGATCGTTGGATACTTTTACAAAATAATACCCTTTGTTCAGCGAAAATGAAACCTGCCCGTTCTTCGTTAATTGTGGCAACGCCCTATGCAAGACCTCTGCGCCGGTTACATCACATACAGAGAGCACGGCATTGGCCAGGTCATTATCTGCGGACAAGTTTACAGTGCCCGTAGATGGATTGGGGAATATGGAAAGCTGTGTGCGCTCCATAGCAACGGAACTAACTGAAGTGGATGTGGAAACACTGGAATCTTTGCCGGCAAGCCATATAGTGATATTCATCAACAAAAGCTGGTGGTTGCCCGACGCGTCACTGTAATAGCCATTGTATAAGCTACAGGTTGGGTTGCCCGTGCCATCATCGGTAGGAGAGCTATCGCCTATTGCGGCTATCTTTCCGGCCCCATATCTTCCATAGGCTACCATTACATTTGTATTGCCTGGCGTTGTCCCGGTTTTGAAGATCACGCCCTTTACAGATGGATTAATAGTTGGGTTTAGGGTCATTGTTGTTCCGTCAGACCACTGCACCTCGGCCACATTTCCCATAGGCCCATGTATTATAGAATCGCTTGCGGCTGCCGATATATTAGAGGTCGTTTGCGAAAAGTCAACGAGATCGAAAGTGATACCAAATGGGTTGACAGATATGGTGTTGTTGCTGAACAGATCATTCCATATGTGCGGAGAGTCCCAGCCATCGCCGTTACGGTCGCTGCCATTATGGTCTGATATCATGAACAGGCTGCCGCCATTTTGCACAAACTGTATCATGGCCGTTTTTTCAGCCGACGAGAATACCAGGTTAGGCTCATCAACAATATAGACCTTGTAGTTGGAGAGGTCCTGCGCATTGCTGGTATTGCCATAAGTTATCTGCCCGTTCCAGGGCAGTGTTTCTACTTCATAGCCCTTCTTTGCGCAGTCAACGGCCCATGCCGATAATGCTCCGCTCCAGTACGTTTCTGCGGTGCTCGCGGTTATCCCGCTTTGCGGCGGGGTAGGTATCTGCTGCGGGTTGCTCTGGTGGCCTGATGAAGTTAGGTATGCACCGCTTGAGCCTACGCCCAGCGTTGTTTGGTCATAATCTATTACCCAGTCTGCATTCCCGGCCATTTCTGCTTTTGTAGCATCAAAAAGGACCCGCACGGTTTGCGCATTTGTAAGAGACGCGGTAGTAGTAAGAAGTAAGGCAGAAAGCAGAAATTTGTATATGCCGGGGCGTGAGTGCATTTGCTGTTCGTTATAATATGGAAACAAACGGCAAAATTACGGCGGCACCTTTAACTTAATATTATTTTTGTGTTACCGTATTCGGTAATCGTGTCATTGTGTTAGCCATTTCACAAGATCCGAAAGCACATCCCGGCTTATTGTGTGGCCCATTTCCGGGTAAGCATGAAAATCAGGTTTCAGGCCAAGGCTTTTAAGATAATCACTTGCAGCCTTTCCATCAGCAAAAGAGATACGCTCGTCCGCGGTTCCGTGAGCAATGAATATGCCGAGGTGCTTTAATGCTGCGGTATTCTTCACCATTGGCTTCAGTGAGGGATAGATAGTGCCGCTTAGCACACCTATTCCTTTTAGCAGCGATGGGCTTGTAAGCCCAACCCGATAGCTCATTATAGCGCCCTGGCTGAAGCCCATAAGACAGACCCGCGCCGGGTCGGCATGATAGGCAGACGTTACCTCTTTAATGAATTTTTCAATAAGCGACTTGCTGTTGGCGAGCTGTGAGGCATTACCATCATGCACGCCATTCACGTCGGTCATCTCGTACCACTCATAGCCGCCGCCGGGTAAAGGGTAGGGTGCGCGGGCAGAAATGATCAGGTAGTTTTTGGGAATGAACGTGCGCAATGCAAACAGGTCTTTTTCATCACTGCCATAGCCATGCAGCAAAACGATCATGGGCGGGTGTGCTGATTTTTCGGTTGGAAGCTGCACGAGGTATTTCAGTGCGAGGCCCTCCTGCAGTGTTGCATTCTGGGCTGTTGCATATGCAGCAAATACAATTGTCAATAACAAAACTGTAGATACCTTTTTCATATGGCGGCGATTGTTCTGCAAAGATACTACTGCTTACCGACTTCACTAACCGGCCGTTTATACTTCCACCTCCTGTGCGACCACAGCCACGAGGCAGGCATGGCGATAATATCCTGTTCCAGCCTCCGGGTATGCATCTCTGTTATTTCACCATCCGCAGTTGCTACCGGGTTTTCTACAAGCACTTCAGCATGCATTTCGTAGTAACCCCGTTTTACTTTTATTATAGAGCAATAGACAACCGGCAGGTTCATTTTTTTTGCGATCACTTCTGTACCCTTGAATATCGGTGTGTCCTGGTTGAGGAAGGTAGTCCAGTAGGCAGTCTCGGGCAGCGGCGTCTGGTCGGAGATAAAAACTGTTGCAGTAAGCTCATTCCTATGTGCCAGCATTTCCTTATAAGCTGTCCTCATAGGCATCATCCTTGTTCCGAAGCGGCTGCGCATCCCCAACATCAGCCCATTGAAATATTTATTAGACAGCGGGTGGTACAGCACATCCAGCCGTTGCCTGCATTGCAGGCTGAAGGGATGGCCCGCCCACTCCCAGTTGCCCAGGTGCCCCATTACCATGATCACACTTCTATGCTCATTAGCATATTTATCAAATACCGCAGCGCATTCCGGCATCATCCTGCATCGCTTCATAATACCGTCTTTGCTTATGGTGAGTATCTTAAAAGTTTCTACCATAAAATCGCACAGGTTATGGTAAAAGGCATCACTGATCTGTTTGATCTCTTTCTCCGTTTTTTCCGGAAATGAATTATGCAGGTTTTGCAGCACTACCGCTTTTCGATACCCAAAGCATTTGTAAAGGATCAGGTATATAAGATCAGAAAACAAATAAAGCACCCGGAAGGGCAATATGGAGAATAGGTATATAAACGGAAGCGTAATGTAGTATGTGAGCGCCTGCAAGAAAACGTGTTTCTACAAAACTAAATTATTTATACCAAAACGGTGCTACTCCGTTCGACATTGAAAACCGGAGCTATAAACATACTCGTGCGCTGCGGTCTTTAAAACAAAACGTGAGAACTGCGCCTTTGCGTCTTTGCGAGAGACCTTTTGCGAACCACCTTCATTACAGCCCAAACGCCACCTGCACACCACCCCATACATGGTAGTTGCCGCTAGTAAACTCATTGCTCAGCAGCGACTGAAAATACTCCAGCCAGAAGCGCCGGTACTGCACCACAAACCCGAAGCGGTTCTCAAAAACAAATGGCGTAACCTCTTTTGCACTGATCGTATATGGGCTTGTCTTGTCAAACACCCCGCCTTCCAGCGTTGCGTCATATCCCACGGCGTTTACCGCAGCATGTTCGTAGGCATACACCCGAAGGTTCTTCGCGGTGGCGGCTACATTGCTAAACGGATCATCGAAATAGCCAAATATGATGGTCGTGCCGATATTTACTTTGTCGCTAAGAGTACCAGCCCGGGCCATTGCATCAGCGTCAATCGAGAGAAAATGGCCCAATGATATCAGTTGCTTTTCATAATCCACCTGGTAATTCAGTATGGCATCATTATGTATCTGGTTGGGCCAGCCGTATGGTGTCTCATCATGCAGCCAGCGGTGTATTCCTGTTTGCATTTCAGCACCGCCTGCAGCCTGCCCTATAACACCGGTGCTTACCGAGGAGGAGAAGCGTTGTTTTTTGGCACTGTCTGTTGCGATGAGAAATGTCTTTAAAAAGAAACAGGCGGCGAATGGCCGGTCACCGTACAATATATAAGGCACTGTATAGTCGGATGGGGTGTACCCCTCATGCTCCAGCGCTACGCCATATCGTATGTTGCTGAAATTCGGGTGAACCAGTATTTTACTCACGGGAAATTTTTTCACCCACGGCGCTACAAGCTCCACATGTATGCCTTGCGTATAGTATTTATCGGTGGCAGAGAAAAAATCATTCTCATAATTGAGCCGGAAGTAACTATTGCTGCCTATGTTCTTGTACGATAACGTATTATCTATAGCCTGTGCACCTGCGGATAAAGACAGCAACGAGGCGAGTGCAAAAAGAATGTGTTTACGAAAGTGCATATTGTTTCTGGAATATACGAAACATGTGCCAGTAAAGATTTTCGGGTATCGGTTACGGTGCATTTTAAACACGGAAATTTATTATTGAACTTACTAGGATATTCATACTTGTTTGTGCATATTTGTGTAGCAATAATTATTTATGCCATCTTACCTCATTGCAGACAGCGGCTCTACAAAAACAGACTGGTGCCTTTTAAAAAAAGGTAAGAAGCCTGTGCGTTTCAGTACACCGGGCATTAATCCGTACCTCCAGAGCAAGCAGGATATAGAAGCTATGCTGAAGAAGGAACTGCCCTGGGACAATGACAAATACGAGGCCGATAAAATGTCTTACTTCGGGGCTGGGGCAGCTAACCCGGAGAAGCAGGTATTCCTGGAGGAAATACTGGTGAAACACTTTGGCATAAAGAAAACCGAAGTGGCGGGTGACATGGTAGCTGCGGCCAGGGCGCTGTGCGGTGAGGAAAAGGGCATAGTGTGCATATTGGGTACGGGCAGCGCAAGCTGCTATTATAATGGTAAAAAAATTAAAGAGCAGCGGCCATCGCTGGGCTATATAGCTGGCGATGAGGGCGGCGGCAACTACATGGGCAAGCGCATACTGCAATACTACGCCTACGGCACGTTCGACAGTGAATTGAAGATGGGCTTTGAAATGCGCTTTGGTAACGACATAAAACTGATAATAAACACCCTCTACCATCAGCCAAACCCCAATCGCTACCTGGCATCATTTGTAACCCTGCTCAAAGAAAACCGTGGGCACTACATGGTGGAAAACATCATTGAAGATTGCCTCAACGACTTCTTCCATACCAGCATACTGAAGCACCGCAATAGCTGGAACCTTCCTCTTTATTTCTCCGGATCTGTTGCCTATGAGTTCCGCGATGTGCTCGAAAACCTGTGCGGCCAGTATGAGCTGGAAATAGGCGACGTAATTAAAAGCCCGATGGATGGGCTGATCAAGTATTACAAAGGATTGCTTTAGCTCTTTATCATTTCCTTAAGAACCGAAAACGCATACACGCCGTATGTGTGATAAAATATTCACATGCGCTTCGATAAAATGATAACAGCAGGCTTGCTCTTTTTGTTATTTTTCAGCAACAATGGTTATAGCCAGCAGC
This sequence comes from uncultured Bacteroidota bacterium, assembly GCA_903887415.1. Lineage (GTDB taxonomy): Bacteria > Bacteroidota > Bacteroidia > Chitinophagales > Chitinophagaceae > Nemorincola. Next base: position 11,970 of record CAISPO010000029.1, on the reverse strand, counting down.
AAAAACCGGCACCGAATAACGGTTTTGCAGTAGTTGAACTCTTTACCTCTGAGGGCTGCTCCAGTTGCCCTGCAGCAGAAGCCGTGTTAGCGCAGCTGAACAAAGAACACCTGCAAAATGTTTATGTAATGGAATTCCATGTCGATTACTGGAACTACATTGGCTGGAAGGATGTATTCAGCAGCAGCGAATACACAAAGCGGCAGCAGCAGTATGCAGGCCTGCTGGGCCTTAGCAGCACCTATACTCCCCAGGCTATAGTGAACGGTAAGAACGAACTCGTGGGGTCTGATAAGAAAAAGCTCCGCTCGCTTGTGAAAACGAGCCTGCAAAAAGCACCTGGAAACACGATAGGGCTGGCAGCTTCGGCAAAAGCCGGTAATATTGCGATCGCCTATTCCGTGGCCAATACCAGCGGCCAGCTCCTGAACATTGCATTAGTTCAAAAGAGCGCCGAAACCGACGTAAGAAGAGGCGAGAACTCCGGCAGAAAATTAAAGCACATCAATATAGTGCGGGAGCTGAAAACCATAGCTGCAAAAGAAAAAGGCGAAATAAACATAGCATTACCCAAAGGCTTATCTGCAGGTGACCGTTTTATTATCGCTTATACACAAGGTAAAGACACCTGGAATGTAAGCGGAGCTGCTGAAACTGCTATTGAATAAACTGCCGGCAAGTGGCCCCCCTCAACGATTATGTTTTGTACCTTGTATTTTATTTGGAAGACTGGGTAACCCGGAAATTTATAAAAGAACATTCAACCATCTAAATATGAAAGCAATCAACCCCTGGATCAATTTCAGCGGCAATGCCGAGGAGGCATTCACCTTTTACAAATCAGTTTTTGGCGGCGCATTCACAAAGATCATTCGTTTCAAAGACCTGGCAACCGATGAATTTCCGGTGGCCGCAAATGAAGCGGAGAAAATAATGTACATAGGTTTGCCTATTGGTAAAAACAATGTACTAATAGCAAATGACGTTCCCGAATTTATGGGACGGGTAAACGAAAACGAAAACAGGTCTAAAATAGCGGTAAGCACAGACAGCCGTGAAGAAGCAGATAAGATCTTTTACGGATTATCGGCAGGCGGCGCTGTTGAAGGCCCCATTGGCGATGATACCCCCTGGGGCACTTATGCCGGAATGTTCCGGGACAAATATGGTATTGAGTGGATCGTGGAATTTGACCCGGCTGTGGCGTAACTTTTTACACCATTCCTCCTCGTTGCAAACGAGGAGGAATGGGGATTGCGGATTGCGGAAAGTTGATGTCTGATATTTCTGACAATAAGACATTATTTTGTTATCGGTACGTTATTTGGCAGTTTATACATATTTATATATGCATGCGTTGTCGCGATTTATGCATTTAGGTAATGTGGCATAGATATTGACCTTACATGTATTATCATAAACTTAATTTAGCCCAAATTATGAATAACAAATTTAAATTTAAACTGAAAATTACTGGATTTGAAATGGAAGTTGAGGGTTCGAGAGAGGAAGTAGAAGTAATAACTTCAAACATCGGTGCTCAACTAAGGGGGATGGTTCAACCTCAAGGTATTAATAACGAAGATAGAACATTCGATACAGACGCCACTATTATTTCAAATCCATCGCAACATTTAGACAGCCCTAAAAAGAAAAAAATCTAAACGGGGTAAGGTTTCTTCTGGCGAAAATGTTAAATCTGAAGTCAAAGCTATTGAAATTAAGATGGATGCGGGCAAATATGGCACGCCTACAACACAGTGGAATACTTTGAGCAAGGCTTTATGGGTAATGTACGTCGTAAAGGAAATAAAAGCTGTTGAGGACTTGACTGTTGCTCAAATAACTGAGGTATTTAATAAACACTATAAGCAGGCACGTGTGATTCGATCAACAAATGTATCTAGGGATCTGGGTAAACAGAAAGTCGCGTCGCCACCGTTAGTTGGCGAAACACCAGGCACACCATCTAAATGGTATTTAACGGATGAGGGAATAAAAACCGTTCAAAATTTGATAATTCAACAACGTAATGGGGCTAATTGAAAGATCGTTCCTGATAAGTAATATTTCGCCGCCTTTTGACAATTTGCTTGCCACTCAAATGGTTGATGAATTTATTGCAATGGAAAGGAGGTTTATTCAAAGGGATTGGGAACCAGCAAGCTTGGATGGAGGACAATTTGCAGAAATTGCAGGTCGAATTCTGTATCACCTTGACAGCAACAATCTAAACTATAAGAAAGAATTTAAGGAGTGTATAAGTTATTTAGAAAACCAACAAGTAACACATATACTCAGAGATAGGAAGGAAATCGGCCATTTTATTAAAGTACTTCAAGCAATTTACAAATTTAGAAGTGAAAGGGGGGCTGTGCATATTTCTGTTTCTTATACTCCAAACCATATGGACGCGAAATTCCTAATTGAATCAGTTAGATGGTGCTTCAATGAATTTCTGAGAGTGTTCTGGAACGGAGATAGAGAAGAGGTGGCAAAAACTATTCGTGAGCTTCTACAATTTGATGTCCCATGCGTGGGCGTCTACGGAGAAATAATTTTAATACAAAGAACAGATTTAAAACCAGAAGAAGAACTTTTGTTGCTCTTGCACTATGGTGGGGAAGTAGGCTATAATCGCAGCCAAATTGGTAAAAATACTATGCTGTCGGCTCCATCAGTTACAACAAATCTGCAAAAACTTGTATCTGCCAAATATAGACAAATAATACAAATGTCAAATGGGAATTTTGTTCTCACTGATTTGGGACATCGTAGGATTAGAACCGAATTGGCTGACAAATTACTTTTGCAATAGATCGTCACTCGTCCTTGTTTGCAACGAGGATGCCCCGGTGCCGCGTCTGTGGCAAGTTGTATAATCCACCCACCTGTGGAAAACTCCATTTTCTCCATGCTGAGCGTAGTGTTCAAAAAATAAAAAGCGCAATTGTTGGGCGTATGTCTCTGACTACGCCCTGGCGGAGCGCAATCTTCAGATTGTCGTACATAAATGGGTAAATGTGCTGCAAGAACCAATGAAATTCTCCCGCTTACATCACCATACCCTGGTTCTCCATGATTTAAATAAATACATTAAATTTGTAAAAAGCGGTTGATATGGAGGAGGTTATTTTTCTAGTTGAAGAAAGCGAGGAAGGTGGGTTTATTGCAAAAGGCATGGGTGTGTCAATATTTACCGAAGCAGAGACGATGGAATCCCTGAGGTCTGCTGTAAAGGAGGCCGTTCATTGCCATTATGACGATAATAAAGTCCGGCTGATACGTTTGTAACAAGAACCTCTATGCCGCTTGTCCTCGTTTGCAACGAGGATGCCAGGGAACCGCGTCCGTGACGCCAGTTATATAATCCACCCGCCTGTGGAAACTCCATTTTCCCCCTCCGCCCTTTTTTCGTTACTTTATGATGCCGAAAAGGCATGCCATGGGTAGTCAATTGTGTGGCAAGAGCCAATGAAATTTACATGGTTCCCCATCTTATCATCATTCCCCGATTTTTTGTAATTTTACATTAATGGAAAAATCAACAAATAGTAAACCCCTTCTGTCCCGGCATATCTTCTGGGATACGGACTTGCATAAGCTTGATTTCGACCGTTATGCTGATTTTACTATTATCCGTGTTTTGGAGCGGGGCGCAGAACCGGATATCCAGGAAATAATACGGTATTATGGCACAGATAAGATAATAGCTACCGTTACCGGTATAGATACTTTATTGCCCAGGGCACTTGCCCTGAGTAAGCAACTGTTTCATCTTTCAAATGACCGCTTCCAATGCTTAAAACATTCACCACAAGCGAGTCATTACTCAAAGTTTTAAATAAACTAATGGCGCTGGAATCTCTCGCAGATTTCAGATTGGTTGGCGGCACTGCGTTAAGCCTTCTGCTTGGTCATAGAATTTCAGAAGATATTGATTTGTTTGCCGCTAAAGAATATGGCAGCATTTCTTTCGATAAGATCGAAACAGAATTGAAAAACTCATTTCCCACTGTGATCAATCCGGATGATGGTATAACTGGTATGAGGACGCTCGAAAACAATTTTGGACTGCATTTGTTTCTCGGGGAAAGTAACGTTTCACTTATCAAAGTCGATATATTAAATTGGGGAGATAACTTCATCTTTCCGATAGTAACGGAGGGTGGTATCAGGCTTGCGGCTATTGAAGAAATTGCGGCAATGAAATTGGACGTAATATCTCGCGGCGGAAGGAAAAAGGATTTTTGGGATATGTCAGAAATCTTTGAAAAACGGTCGTTACAATCACTGCTTCCTGTTTATGAACAGAAGTATCCTTACAATGATATGAAATTGGTTCTTTCAGGTCTTGTGGATTTTAAAATTGCCGATAATATGCCTGATCCCATTTGCTTTAAAGGCAAACATTGGGAAGTAATTCAGCAGGAAATGGTAGCAGAAGTCAAAAAGTTGTAAAATATTTTCTCCACCTTACTCATCCTCGTTTGCAACGAGGATGCCCCGGAACCGCGTCTGTGACGCCAGTTATATAATCCACCCGCCTGTGGATAACTCCATTTTCCCCCTCCGCCCTTTTTTCGTTACTTTGTAATCCCCTCGTTGCGATACAAAACGCATCATGATAATCAAAATAATCACGAAAATCATGGTTCAGACATATTGCATCAGGGCAATCTTTTAATCAGTTTAATCGTGGTTCCGACTTGTGAAATTCTCCCACTTACATAATCATACCCAGTACTCCCTGCTCGATGGGGCTTCTAATGTCTCCAAGCTGTTTGAGAAGGCGCGGAAGGATAGTATGCCCGCTATGGCTATTACTGATCACGGCAATATGTTTGGCGTGTTCGATTTTGTGGCGGAGGCGTGGAAGAAGAAGAAGGTGGTGGGCAAGCGGGACGATGGAAAGGATATAGAAGAGCCGGAAGTGAAGCCTGTTATAGGTTGCGAGTTCTACCTCGTGGAGAACCGGCATAAGCGGGCTTTCTCTAAAGACGATAAAGACCTGCGCTATCACCAGTTGCTGCTGGCAAAAGATGAAATTGGTTATAAGAACCTGGTGAAGCTGTGCTCGCTGGGCTATATGGAGGGCCTCTATGGCAAGTATCCGCGTATAGATAAGGAACTGGTATTAAAATATCATGAGGGGCTTATTGCCACTACGTGCTGCCTGGCTGCTGAGGTGCCGCGCACTATTTTGCGCAAGGGAGAGGCGGAAGGGGAAAAGGCGTTTAAGTGGTGGCTGGACCTCTTTGGCGAGGACTATTACATAGAGCTGCAGCGCCATGCCATAGGCGACCAGGACAAGGTGAACCAGGTGCTGCTGCGATTTGCCGAGAAATATAATGTGCCCATCATCGCCAGTAATGACAGCCACTATGTTGACCAGGCCGATGCCAATGCGCATGATATACTGCTGTGCATCAACACCGGCTCCAAGCAGGCCGACCCTAAGTGGAAGGAGCTGGGCGATGATGATGAAACGCAGCCCAAGGGCGGGCGCTTCGCCTTCCCCAGCGACCGGTTCTATTTCAAGACCACAGATGAGATGGGCGCTGTGTTCAGCGACCTGCCGCAGGCGCTGGATAATACAAACCAGGTACTCGATAAAATAAAGCCACTCAAGCTCGAAAAGGATATTTTGCTGCCGCACTTTGTAGTGCCCACAGAGTTCAATAATGATCAGAACGCCTTCCTGGAGCATCTTACCTGGATGGGGGCGAAAGAACGATATAAAGAGATCACGGCCGAGGTAGAGGAGCGCATAAAATTCGAGCTGTTTACCATTCGCACCATGGGTTTTGCAGGCTACTTCCTTATTGTGAGCGACTTCATAAAGGAGGGGCGCAATATGGGTGTGTTTATAGGGCCGGGGCGCGGCTCGGCGGCGGGGTCGGCGGTGGCATATTGTATTGGCATCACTAACATTGACCCGATAAAGTACAAGCTGCTGTTCGAAAGGTTCCTGAACCCGGACCGTAAGAGCATGCCCGATATAGATACAGACTTTGATGATGTGGGCCGCCAGAAGGTGATAGACTATGTGGTGCAGAAGTATGGCAAGAACCAGGTGGCGCAGATAGTGACCTACGGCACCATGGCTGCCAAGAGCAGTATAAAGGACGTGGCCCGCGTGATGGACCTGCCGCTTAGCGAGAGCAATGCGCTGGCAAAGCTGGTGCCGGAGCGGCCGGGCATAAGCCTGAAACGCTTGCTGCGTGCCGAACTGAAAGGGGAGGGTAGCCTGGACCAGAAAGAAGGCCTGGGCGCGGAAGAAATAGAATGGGTGATGAAGCTGCGCGAGATACTGGGGCAGCAAACATTGCATGGCGAGGTGCTGCGCAATGCCGAAAAGCTGGAAGGGTCAGTGCGCAACACGGGCATACATGCTGCGGGCATCATCATTGCCCCCAGCGATCTTACTGATCTGCTGCCGGTGTTTATGGCCAAGGATGTGGACTCGCTGATAACGCAGTATGAGGGCAATGTGATAGAGAATGCCGGCGTTATCAAGATGGACTTTTTGGGGTTGAAGACCCTGACCATTATTAAAGATGCGCTGGCGCTGATAAAAAGAAATTATGGTGTTGAAATAGATATTGATACTATTCCGCTGGATGATGAGGAGACCTACGAGCTTTACCAGGCGGGCGATACCAACGGTACCTTCCAGTTTGAAAGTGCAGGGATGCAGAAGCACCTCATCAATCTGAAGCCCGATAAATTTGACGACCTTATAGCCATGAACGCCTTGTATCGTCCGGGGCCTATGGAGTATATACCCAACTACATAAAGCGTAAGCACGGGCAGGAGGAAATCTCCTATGATGTGCCGGAGATGGCCGAGTACCTGAGTGATACATATGGGATCACGGTCTATCAGGAACAGGTGATGCTGCTGTCGCAAAGCCTTGCGGGTTTCAGCAAGGGCGATGCCGATGTGCTGCGCAAGGCAATGGGTAAGAAGCAGAAGTCAGTGCTGGATAAGATGAAGGGGCAGTTTGTGGAAGGCGCCAAGAAGAATGGGCATCCCGAAGACAAGCTGCAAAAGATATGGACCGACTGGGAAGCATTTGCGCAGTATGCATTCAATAAATCGCACTCTACCTGTTATGCACTTGTTGCTTACCAGACAGCCTACCTCAAAGCCCATTACCCGGCTGAGTATATGGCGGCGGTGCTGAACAACCAGGGCAATATTGACAAGATAAAATTTTACATGGAGGAGTGCCAGCGCATGGGGCTGCAGGTGCTTGGCCCGGATGTGAACGAGAGCCTGAAAGGGTTTGCGGTGGCGAAAGAAAATGTGGTGCGCTTCGGGATGAATGCAATAAAAGGGGTGGGTGAGGCTGCTGTGGATGATATAGTATTAGAGCGCGAAGCGAATGGCCCTTACCTTACGGTATATGACTTTATCAAAAGGGTAAACCAGCGCACCGTAAATAAAAAATCGATGGAAAGCCTGGTGCTGGCGGGGGCGCTCGATTGTTTCCCGCAATTGCACAGGGCGCAGTATTTCTATGCACCTGCTACTGACCCAATAACGGGATTGGAGCGGCTGGTGAAATTTGGCAACCAGTTCCAGGCCAGTTCATCTATGGCTACCAACAGCCTGTTTGGCGCTACGGCTATGCCGGAAGTGAAGCCGCCCATGATGCCGGAATGCGATAAGTGGGGGCTGCCTGAACTGCTGGACCGCGAAAAAGAAGTAGTGGGCATTTATCTTAGTGCGCACCCGCTCGATGGTTTTAAGTTCGAGATGGACAATTACGGCATGACGCCCATAAGCGAGCTGGATGCCAACCGTGGCCGCAATATACGCATAGCGGGCTATGTGACCGACGTGGGCCATATGACCACCAAGAAGGGCAGCAAATTCGGTAAGCTGACTATTAACGATTATTCAGGGCATTTCGAGATACTGCTGTGGGAAAAGAACTATGTGCAGTATGGCAACTACCTCGTGAATGGCCAGAAGCTGATGATACAGGGTGTATTTGACGAGCACAAATACCGCCCCGGCACCATGGAATTCCAGATACAGAATATGATGTTGCTGGATGAAGTGCGCAAAACGCTCACAAAAAAGATACACCTTTCTCTGCCGCTGCTGAAAGTTAATGAGGAACTGGTAACTTTCATGGAATCCAATCTAAAGACCCACCCCGGAAATACGGAGCTGATCATGCACATAGCAGACTGGGATGGCACCGAAGTAAGGCTAAAATCTCAGTCGCGGAAGATAGAGGTAAATGATGAGTTGATCCGTTTTTTACACGAACATGAAGATATCCGGTATTCGCTGGATAAGGTATAACTACCGCACAGTAACTACGTAATTCATTCCGCCTCACACGCTCCTTTGGTGTTCCCGCCAGGGAAAGAGTGAAGCTCGCGGGGAGAGGTTAATTCGCAATAAACTCATAAGACTGGTCCTGTACGTTGGGCAGGTGCAGGCTGTCGTACCACTCATGCTCCGCCGTTGATACCACATGAATTGTAGATCCTGAGTTTGCAGGGAAGTAACCTATTAAGGTAGTTGTGAGGTACTGCAACGGTGGGCTGATAATAAAATCAACTTCGCTGGGCAATTGCCAGTTCACCTGGAATTCTTTCAAAGTTGACGATGAGCTGTCATTAAGAACGGTCAGGAAGAAATAAGTATTAGGGATGTGAAAGTTAACCGTATCAATTCCGTTCTGTGGGAAAATATTGAGCAGCGAGTCCCAGATTACCATCTTGCCATAAGTGCCAGATGTTGTTGCAATGCCCTGTAAAGTATCTCCATGAGCCCCCATAAATCCTTTTGAATGCCCGGCAGGTACTGTATATTGCTGGTTATTTAAAGTAAGTGTAATATCTGTAAACCCGTGGTTCCAATATACAATAGTGGTGGTTACACCCGTTTCGCAATGGTCGCCTTCATAGCCGCTGGGACAGGAGCAGTAGCCGTTTACGCAGGTGCCGCCGTTCTGACAAGCCACATTTGCGCAGCGGTCCTTGGTACATGATGAATAAATAATAGCCCCGAAAGCCAATAGAGTAATTATAGCCGTTGCAATAACCGTTCTTGTTCTTTTCATTTTTATTCTTTTTGTTTGAGCCTTATGAGCATAACCACTCATAGGTATCCCATTGAACCCGTTAAGGCATAAAATTAATAGTTTCTTTCAAAGAAACCACAATATTATTGGAAATCTGGAATTTGGAGTTTGGAATTTGGGATTTGCATTTTGGAATTTCTTTTTTGTTAGCATTATGTGGATAGATTATATGCCTATTCGCCTATTCTATTCGCCTGCCATTGCATATTCATGTAACTTTGGGTTTCATTTTCAAAAATAACAATAAAAATAAAATTACAATGGCAGCAGTATTCACCGATTCAAATTTCGACACTGAAGTTCTCAAAGCTGATAAGCTTTCCGTAATAGATTTCTGGGCGCCCTGGTGCGGCCCGTGCCTTGCTTTAGGCCCGACAATTGATGCACTTGCAAAAGATTATGAGGGGAAGGTTAACGTAGGTAAAGTGAATGTGGATGAGAATCCTAATCTCTCTATCAACTATGGAGTGACCAGTATTCCATGTGTGCTCTTTATAAAGGGCGGCCAGGTGGTTGACAAGCAGGTAGGCGCAGCGCCGAAAAATGTGTTTGATAAAAAGATACAAAAGATACTGGGGGCTTAAGTTCCAATATTCAAATTCCAAAACCGCCCTCATTTTCGGGCGGTTTTTTGTTTTTCAAATCTTACCATTTCCACAACTCCTCATTTGCTTTATTTTTACATTATTATTCCTACCTTGCTGCTTACATTATTTCGTACTGAAAATGAAGATATTAGGCGCGATCACCGATCCTATGGGCGTAGCGAAGCCAGCTACCGCCGCTGACCGTTTTTTTGTTTCCCTCATCCGTGATGAACGCGACCTTCCTTTTGTTTACCTCACGCTGAAGATCACCTTTACGCTCATACCGCTTGCCGTGCTGCTGTTCTGGCCCGGCTTACCCGGGGCTATCTGGTGGGTGGCCGCAATACTTTATCAATTCCTCAATAATGTCACTTTCAAGGGCCCGTATGGGCTGATGATGCATTGCACCAGTCACCGGCCGTGGTTCAAAGCTAAGTATGGATTTATGAACCATTACCTGCCCTGGGTTATCGGGCCGTTTTTTGGACAAACCCCGGAGACGTACTATGCACACCATGTGGGCATGCACCATCCCGAAAACAATATGCCGGATGATGAAAGCACTACGATGCCTTACCAGCGCGACTCCGTAAGCGGGTTTGCGCGGTATCTCGGCACGTTCATTGTTCTTGGTATTTACAATCTCTGCAGCTACTTTGTGCGCAAGCACCGCCAGCGCCTGCTATACCGTTCTATAAGGGGCGAGGTTTTGTTTTTTGGCATGTGCATTGGCTTATGCTTTGTGAACTGGCCGGCAACGCTGGTGGTTTTTATTCTTCCGTTCTTTACTTTTCGCATCATTGCTATGACCGGCAACTGGGCGCAGCACGCGTTTATTGCTGCCGATGAGCCGGATAATGCCTATAAAAACAGCGTTACCTGCATCAATACAAAGTACAATGTGAAATGCTGGAATGATGGCTACCACATCAGCCATCACTTGCAGTCCACCATGCACTGGACAGAGCATCCCGCCTACTTCCAGCAGACCATTAATGAATACGTGGCCAACAATGCCGTGGTTTTTGATGGTATTCATTTCCTGCATGTATTCATTTACCTGATGCGCGGTCGTTACGATCTGCTCGCTAAGCATTTCGTCAACCTGGGCGACCGGTTTGCTTCAGATGAAGAGATTATCGCCTTCCTGCGTTCCCGCACCGGGAAGATAGATATGGCGCCGTTTATAACCCCGGCTGTAGCGTAATTTTTTTGCACTTACGTTCTGATATGCTGCGCAAGTAGAGGCGCAATGCATTATGTCTCTACGCAATAACGGGGCTCTGCACAATACACCCAAAGAGCTTAACTGCCTTGAATAAACCAAAACAGGCGAACCATCTGGATTCGCCTGTTTTGTTATTGTGCAAAAGATCATTTACTGTATCACAAAATGGAACGCTTGTGTCCCTGTTTCGGTGTTCACCCGGAGGAGGTAGCTGCCGGCGGCTTCGTGGCCCAGCTTTATCTCTGCCCGCACTGTGCCGTTTTGAGGCATTGCTGTGCCTGTGTAAACTGTTCTGCCCAGCATATCTGTTACCTCCAGGCTCACTTCCTTGTCCTGTGCGCCGTTCACTTTGCCGCTGAGGGTGAAACTGCCGGTATTCGGATTAGGGAACAGGGTGCAGTCGCTGCTGCCTGCCTGTACCGAGCCTACTGATAGCCAGCCCTGGCCATAGATGATAGCTCCATTGCTGGTACCCACATAGCTGCCCGTATCACAGGGCGAGTTACCGGTCACTACGCAATAGACACTGTCATTTTCGCCATAGATGTGCGTGGTAAACACAGGCCCTGTGGCGCCGCCAACAGGTGCATTGTTCACATACCACTGATAAGAAGGGCTTGGCCCACCAAACGTAACCGTGGTGTAGAATGTATAAACCTCGCCCATGTATGCAGCAGTGTCTGGCTGGGTATAGGAAAGCACCACTATCGGCCCGCCCTGCGGCCATACATTCAGCGTCACATCCTTGCTCACAACGGATGGGGTAACACAAGCCCCGCTCACCGTCATTACGCAGGTGATGAAGTCGCCGTGAGTGGGGTTGTAAGTATAGGGGTTGCCGGTGCCGATGTAAGAACCAAATAACTCCCACTCAAAAGATGGAATGCCTACCAGCGGTGTAACTGTTGCCGTTAATGTAACCGGTGTATTGTAGCACAGGAAGGTGTCTGCAGGTGATGGCGAGACACTCAGGAATACAGGTATAGGCGTATCCACATGGAATGGCGTAACTGTATAACATCCGGAAACCAGTGTATAGCTGATG
>CAISPO010000028.1 GCA_903887415.1 uncultured Bacteroidota bacterium | reverse complement strand
CCCGGCTGAAAAACACTGCTTCGCTATGTTTTTCAGCGCGCCCCTCCTAAAAACAGGAGGGGAGGTGTTGCGCAGCCTACCGCGATGGAAAAGCCTCGTAGAAATCCTGTGATGAATGGTGCTAATCCCCAGAAAATGCGGAAGGCTGCCATAGGCTGAATAATGAACAGAACCCCGCAGAATAGCGGGACAGGCGTACAAGCGAGCGTGGCAACGATGCTGATAGCAGTAAAGAAGCCGGGACAAAAAGGTTACGACCCCCTTCGCATGCGCACGAAACCAACCCGCAAGGGGAAATTCCCTCATTGCGCATCCACGTTATGCAGGTACTTATCCTTCGGCCCTTCGATTACCACTCAGGGCGAACTTAGGCTCAGGATGATAGTTTATTGCGAGTTGAGCTGGACGAGATCGGGGGCAGTGATGTAGTTGCTGGAGTAGCGGTAGCGGATGTTGCCGTTGAGGACTACTTTAAAGCCTTTCATATTGGTGGGGGCTACTGGAAAGAAGTAGGCGCGGAGCTCTATGGTCTCGAATACGAGGTTCTCGTTGCGCCCGCGCACACCGCCGCCGATGCTGCTGTAGAGTGCGGAATGGGAATAGGGGGCGTTCTCCGGGGTGATGAGGCTGAGGTCGCCATAAGGGAATGGGGCGAACTGGAAGCCAAGGAGCTTGAATTTGAGGTAAAATTCGGTTTCGAGCTGTATGCTGAGGCGCTTGGTGCCGTAAGCAGAATCTGAGAGGAAGCCGCGGAGGCCGAAGTAGTTGTCTATGCGCAGCGGGGCATAGGTGACGCGGTTGTATAGCTGGGTGAAGCTGAGGTTTATGTACTGGCGGATCTTGGTGCTGTTGAGAAAGAAGATGCGGCTGTATGCGGTGGCGCCGATGAGGAAGCTGCCGTCCTGCACTTTGTTTTTATAGAGGAAGCCGCCGCTGCGGAGGAAGAGCTGGATGAAGTCGCCCTGGCCGGTGGCGATGTAGTCGGTAGCGTTGACGCCTGCGTAGGGGCGCTGCTGGTTGAGCTGCTGGTGCCAGCCGGTGGTGACGGCAATGTTGTAGCCATATGGAAGATCCTCGGTGGTACCGAAGCCGTAGATGTACTGTGTTTTGTAGTAGTCCTGCCGGAAGAAGGTCATCTGGGCGAGTACCGCGCGTGAGCTGTTGAAAATGGGATCGAAGCGTGGGCCGGTGGGGGTGAGCACCTGTGGAGGGAGCTGGGAGAAGTCGCGCTGGTAGGCACGGATGGCGAGGAAGCGGCGGTCGCGGATACCATTGTTGGTGGCAGTGAGCTGCCGGATGCCGATGTTGTAGCCGGCCCAGCCATCGAGCAGGATGTATTGGTAGGGAAATACAACGCTGTCGGGGGTGTGGTATAGATTGAAAGCCTGGTTGTGGCTAATGGTGAGGCCGCCGGCAAAACGGGAGTATGGTGATACGAGCTGGCGGGTGAGTGTGAGGTACTCGGTTGATTCCTCTTCGTGCGTGTAGGCGCTGCCGCTCATTACACTTGCCCCTACGGTGGCGTCGATAAAGGAGTGCAGCACATTGTCTTTACGGTACAGGCCGCCATAGCCCCAGTTGGGGTTGCGGTTGTAATCGTACAGGCCGCTGATCTCTATGCGCTGGGCCATGCCGGCCAGGTTGGCCTCATAAACATTGGCGTTGATGTGGTTGAGGCCATTGGAAGCGCCACCGCCGGCAATGCTGAATACGTCTTTTGTAAAAATGCTCACATCAACAGAGTCGGGATTGTTGGGGATGTTGACGATGAGAATACGGGCATCGTGTATATATTCGAGCGAGCGGATGAAGCGTTCGTTATCGGCCATCATATAGGCGTTAACGGGTGTGCCCTCTTTAATAAACAGGTTGTCGCGGATGACAAATTTGCGGGAGCTTTTGTGGAGGCGGTTACCAATACGCGCGCCGAGGCTGTTGTCGCGCAGGCTGGTATCAGTTAGCGAGCGGTCGAAGTTGAAGGTGTTGATATAGATATGGCGTATTATCTTGCCCTGGTATGGCAGGTAGGGGTCTTCGCTTTTGCCGTTGAGGTAGCTGTCGCCGGGGCCGGCATCGGGGGTTTTCTTTACGGAGTTTACTGCTTGTTGAAAAATATTGTTTACAAACTTATTGTGGGTGAAATGCAGCTTTGAAAGATCAACACTGTCGAAGCGGCTGTTTTTCTGCGCAAAAGCATCCGCTGCCGGCAGGATACCGGATAACATCAGCAGGAGTATATAAAGGGCGGCGCGCAATGTGTTGTTTTAGACAAGGATACACAAAACAAGTTTACCCTACAACAAAGAGATGTGCAAAAATCGTGCGAGGGGAGGGGTTCTCGGAAAAAAGGTATTTCTCGCAAAGGCGCGGAGGCGCAGTTCCGTCATTTTGTTTTTAAGACCGCTAAGCGCGAATGCGTAATACATCTGTATCTGCAATACGCAGTACGAAGCGCTGATATATTCTGATTTTGCAGAGGACAATGCGTCCGTCTCCAACATGAAAAAACCGCGATATAGAATCATTATCACTTTACAGATACCACCCCTGCTTTTATGGCATACATGGCGAGGCCAGTGCGGGTGGTGATGTTGAGTTTTTTGAACAGGCTTTCGCGATAGCCGTCTATAGTGCGGGGGCTGAGGCACATCTGGTCAGCTATTTCTTTGTAGGTGAGCTCGGTGGAGCATAGTGAAAGGAAGGCCAACTCACGTTCGCTGATCTCTGTATTCATTTTCCCGTTGGGGTCGTAGAGTATGTTCAGCATACGGCCGGTGACCAGCTCGGAATGGTAAAAACCATCTTTGCATATGCGGGTAATGGCCACGCGCAGGTCTTCGGGGTCAGAGTCTTTGAGCACATATCCGTTTGCGCCATTGCGCAGCATTTTGATAATGTTGAGCTCTGTATCATACATAGAGAGGGCGAGTATCTTTATATCCGGCCAGTGTTTCTTTATCTCAGATGCGGTTTCGTAGCCGTTCATTTCGGGCATGTTGATGTCAACGATACATATATCCGGGAGGATAGCAGCGGACTGCAGTTTTGCGATCATGTCCTTTCCGTTGGAGGCTTCTATGACTACGGTCATATCATCGAACCTGGAAAGTATCTCGACTACTCCTTTGCGGAGTATGGTATGGTCGTCTGCGAGGGCTATGTTTATCATAAAAAGTATTTAAAAACCCCTGTCCCCCAAAAGGAGGACAATTAATTAAGCTTTGCTAAGAACATTTTGTTTCCGATCGCTACTCAGCATTATTATTTCTTCTACAGTAAATATATGCAGTCCAGATAATAGTGACAGTTGAGGGCCTTTCTTTAAGTCAAACGCCTGGTTCCCCTTTCGGGGTCAGGGGTGTATCTCCAATTTTATGCTTGTTCCTTTGTCTTTTTCTGATGTTACCTCCAGGTTGCCATTCAGCAGGCCGGCGCGCATGTGCATATTGTTGAGGCCAATGCCGCCGGTTGTTTTTTCACTGGCCACAAAACCGCTGCCGTTATCTGCAATTGTCACACCAAAGGCAGTGGGCTTGTAGTCAAGGTACACGTCAATAGTGGTAGGGGATGCGTGCTTTACCGCATTAGCAATGCCTTCCTGGATGATACGAAAGATAAGCAATTCCTTTTCATTGCCCAAACTGTACTCTTCGCCGTGCATATGCAGCGTACAGGCCATATCCTTCGCGGAACGAATGTATTCCAGGTCTTTTTCTATGGCGTCTGCAAGGCCGGCATTGCTTACAAAGGAGCTGCTCATGGTGTGGCTTATGTTGCGCAGGTCGTTGATGGCCTTGCCCAGCAGCTCGGTGCAGCCATTGGCTTTATTCACCACTTCTTCCTCATGGCTGCTGCTGCGGATGCTATATAGCTGCATTTTGACCATGCTCAGCAACTGGCCAACATTGTCATGTATCTCTTCGCTGAAGTATTTGAAGGATTGCTCCTGCACTTCGAGGCGGGAGAGGAGGAGCTGGTTTTGATAGTTGTTTTCCATTTGCTGTTTTTCAAGGAGGTGCTGAAAATGTTTTCTCTTGTGAACGATAAGGAATGTAACAATGAAAAAGGAAAATAGCATTAAGGCTAACGTCCCGACAATAAATACAATGGCAATATAATTACTGTTCACTTTTTACCATTTTGGGATAAAAATAAAATGTCAGGCCGATGCCAGCATAGGCAATAATGTTTACTATTTCCTGTATCAGCTCTGTTGTCTCTAAAGTTGATTTGTCGTGGGACAGGAGATTTATGCATATCCAGAAAAACAAGGTACCGCTGTATAGTAACAGGAATGAAGACCAGAACCAAAGGTGCGGGTAATAGATTATATTTTTAATATCGTCATTTATCAATATTTTGTAAAGACTGTATAATGAAAAAATAATCAAAACAAAACTCTCGAAAATCTGCATGTAGGTGTTTGTGACATTTATCGATTGCAGAAAGATAAAATTCAGAACCCCTGTTATGTAGATACCTAATGCGCAGATGAACAGCGTTGACCTGGTTTCCTTAAAATTTATTGTTTTCAAAAAATATAAGGTAACCAGGAAAAAATCAATAAGGCAATAAATATGATATATAGGAGTTCTGATTTTACCATGTAAGCTCGCCGCTTTGCATAACATTTCGGTAGTCAGCGCAAAGACCATGATCCACAATACGAAATTGGATTTTGAATCAAGTGTTTTTACGCGCCAAAGTCCGATACAAATACATAAGGAGAGCACCAATATATATGTGTAGTACAAAAAGTTGATCGTATATTCTATTTTTGTGTCCATTGTCCAATCCATAAATCTTCCAAACTGAAATTTTTAGCAGTATCAGGAAGGTTATATTGCTTTATTATATCTGCCGATAGTTTGGCAGAAGAGGCTCTTTCTAAAAGGGGATCAGGTTCCACACCGCATACTGGACATGGCAATATTTCTTCAAAAGCATAGTAAAGATTATTTTCTACGTAATATATATGATTGCCGGTAGCATCGACACCTGCAATTATCAGTTTAATTCTTTGACTAGCCGGGGCTGAATTATAAGGAGGTTGGTTATTAATTCCATAAGCATCATCGCCAAGATAAAACTCCAAAGCTTGTGTTCCTTGCGCAGACAGGCCCTGTTGCATTGGCTGGGCATATACCTGTTGTCCTTCTTGCATTTGCTGATTAAGTATTAAATTGTTTATTAGTTTATCTGCCCTTATCAAAAAAGATTGCGGATACCAATTTGCAGGACTCTCAGATAATACCAGATAATTTTCATCCTGAAAAGCGCCAATATATTTCTGGGATCCTTTAGTTGCATCATTTGGATCAATACCAGCAAGTATATATTCAGCAGGCGGGATCGTTACAGCTGGATTAGGTGTCCAAGGTGCTGGGGCGTTAACATTATAGTCTAAATTTTGATCGTAATTTACACAACTAGTAGTACCGACGCTGTATGTCGCAACTGCACAGAATAAAGAGGTAGTTTGTGGTGTAGGCGCCCCCGCTCCGGTAACATTATCCTGGTTAATTCTCTTAAATGTTTTAGGGTCGATATTAACACCTGTTATTCCTAATAAATATTTACCATCGTTGTCTTTCATAAAGTATATCTGAAGAAATTCGAAATCGTAACTAGCTAAATAACTATAAAAGGCACTAGTAGGAGAGACATTTATGATGTACGAATTAGGATATGGCCGACGGGGATTGTTAAACTTCTTCTGGTAATTATATATAAGTTCGCCGGCTTCTTCCAAAGTTATTTTACTGTCAGTAGGGACGCGAAAATGCGGCAGGTTTCTTTGTGCATAAAGCAAAGAAGGTGTAAGTAAGAGCAGCAATAAAACCATGTTCTTTTTCATAATTGTGTGTGTTTTAAGAGTGGAAAAATATGTTTATGTTGTTTGAGAAATTATTATCTCTCTTGATCAATAATGTAAAGGTAGAACGCATTCAGCCCGGCGCGTACCGTATTTTTCCCGTATTTTAACCTCAATAGTGGAAGAATACGATAAGAGCATTCCAATAAAAAAACAAGAACTCGATCAGTGTTTATTTTTTACCATTTTAGGATAAAAAAAGAAGACTGTGCCAATTACGATATAACTGCAAATATTGATAATCACCTGGATGTCCTGTGCAATATCCGTGAGTCTTGGATTATTTGATATAGGAATGATAACGGCCCAGAAAAAGAAAGTGCCACTAAACATGATCAGTAAACATACCCAAAACCAAAAGTAAGGGTCGTTATGTACAAAGGTTAACTTATCATTGACCAGGATCGCATATAATGAATACAACGACATGGCAATTACCGCGAAACTTTCCAATAAGAACATATTTGAATTAAGCCCGGTTTTGGGTTGCAGAAAAACTAAGTTACAGTAGCCTAAAGCTGGCAATAAAATCGCCAACAAAAGAATGTAAAGCCGTTTTCTGCGAAAGTGTGCGCTATTAATAAAAAATAATGTAATAATGAAAAACTCCACGACGCAATAAATGTGATACAGAGGCATAGTATTAAATTTATAGCACTTGCTTATGTAAACCAATATTTCATTTATAGCCCCGGTCACGATGCATACGTATAGTATTTTTGCACCTTTATCAAACAATCGTAATCGAAGAAAACCAATGGCTATAGTTAAGAACAGGACGATATAATAGAAATAGTCTAATGCCATTATTATTTTTCGATTGCCGATGTTGAAATAAGAGCGATTGTAATAAAAGCAATTATTTTTTTATTGGGTAGCTCCTGTTGTATTTTCGATTGTATCTATTAGCATACCTGTTGTGGTGGTTCTTATGCCTGTTTTGCATTCTCGCTACCCTTTTTGTTTTACAATGCTTTTGCTTGTGAACGGTTCTAACAACGGGGGTTTTTCTAACTGGCGGTTTCCCATTTTTTAAATCATCGACGTATGTGTCGAATTGAGATTTAAAAGCACTAGTTTTCATTAATTCTGCGCCTTTCTCAATAACATCCGCAAAAGCCTGTGGTTGATTGTCGAGATTTTGGTCTGGCGCAATGCCACATTTGGGACATGGCCGACAGGCTTCAAATGACATCGGGCGGTTCCCAAACACAGTAGTAATACTGGTGGAATTAACAGGAATGTGGCTGCCGTCCGTATTTAGCCCCATGAAGATCAGCGTATAGTTTTCCAAAGCAAGATTTGCATTAAGGTTCTGGTTTTTTCCTAAATAGATTTGTAAAAAAGGGACGGTGTTGTCAGGATCCGTAAGAAAGCTCCTTAACTTTTGCGCATTAAATGAAAATGATTGTATGTAATCATTTTCATTTGTGTTGCTATATATAGATTGATAATTGCTTATCCAGGATGCACAATCCGATTGATTTATAGGTTGACACGGCGCTGATACTTGGGTAACGTTAGCAGCTACCGCTGTGCTTGCGGCATCAAAATTATCGGGAGTGTAAAAAAACGTTGGTGCCATGTTTGAGTTTACGCATGGAACAAATGCCATTGAATAGCCGGGATCATGCATTAATATTGGCGAACCTGGGTCCTGAGATGGGAACGGAACTGTAGGGATAATGACTAGTTGTACCGTATTTGTATTGTCGGCCGGATCAATTCCAAAATACACATGGAAATAACATGTTACGTTAACCAAACGTGGATCGTTAAAGTAATTTATAATGTCGGTTGTATTTATGATATAAGAATTTGGCCTGCCATCCTGAGCAGGGTCATCCAGATACTGTTGTATGAAATTATGACTGTGTAGCCTGCTTGTGTTTGAATTAACGGTAGGCAAATCCGGTAACTGTTGTGCATTACAAATACTGAGGATGAAAAGAAGTAAAATACTAACTATAATGCTTTTCATAACTGTGTGTTTTTGGATGTTTAAAAATAAATTTACTTTTTTTGTTTGAGAAATTATAATCTGTCCGGATCGATAATGTAAAAGTAATAGACAGCCAGGCGGTTGCACACCGTATTTTCCCCGTATTTTCTTTAATTGTCTATAAAACGGGGTTTTTCCCGCTCTTTACAGCGTAAAACAACGCTCCCCAGGTGAGATAAAACACTGCTGAAAACCGCTATAATACGGGGCTCAAAGGCTGAATACTGAAGGAAATTTGTGTTAGTATTTAATCAGTTCAGCATAAAAATCCCAAGGTTATGAAAACCCCAGCATCAAACAGAACTACGAAGACAGCCGCAGAAAAAGCGTATGCGCCTGAGGCGTTTTTATACAATGCAGTTTCCGCGCTGGCGGCGCGATTGCTCAGAGCTTTGCATTATAAGGTCTGTGTCCTTATCGTGCTATGCCTGTTACTGCCGGGTTACGGAGACAGTTATGTTACCTATGCCGTAGGGAGCGTTGCGGTTTATACTACAAGCCGGGTGCTGATAAATAATGTGGCTGTCAAAAGACGCGAAGTATCCGAAACTGAGCAGCCAGTGAAATGTAATAAGGTGAGCGGTAACTGTACCAAAAGCGAAGGAATAACTGACGGCTCGCTATGGAACTAATAATGAACCGCTACCAAAAGTGCCATTTAGCTTTCAATCGAAAATCAGCAAGTCATGGTTCGGCGGGCTTACCATGACAATCTTCGCAGGGCTCACCATGACAATATTCGTTCGGCTTTTTAACAAAATTAATAGCGGTT
>CAISPO010000027.1 GCA_903887415.1 uncultured Bacteroidota bacterium | reverse complement strand
GCAGTACCTTGATCGGCTCCGGGAGGTTGCCCTTTCAGCTCCATCAAAACACGATCAACGATGCGTAACCGCATCAAAAAGGTTGCCAGCTACAGGAATTCTATTTAGCGCCTGTACCAACTCTCAACACTGGTAAATAGGTATGGTGTCATTGGCGGCAAGCGCACAAAGCCAACCCTGCCCAATGCACCATTTCCGCAACTACTTTGTCTATAGGGGGAGAAAATCCACGCTCATTTGCATGCCCACGCTGCACCCCTATAGCCAAGTTGCTCCCTCTATATACGTCCGCCCCCAGCCTTACTCCATTCGTATCACAGTACTTCGCATTTGCATCCATTGAGCATAGGGAAGTCATTGAACTGTATAGCAGTCTATAGGCAGCGGTACTTGGTTCAGTATGCTTTCGTCCTGTTACTCATTCCGTCATGGCGGCCTACCGCACAGAAGCTATCAATCTAATGACCGGCCAGGTGCGGTGATAGCTGCCCCTCTCACAAGGCTAACGCTGGCAGCAATCCCCATGCACCCACACAGCAGGAGTGTGTATTGTAGCATAAGCCAACACACAAACCCTCAATGCTACAATCCACACACCTGCTCTCCGCCAACGCTGCCACTGTAGGAATAGCTTCCTTGCCAACCGCACTTGGGGGCGGGTATGGACTTTCTTTAGGGTTTGGGTTAAATGCCTGTGTTACCTACAAAAAGGTTAATTCGCAGAAGATAAATCCTTTTGCATCGTTCAGTAATCCTATTGGGCACTTTCGGAAAAGCCTTTATCTTCTTTGAATGAGGGGGGAACATATTGGAAAGGGGTTCCCGAAGTTTGAAGCAAAGTAGCACCGCCAGGTACAGCAAGGAATTTCGCTCGGAATTTTTCTTGAAGGCTCGTTTCCTTAGTTATTACCTCTTCACATGCTGTCTTGAAATCTTGATAAAAGTCCTCACAACGTAGATTAAGACGCCCCTCTTTTTCAGTAAGATGTGGCTCCTCAGCTTTGCTTGACAATGTGATAGCTAACTTCGGCGCAAATGAATGGGACATGCCGCATCTGAGTTGACCATAAAAATCATACTTCTCCTTGCCATAATAAGCTTTATACTTTTCAAATGCTTTCAACTGGTCAAAGGCCATGTCAAATTTCGCTCTTGATCCTTCTTCGTTCCAAGTTTTATCATTACTAATACACTTCCCCAAAAACTCAATACCGGTTGCCATAACCATAAAAGAATGGTAGGGAAAAAGCTCAACCATCTTCCCAATGTCGTCAATTAAAAATGTTTGGATAAATTCTTTTGTGTTTAGCTCTGCCATAACGATAGATTTTTTGACGAGGAACAGCCCTCATGTATAAGTTACGCAATAAAACTCATAAAAACAAATATTATGATACGCGAAGTTAGAACGATGAAAGAGGTACGCCAGTTCATTGAATGTGTCGCGCTGGAGATAGACAACTTTCACCCGCTTGTAGAGTTCCAGGACTACACACGCCCTGATAGCTACTTCAGAAGGTACACAGATGAAGAAGCCGCAACAAGAAACCAGCTACTGGAACAGTGCTTCAATGTATGTGCCGGATATACGCCTGATTTCTTTACCTACTTGTTGGAGCTATTTCAGAAGACAACCGCCAAAGTCGCCATCAACTAAACCAAGCTATATGAAGTACTTTATAGACTGTCGAACCATCGAAGAAGTCAAGGCCATCTACAAGCAACTGGCAAAACAACACCATCCGGATTGCGGAGGAGACACGGAGACGATGAAGGCCATAAACATCGAATACTCGCAAGCATGTGCCCGTGTGTTGGAAGGGGGCAATACGACCAAAGAGGACACAGAGGAGCAGATACGCATGTCCGAAGAATACAGGGCAGTAATCGAGCTGCTAATAGTGTTACCGGGCATTATCATAGAGGTGGTAGGCAACTGGATATGGGTAACCGGGAATACCCGACCTGTAAAGGCAGAACTGAAAGCAGCCGGGTTGTTTTTCGCTTCAAAGAAAGTAGCCTGGTACTACCGGAGTGAAGAATACAAGACCACCGGAAGCAAAAAGAGCCTTGATGAGATCAGAGCCAAATACGGCAGTGAGAAGGTAAACAACCGCAGACATAGTAACGCCATTGAATAAACACAAAACAACATACATGATACAGAAAATCCACAACGTCATTGACGTTATAGAATTCATCCTGCAGTTATCAGCAGAGATCGGAGAAGGGAACCCATTCGAGGCACTGAACATGCCGGGGAAATATAGTGAAGAAGAAAGGAGCATCAGGAGTGAACTAATGGATAAATGTTTCGAGGTGTGTGCCAGACAAAGCCAGAATGTCAAATGTCTGGTACTGGTCCTGTTCAATGAAGCACTGGCTACACAGCCACCAGATGTATGAAAGTAGTTGCCATTACAATGACCAGTAATGACACCGCCTACATGGTATGGTACGGATAAGGCGTATCTGGTGTATGTACTGGTCAGGTGGCAGGAGGGTTATGTTGTATTTTCTTTACAGCTATGAAGGTATGTAGTACGTGCACAGTAGTACATGCCTATGCTGGTTTTTTTTGAGACGGTCTATCCCTCTGTAATAGCCAAAGTCCCCTGAAAAGAAATCTATTTTTGAAATGTTGTACCTATGCTGTACCACTAAAGAAAAATCCCCTGTAGAGTATTGATTCTACAGGGGAAATCCAAATTCTCTGCGGACTGGACGGGACTCGAACCCGCGACCTCCGCCGTGACAGGGCGGCATTCTAACCAACTGAACTACCAATCCTTTTTAAGGGTCCGATACCACCGAGAGGGAGACATTCTAACCGTGAATTATCAATTCCTTTTCTGTAGTTTGGGGTGCAAATATAAGTGCCTTTTTCTGAAATAACCAAATGTTCTTTTAAAATCCATAAACCGTTACATTTGTGCTCCCAAATATCGCATTATGCAATTCCTGGATTTTGAAAAGCCGCTTGAAGAACTCTACGCTCAGGTTACCAAACTGAAAGAAATGTCTGCTAAAAGCAAGGTGGATGTGACCAACAGTGTGCGTGAGCTGGAAGCCGCTATAGAAAAGACAAAGGCGCATATATACGAGAACCTCACCCCATGGCAGCGCGTTCAGCTTAGCCGCCACCCCGACCGACCATACACCCTCTACTACATCGAGAAGATATTCCGCAACTTCACAGAGCTCTATGGCGACCGCCAGGTGCGCGATGATAAAGCAATGATCGGCGGTATGGCAGAGCTCAACGGCCAGCCCGTAATGGTCATAGGCCACCAGAAAGGCGTCAATACCAAGATGCGCCAGATGCGCAACTTCGGGATGGCAAACCCCGAAGGCTACCGCAAGGCCCTGCGCCTGATGAAGATGGCCGAGAAGTTCAACCGTCCCATCATCACCTTTATAGATACCCCCGGCGCCTTCCCCGGCCTGGAGGCCGAAGAGCGTGGCCAGGCAGAAGCCATCGCCCGCAACCTCTTTGAGATGGTGAATATGCGCGTACCCGTTATCTGCGTCATCATTGGCGAGGGCGCATCAGGTGGTGCACTGGGCATAGGCATTGGCGACAAAGTAGCCATGCTGGAGAATACCTGGTACAGCGTTATCTCCCCCGAATCGTGCTCATCTATATTATGGCGCAACTGGAACTTTAAAGAAAAAGCCGCCGAGCAGCTTCGCCTCACCTCGCAGGATATGAGCGGCTTTGGCCTCGTTGATGATGTGATCCCCGAGCCCTTCGGCGGCGCCCATGCCGACCATAGCGCTATGGCTGAGACCATCAAAGGCTACCTCATCAACGCCATCAACGAGCTCAGCACTATCTCACCCGATGATAGGGTCACCCAAAGGATCGAAAAGTTCTCCCGCATGGGCTTTTACAACGAAATTGAAGAGCCCGTAGAAAATAATTCTGTTCTGCATAGCAATTAGCTATGAAATCTGGTTTTTATGTCAGATATTTGATTCAGATTTTTATTATTACCTGATAATTGTAGAATAGGATGCAGTTTCCCCGTCTGTAGCTACCTGCCAATTACTCTCCTGATCGCTTTACTGGAAAAACTAACCAAACAATTCAGCTAAACTGAGTAATTGATCAATATATGGCCATACAGAAACTACACGGCACAGGAGTTGCCCTCATTACCCCTTTTCTTAAAAACGGGAAAGTCGATTTTACCGCGCTCGAAAAACTCGTAGAGCACGTCATCAAAGGAGGCGTTGACTTCCTGGTGGCCATGGGTACTACCGCTGAAACCCCCACCCTCTCCGCCGCTGAAAAGCAGGAAGTGCTGGCAGCTATTATTAAGTACGGCGCCGGCAAGGTGCCCATCGTCTGCGGCATTGGCGGCAATGATACCCACGAGGTAGTGCGCCAGCTCAAGGAGACCAACCTCCAGGGCGTGGACGCCATCCTTAGTGTGGCCCCCTACTACAACAAGCCCTCGCAGGAAGGTATGTACCAGCACTTCAAGGCAGTAGCCGCAGCTACCAACAAGCCCATTATACTCTACAATGTGCCCGGCCGCACCGGCAGCAACCTGCTCCCGGCCACCGTGCTGCGCCTGGCCGCCGACTGCCCCAGCATCATAGCCCTCAAAGAAGCCAGCGGCAACATACCCCAGTGCCTGGAGCTCCTCCAGAACAAACCCGATGGCTTCACCGTGCTCTCCGGCGACGACAACCTCGTGGTAGCACAAATGGCCATAGGCATGGAAGGCATCATCTCCGTAGCAGCCAACTGCTTCACCAAAGACATGACCGACCTCGTGAACCTCGCCCTCGTCAACAAGTTCGACAAAGCCCGCAAGCTGCACTACAAGCTGCTTCCCGGCATCGACCTCCTGTTTGCCGAAGGCAGCCCCGCCGGCGTCAAAGCCGTGCTCAAAAACATGGGCATGTGCGAAAACATCCTCCGCCTGCCATTAGTGCCGGTGAGCGATGCCACTGCCAAAAAGATAGCGGCTTTTGTGAAGGCGTAATTTAGTCGTGAGTCATCGTCATGAGTCGTAAGTTGAATAACGTATAAATAACTGAGCTGCCATTTTGGGCGGCTCTTTTTTTGCTGGCTTGGTGTGCTTCGGGAAAATTATTTTCTCCGGAAGTGCTTTTTGTATTATCATTTTATAATGATGCAGTTGCGAATAACAGCACTTCTGGTTTTCTTCCGGTTTATGCGGCGGTACCGGAAGTTATTCTTTCTGGTTTGCTGATGTCAGCATGTTGGCGGTTTTTATTGCAATTTGTTTGCGTTATACATTTTGTTGTTTTTGCTGCAATGAAATGTCACAGTTTTTCAGAAAAAAAAGTTTGCGCAGGTTTTTGTTGGTTATCAATTTCTTAGGCTCAAAAAATATCACAAAAATATCACGCGGGTATCACAGCATTTTTCGGCATTTTTTCGTTCCAGGAGAATATGAAAATTGCAGTTATTTATAATTACAAATTTTAACTTTTTTACGATCGTGTCTTCATTGTTGCCATTCCCCACCTGCGAATAAATAAAAAAAAGGCGATATGGGGCATTGTGCAATTGCAGACTATTGATCGTTAGTTTTTTATGTATTAACCCATGCCCCGTTTATGCCCCATATGGGGCATTGGTCTGAACCTTTGATATACTTGATTGTCCTGATTAATTTGATTGCCAGCCGTGTAGTGCAAGGAAAATAAATAACCAACCTGGAGATGGTAAAATGGTCTTTTACGACACACCCTCCGCCGCCAAAACGGCTTTGGCGGGCCCAAAGTTAGGGTGCAAAATGATGGGTGGCAAATAAAGATGTCCACAAATTTGTGATCGAGATTTTAGGATTAAGGAATTTTCAGGATTAACCGGTGTGGTCGGGCTATAGAGCCCATACGTGCAGAAATTGTGTACATTTATTTTGGAAAACAAACTCAATGAAAAGGGAACAGATATTGCATTTACTGAAGCAATTTGAAAATGCCTGCTACGAGTATAAAGGTATAGAGTGCTGGAGCGCACGGGAACTGCAGGTTATATTGGGCTATGCTAAGTGGGATAATTTTGTCAAGGTAATTGATAAAGCTAAAATAGCTTGCGAAACCAGTGGCATGGCGGCTTCTGACCATTTTCCCGATATCGGGAAAATGGTGGAGATAGGTAGTGGCTCGCAAAGGGAAGTTGCGAATATAGCATTAACCCGGTATGCCTGCTACCTGATTGCGCAAAACGGTGACGCAGCAAAGCCGGAGATCGCGTTTGCACAGACTTATTTTGCGGTACAGACGCGTAAGCAGGAAATTATTGAGCAGCGGTTATTGGACGTTGCAAGGGTTACAGCGAGAGAGAAGCTATCTAAGTCTGAAAAGAAACTATCCGGGATCATTTATGAGCGGGGTGTGGATGATAAGGGGTTTGCGGTAATTCGCTCGCAGGGTGACAAGGCATTGTTTGGCGGATTTAGTACGCAGGAAATGAAACGTAAGTTGAGCGTGCCCGAGAGTAAACCACTTGCTGATTTTCTGCCCACCCTTGTAATAAAAGCTAAGGATTTTGCAACCGAGTTAACGAGCCATAATGTAGTGGAGAAAGACCTGCACGGTGAGCGGGCAATCTCGAAAGAGCATGTGGACAATAACCTTGCGGTGCGGAAAATGCTGCATGAAAGAGGTGTAAAGCCCGAGACGTTGCCAGCCGCCGAAGATACCAGCAAAGTAAAACGCAAACTGGAAACCGAAGAAAGAAATGTAGTGAAGGATGCGAAGAAGGTGAGAAAGTGAATACCATGTCATTGCCCTAGTTCGGCGAGCTCAGTGCAGGCTATTGGCGGCTACCTGTTTGTAGTAATTGTTTGATTCCCCCAAGCATTCGGGGCCCCGTAGCGGGCGCCACCTGTTCGCGAGAAATCTGCGTAATCCAAGTAGACGTTCAATCGCTTCTAGTCAAATCTCGAAAATAGTCCTCGCCACTGCAAATAAAATGCTACACATTGTATGTTGATCAGCAATGCACACAACTATACCTTTAGCTTGTGATAAATAGCTTTTTAATAAAGGAGTTCGGCTTGAAAATCAAACTTCTAAGAGAGCAGAAAAAATGGACTCAAGAATATTTGGCCGATGAAACCGGATTTCACAGGACTTATATTGGAATGATTGAAAGAGGAGAACGAAACATCTCTCTTACCCACATTGCTGTATTTGCGCGTGTTTTTAATTCAACTATTTCCCAGCTTTTAGACTTTACAGAAATAAACCCCAAACACAGTTTTAAGAGTTACGAGACGAAAGCGGAAAAATAATGTCCAACAGCCATTCCTTTGTAATAACGTTATCAAATAATATTACCGAAAAGGAAGGTATTAAACACCTCATTGAAAATCATAAGGGCTTTTTTGGAATTGATAAAATGTCCAAAAAAGATATCCTATCGAATCTGAATTTAGATAAGAAATATGCCCGGGCATTTGACCTAATATACATTCCAAACCTAGACAAAGTGGAGTACGACAGTACTTCACTTAAAACTCATTTTGACGACATTATTTTAGTAGAATTAAAAACAACGAAGAAATTTCTACCTAATAACCCTAAAGGCTTTTTCTTTGGAGCTACTGAAAATGAACTAAACTTTGCAAGAGAGTTAGGTGACAAATTTAGATTTTGTTTTGTGTCGCTTCACAAAGAATCTCTTTCCTTTGCGCTAATTTCATTGTCTGAACTTGAAGCGATAATTCGAAATAAGAGAGTGCAGTTTCAGATTAATTTATAGCCATCTCTATCATCCACCAACTATTATCATATTCTTTTCGAAATTTAGCTGCTGAACATCCATTTGCTCTCGTAAAAACAAAGTCCTCTGTAATATCAAACAAATAGATGAGTCTCTGTCTATAGAAGACGCATTTAGTTACATTCAAAATCCCTGACCTCCTCGATATTTGATAACCAGGCGATGCAACTTCAAGCAATATTTCAATTAACCTGTCTGTTCGAACTATATTCATAATGATACATATTGTATGCAAAAGTAAAAAATAAAATCGAAGAGTTTGAAAAGGCTGACATAGAAATGAAGACCATTCGTCTAGAGCACTCGGGCAAGCTAAAAGAAAGCATGTCATTTGCTCAGATCCAGTACAAGGAGATCATCCATGAAGAATGGGAAGAGTCTTATTGGTTCAACATGCTTACAAAACGATTCTTCTTTGTCGTTTTTCAAAAAGATGAAGTGGGAGTTTCACGGCTGAAAAACGTCATATTTTGGACGATGCCACCGGCAGATCTGGAAATCGCAAAGGCATTTTGGTTAGATACCCGGAACAAAATATTGAATGATGACTACAATCATTTTATCAAAATGTCAGATGATGTCATCTGCCATGTACGGCCCAAGGGTGCTGATAGTAAAGATCTGATGGAAACGCCACAGGGAAAAATGGAAAAGAAAAAGTGTTACTGGTTGAACAGCTCGTATATTAAGCATGTAATCGAATAGAGCAAATTAAAAAATTCTTCTTGTTGCATGAATAGAAGAAGAACATGCTGATGTATGCGGATTGCCAAATAGCACACAGAGGTAAAATAAAACTCATCAATGCACAACAAACAATCGCGGTAGCCCCTACCGGGGCATAACGTGCAGCTTAAGTTTCGACCATTTTGTTGACATCAACAAAATGGTCGAAATGCTTCGTCCTTTTAAATAAACGCCTCGCGAATAGGTTGCGCCCGCTACGGGGCGCCGTATGCAGAGGGGTATCATTATTACTACAAACAGATAGCCGCCTAACGGGGCATAAGGGGTAGAGAAAGCCCGGACCATTTTGTTGGCATCAACAAAATGGTCAAAAAAAATCTGCCGAATAGACTTTACGGTACAAGTGCGCCCTCGTGGTTTGGAGATCAGGGCAAGCTGAATAAAGGACAATTGTATCCTTCGGCAAGCTCAGGAGGCTCAATAGGAATCCAATTGCTGAATGGTGCCAACGCCACCGGTGGTGATAGTAGTACCGGTGTTTGGACAAAAGAGGTCCTTCCTGCGTCAGGATGACAGGCTCACCATGACAATCATTTGACGTTTCGCATTAATAATTTACATAACTTTGCGAACATTTTTAACAAACTTACATATGAGCACGATGACTCGTTCGAAAATTGACTTTAAGCTGCCTTACAAAGTGGCAGACATTACCCTGGCAGCATGGGGACGTAAAGAGATAAGACTGGCGGAAGCGGAAATGCCGGGCCTGATGGCTATTCGGGCTGAATACGGCCCCAGCCAGCCGCTGAAAGGCGCGCGCATAGCGGGTTGCCTGCACATGACCATTCAGACTGCGGTGCTGATAGAAACACTGGTAGCGCTGGGCGCTGAGGTGCGCTGGAGCTCGTGCAACATCTTCTCTACTCAAGACCACGCTGCCGCAGCGATAGCAGCGGCAGGTATAGGCGTATTTGCATGGAAAGGCCAGAGCCTGCCTGATGCCGACTGGTGCATAGAGCAGACTTTATTCTTCGGCAGCGAAGACAAGCCGCTGAACATGATACTGGACGACGGAGGAGACCTCACCAACATAGTTCTGGACCACTACACCGAACTGGTGCAGCACATAAAGGGCCTGAGCGAAGAAACAACTACGGGTGTACACCGCCTGTATGAGCGTATGGCTAAGGGCACGCTGCCTATGCCGGCGATCAATGTGAACGACTCGGTGACGAAATCTAAATTTGACAACAAGTACGGTTGCCAGGAAAGCCTGGTGGATGCTATCCGCCGCGCTACCGATGTGATGATGGCCGGTAAAGTGGCTGTTGTAGGCGGTTATGGCGATGTAGGAAAGGGTTCGGCATTGTCTCTGCGTGGCGCTGGCGCCCGCGTGATGGTGACGGAAATAGACCCGATCTGCGCACTGCAGGCTGCTATGGACGGTTTTGAGGTAAAACGCATGATAGATGCTGTGAAAGAAGCAGACATCATCGTTACCGCTTCTGGCTGCCGCGACCTGATCACGGAAAAACACTTCCGCGCTATGAAGGACAAGGCGATCGTTTGTAACATAGGCCACTTTGATATAGAAATAGACATGGCATGGCTGAATGGCGCTTATGGCACCACGAAGGACACCATCAAACCACAGGTGGACCTCTATAACATAGACGGCAAAGAAGTAATAGTACTGGCTGAAGGCCGCCTGGTGAACCTGGGTTGTGCTACGGGCCACCCTAGCTTTGTAATGAGCAACTCATTCAGCAACCAGACCCTTGCACAGATAGAGCTGTGGACAAACCACGCCAACTACGAGAACAAGGTATATGTGCTCCCTAAGCACCTGGACGAGAAGGTAGCACGCCTGCACCTGGCAAAAGTTGGCGCGCAACTGGAAGAGCTCAGCGATGCACAGAGCGAATACCTGGGCATACCTAAGGGTGGGCCTTATAAGGCAGAGATGTACAGGTACTAAATTCCAAAGATCAAATTCCAAATTCCAAGAAGAGTTTGGTAAAAATAAAATGAGGGCTCGCGGTGCGGGCCCTCGTTAATTGTGTGGAGTGGCATCGATGCGAAAAACAGACCATTGCGAGTAGAGACGCAATGCATTGCGTCTCTACCATATACAGGCAAACGAATATGGAGTGGTGTCCTAACGCGAGTAGAGATGCCATGCATGGCGTCTCTACAACATACGGGTATTAAATTATTGTGTAGTTAGACGTTGCAGTGCAACGTCTCTACAACATGTAATTTTGATCAGCCACATCTTATATCACCTTGATGTCCTTTTTGGCGAGGGCGCTGTAGAGGCTGTTGAGGAGGCCGCTTCTGATGGACTGTGATTTGTGCACATCGCTGATCCAGACCTGCACAGTGATGCTCATTGATTTGTCGGTAACGCCAGCCAGGAGTATCTCCGGGGGAATGGTCATCACTACGTGTTCGTCTTTGGACAGCACGTCCATTATGGCGGCCTGCACCTCCTCGAAAGGCAGCGTTGAGACCAGCGACAGCGGCATTTCGATGCGGACATTGTCGTTGCGCAAGGTCCAGTTGATGACGCGGCCGGAGAGGAGGTCGGCATTGGGCATAATGATCTCTGCGCCTTCTTCCATTACTATCTTGCTGGAGCGGATACCGATGTCGAGCACCCTGCCCTTCTTGTCGCCCAGCTCTATAAAGTCGCCAATGCGGAACGGCTGCTCGAAGATGAGTATCACGCCCGACACCAGATTGTTGACAATGGTCTGCAAGCCCAGGCCTATGCCCACGCCCAATGCCCCCAGCACTATGGTTATCTTATCCATAGGAATACCAGAGGCAGCTACCGCTATCAGGAAGCCGATGACGATAAGCACCAGCCGCGTCATAGCCAGGCGGGAACCGTTCTTCTTCACTTCGGGATCCCAGGTTGCGTCTGCCTTGCCGTAGAGTGCACCTACACCCTGCTGCAGCAGGTTTGAGATATAGATAATGGCGATGAACAGCAGTATATTGCCTACCTGGAAGGTAGTGCTGCCTATCTTCCGTTCGATGGTGAGGAAGTCGAAGATGTGAGTGAACAGGAAGTTGTAGAGGTTGAGGCTTATGGAGAACACGATGACCCATATGACTATGGAAACCGCTATCACGGCTTTTCTTACCAGGTTTTCAATTTTCTCAAAGTTGAGTTTTGCCGCCATGCCGCCCTTCATTTTGTTCACCATGGTCTGCAGTTCGAACGCCTCGATGATGATCTGGATAAAGATAGACAGGCCTATGACCTGGGTGAGCCCATAGATAGCTGTAACACCGAATATCTTTGCCAGGCTGAGCCTGCCAAACAGATTACAGATTGCAGCAGTAACGTTCAAGAGCAAGTAAATACCGGACACCACTTTTATCATCATGGAAAACGTAAGCGTATTGCGCTGCAATGTGCGGAACCAGAGGATGCCAAATGCAACTGAGACTAGGTTTAATGTTAAGAGGAACACACGGAAGCCAAGATCGGGTGTGATCATGGCGGCGGTGATGGAGAATGTGATGTAGAGCGCACCTATGGCCAGCCAGTAATAGAACAGTTTGCGCGGCCATAACCTGGCGAGAATAGGGGTAAGGGCTACTACAAGCAGCATCTCCATAATAGCTACATAAGCCGTAGGCGGATGCAGATCGAAGAATGGAGCAATGTTGAACAACACAACCAACGTAACCAAAACAGGCACCTTCTTAATGAAGTAGAACGACCGCTCATTGACTGCTGCAAGGTTGTTGCTCTTTTCTATCTTCCTGAAATTCCTGAATATCCAGAGCAGGAACAGCAGGCCTGCGAAAAGCAGCCATAACTGGTCGCTCACGTTTCTGCGGAAGTAGTAGTTGAGTATCTTCCGTTGCCCATGATAGGAGCGCTTTGATAGTTGATCCGTCTGCTCGTTATCACCGATTGTTTTGCTGTTGATGTTCCAGAGGTAATCGTATTCTTTACCCATCGATCTGCCGCTTACTTTTTTAAGCAGGTCGTGGCTTTTGTTTTGCAGGTCTATGGTGGTAAAATATTCGTTGGAAACGCTGCCCTGCAACTGGTTGATGCGGGAGAGGTTATCACTGATGGCCTTCTTTGCCAGGCCCCACTTGCTTTTTAGGTCGTTGATCTCGTTTATGTAAACGCTTCTAAACGATGAGTCGCGCAAGATCTGATGCAGGAGGCTGTCGCGCTTAAAGGCGCCCATTTCGTTGCTCATGCCTACCAGTTCCTTATCAAAATTGAACAGTTGGGCGCGCCAGTCGGTGAGCTGGCCCTGCAGGCTGGTGAGCAACAGGTCGAACATCTGGAGGTTCTTTACATCGAGGACATTTGTATAGATAGAGAGGTTCTCATCTATGATGTCGATGTTAGAATCTATTTCGGGAAGATTATCTTGTATATCGCCGGTATTGAAGCCTACATTGGTGGCATTGAGTATGCGGTTGAGCGTATTGTGTACATTCTCTATTTTATTGAGGATGCTGTCGAGGCCTATCTCGTTGAGTGCACTGTCAGAGAGCACCAGCGCATGTTTCTCCGCAACAGCTTTTTTAAAACGGACGGTATCCCTGACGTGGCGGGCGCTGGCTGTACTTACAGATAAAATGAGAAACAATATCGTTAACAGGTAAAGCCGGGACTTCATTTATACAGTGGTTTTACAAAAACTGATGAAAATATTATGCCAATTAACTGTGAACCCTAAAGATATTTATTTCGACCTATGCTTCCTGATATAAATAAGGATACACACCAGCAGCAGTGCGCTGGCTATCCATGATCCTACCATTGCGTAGCTGGCATAAGGAAAGCCATAGCTCCTGGCCAGAGTCATGTATATGGCGCACAATAACCAAACGGCAACAACTATAATGATTATGGACTTATTCATGGTAATAAAGATAATGATTTCAAGGAGGTGCTGCAACAATAAAAAAACGTTATCCTGCTATTCAAGAATACTTGAGGTGATGAATATCAGCATTTGATAGTTTTGCAGTGCATAATTTTACAAAAACACATACCATATGAAAGCAAACATCGGCATCAACGATGCACACCTGCTGGAAACAGCAACACTACTGAATGTACTGCTCGCAGATGAGTTCACACTCTATGCCAAAACAAGGAATTACCACTGGAATGTGGCAGGGCCGAGCTTTATGGAGATGCACAAATTCTTTGAAGGACAGTATGAGGAACTGGATGAGATCATGGATGAGGTTGCCGAGCGTGTACGCATGCTGGGCCACTATTCCCTGGGCTCGCTGAACGCTTTTGCAAAGGCCACCCGCCTCACGGAAGGGCAGGATGAAAGCAATACGATGAAGATGGTACAAAGCCTGCTGAATGACCATGAGACTATCATCCGGGCATGCAGAAATGATATTAATACAGTACAGGATCAGTATAAGGATGCTGGCACCGCTGATTTCATAACGGGGGTGATGAAGAGCCATGAGAAAATGGCGTGGATGCTGAGGGCATATTTGAGATAAGTTGGTAAAATCAGGAATAGATGTGGCACACCGGAAAGGTGTGCCACATCTGCTTTAACTAAACAGGAACTCAATATCATCCTTCGTTAATCTACGCTGAAAAGCGCTGTCATCAGATACAAGGTCTGCGGCGAGGGCACGTTTGCGCTCCTGGAGCTGCAGCATCTTCTCTTCGAGGGTGTCTTTGCAAATGAGGCGGTAGGCGAAAATGTTTTTGGTCTGGCCGATACGGTGTGTACGGTCAATAGCTTGCTGCTCTACCGCCGGATTCCACCATGGATCTACGATGTAAACGTAATCGGCGGCGGTAAGGTTAAGGCCTATACCACCAGCCTTAAGGGAGATCAGGAATACACGGCACTCATGATTGTTCTGGAACTCCTGGATGGCCGCTTCGCGCTCATTTGATGTGCTGCTGCCATCGAAATAAACATGGCTGATGTTTTCTTCCTTCAGCTTTTCTCTTATCAGCGCGAGCATACCGAGGAACTGCGAAAATATGAGGACTTTGTGATCGCCCACATTCTCTGTTATCTCGCGCGACAGTTCATCGAGCTTGATGGAGTAGTTGTGGAAGCGCTCCTCCTCGTTCATAATGGCTGGGGAGTCACATATCTGGCGGAGCTTGGTGAGGCCCTGCAATATGTGCATCTGCGACTTCTCCATTCCCCGCTCTTCTATCATCCCCAGTATCTGCGAGCGGTATATGTTGCGATAAGACTCGTAGATCTTGCGTTGTTCCGGCCCCATCTCGCAGTATAGTATTGTCTCTGTCTTTTCAGGCAGGTCTTTTGCCACCTGCTCCTTGGTGCGGCGCAGCAGGAAAGGATAAGTGAGCTTGCGCAACTGCTGCTTCACTTCGTCTTCCCTGAACTTATCAATAGGCGTAGCAAACTCGCTCATAAAGAACTCACGGCTGCCCAGCATACCGGGGTTGAGGAAGTTCATTTGCGCATAAAGGTCGAAGGTATTGTTCTGAACAGGTGTACCACTTAGTGCCAGGCGGTTCTTACTGTTCAATAGCAGGGAGGCCTTAGCCACCTGTGACTGCGGGTTTTTGATAGACTGTGACTCATCGAGCACCACATAATCGAAAGGCACTTCTTTGAACGCTTTAATATCACTGCGCATTGTGCCATAGGTGGTAATGATGATGTCAAAACCTTCGTAGGCGCTCATATCCGTACTCCTTTTGGGGCCGTGGTGGATGATGTGCGTGAGCTCAGGGGTAAACTTCTTTATTTCGTTTTCCCAGTTATACATCAGCGTTGTGGGGCAAACCACCATGTACCGTGCACCAGGATTGGAGTTTTTATAGTGCTGAAAGAACGTGAGGGTCTGGACAGTTTTACCAAGGCCCATGTCATCGGCAAGTATGCCCCCCCACCCTGCTTCATTTAAAAATATCAGCCACTGGAAACCTGCAAGCTGGTATGGGCGTAAAGTAGCCACCAAGTGCTCCGGAGGGGCTATTGTGCTGTAATCGTTTGTCAGTATGTTTTCGAGCTTGCCTTTCTTTACTTCAAGCTCCTTCTGGAGTGCGTCTTCGTCTATTTCGGCCAGCAACTCATCCAGTACACTGAAGTGAAATTTCTTGAGCCTTATCTTATTGCCCTTTGTCTCGCCCATTTTCAGGAGCAAACTGTATTTCTTCAGCCAGTCCTCCGGCAACAGGCCTATAGAGCCATCGCCGAGCTTCACAAAGTTCTGGCGCTGTGCCAGGGCTTTTTTTACTTCTATAATAGAGACGGCCTGGTCGCCAAATTTCAACTCCACGGACGCATCAAACCAGTCAATGCCGCTGCTCACCTGCACCTGTGTCTCCGGCTTGTGCACGTTGACCCGGAGGTTTTTTAATCCCTCAAAGCCCAGCAGCTCCACATTCCATTCGCGCATCAACTCGGTGAACCTGTAGAACCAGTTATTTGCCAGAACGTTCGTTCCGGAGAGGTAGAAGAATTGCTCCTTTTTATTGAACTCAAGATCGGTATGCAGGGTTTGCAACAGTTCGAAATATTCATTTTCCACAGCTTCATTGCGCTGCATGATCTTCACTATGCCATTGTGCGACTGGATAACGTCTCCAAAATAGCCGGGGCGTATCTCCACCCCGTTATAAACATATGCCGGCTGCAAGACCAGCGCCTGGTCGCGCTCTGTAAGATAGAGGCGGTAGTCCGGCCTCGCCTTGGACACATGCTCTACCAGCTCCTCGGAAAAATGCACATGAACTTTTTTGCTCCAGCCCATTAATTTTTCCTGGAGGAAATCGGGCCATTCAACGGCAGGTATAGCCATGCTGCCCGTGGGATGAAATATCTCCGCAAGCTGCACTTCCTGGATGCTGCCCAGGCTATATATGTGATCCTCGAACTGCAACAGGCAGCCATTCAGCACCGTCACTTCTTTATGTGGTATAGCGCGGTTGTCAATCGTCCACTCAAGCGCAATAGTATAAACCGCGCCCTCATTTTTTACTATCAGCTGCGGATGTACCGGCTTCTCTGCGAATGCGATCTGCTTCAATCCGGCCGATGAAAGGGGTTTCCCTTTTATCCTTGTATAAACGAATGGATATGCAGAATAGCGGTCGAGCAATTTCTGGTATTTCGGCAGCAGGTATTCCCATGCCTGTTCCTTAACTTCATCCTGCGGCACATCTTTCAGCAGTGTGTCGTAGTCGTGAAGAAAATCACCGAAGGGCAGGTTCTTCTTCAAAAATTTCAACAATTCATCCGGCAGGAATTTCCTTACCACAGGCAGCATATCGCGCTCTTCCTGCCGGTAGCGGGTAGGATTGATGTATTGGCTCAACTCCAGCTTTTCAATGCTGCCGATCATTTTGCGCTCATCATCATCAACCGGCGCCGCGATCAGCAAAACATCCACAAACGGGAAGGTTTTTATCTGCGCATCGATAACTATTCCGAGCCTCTTTTCTTCACGAACAGCAACTGCTGCCTCCACTACAGAGGCCTCTTCAGGCACATGCTGTTTTGTGCCTATCTTTTTAATAGACGTATCTAATACGCGTAAGAAAGGCTTGTTATTTTCGTAAGTGAACGTGAACTTATCGGTAAGGTCATCTTTAAGACTGTAGCCGTATTGTTCAAGCAATTTATTTTTTTGCACATCCCAGTTTTGCAACGACTGGAAATGATGCGCGCCAAACGTCTTTAATACCTGTATGAATACCGCAGCTTTATGAGTGCAAAGGGGATGGCTTTTTTCATCACAATCGCACGAGGTATCAAAATACCGTTCCTCATTCTGCTTTATCGTAACATTATAAGTCTTCCCATCTTCGGGTACTTTGGCCGCTATACGGTCATTCTTGCTGATGTCAATTACCGCCTTATTTGATGCAGCCAGGCGCTCAGCTTTATCCAGCGAATCTGCAGAGGTGAATATCTGCAGCATTTGCTTGGTGATCTGGCGCATCCTTACCACTGTATGCTTCTGATCGTAAGTGATATTGGTATTTTCAAAAAAGCCGCTTTGAATAATGTCATTAAGCTGGAACAGCCCTGCCACCTCGTGGCGGCAAATCTCGCCGAGATTGTAAGGGCATTGGCAGCGCACAGAAAGCTCGCTGGGCTGTAAGTATTTATTGATCGTTACGGTGTAGTAATTCTGATACAGGTCGTTCCGCACGCGAAACCTGACCTGCTCCAGCAGATGGTCCACATCCAGCATCTGCACGCCTGATGTGTAGAATATTTTTTTACCACGCTTAATCACCTCTTCGGTGCCGTGGTTGTAAACGTATCTCAGTATTGGGGGTAGCGACATTATCCGTTTCTCCTATCTTGATTATCAGGGCTTTTATAACCCTTCCTTTTTTTTAAAATGCAAGCGGAAAATCCGATTTCCAGTTCAAAAAAGGCAATCTGCAAAAGTAGCGAAAAACGGGCGTACAAAATGGGAAAGATGTATAAAAATATGTTAAGGGATGATAATGGGAAATCAATCACTCAGATCTGTATTTTGGCAGCCGAGATATTGCCAACTCTTTCCCCCTGCCTGAAGGCCGGAGCTATTTGTAACACTTCTTTTCTTGAATTCTGTTTGCTCCTCCAGTTATCCTACAAACACAAGCT
The DNA here is from genome assembly GCA_903887415.1 of uncultured Bacteroidota bacterium. Taxonomy (GTDB): domain Bacteria; phylum Bacteroidota; class Bacteroidia; order Chitinophagales; family Chitinophagaceae; genus Nemorincola. The sequence continues at coordinate 7,197 of CAISPO010000027.1, read as the reverse complement.
CACAATATAATAAACTCCCGCTGCTAGTAAACCGCTAACCGGTATGGTGAGTATCCATGCCCAAAGAAGGTTAATGGTGACACCCCAGCGGACAGCGGAAAGACGCTTGGTGGCCCCTACCCCAATGATAGAACCCGTAATAGTATGAGTAGTGCTCACTGGAATTTTAAGGTTCTCTGTAAGGAACAATGTGATGGCGCCTGCAGTTTCTGCCGCGACACCTTCGAATGGAGTAACTTTTGTAATGCGGGTACCCATTGTTTTGATGATCTTCCAGCCACCGCTCATGGTGCCCAGGGCAATGGCCGAGTAACAAGCAAGCGGCACCCACACGGGCATTTCGGAGAAGGTGTGGATACTGCCGCTGCTGATCAGCGCAACGGTGATTATGCCCATTACTTTCTGCGCATCGTTGCCGCCGTGCCCTATGCTGAAGGCCGCTGATGAGACTAACTGGAAACGCTTGAGATACAATGTAGCGCTGGCAGTATTAAGAGAGCCCAGGAACATGGTAAATATACCCATATCCGTAAGTATGAACCAAATCAGCATCCACTTGAAGTTCTTTGTATCCGTTATAATATTCAGAAAAGGATGGCTCACATGCCCTTTCAGCTTCGTGGGGTCTGTTTCCATGGCCTGGTAGATGAGCAGTGAAGCCAGTAAAATAACCGCGAGGGAAATGACTTTAGGCAGCGCCCCTTTTCTGAAAGAATAGATGAACCACAACGAAATGATAAACGCCATGACCATGCCCATTAATGGCGCCAAAACAATAAAGCTCACTGTTTTAATAATAGGCTCTGAATTTACCGCATGAAAACCTGCATGAGCAATGGCCGCCCCGGCAAAACCACCTATAAGCGTATGCGATGAACTTGAAGGTATGCCATACCACCAGGTGAGCAGGTTCCAGGAAATGGCCGCAATAAGGCCGGAAAGTATCACGGGCAGCGTGATGAAATCTTCTTTAACCGTTTTGGCTATGGTATTGGCTACGCCATGATCTTTGAATATGAAGAAAGCCACAAAATTGAAAAGGGCGGCCCATAGCACGGCCTGGAAAGGGGTGAGCACCTTGGTGGACACAATGGTGGCAATAGAGTTGGCTGCATCATGGAAACCATTGATGTAGTCGAATACAAGCGCCAGCACCAGGATGACAATAAGTAAAAGGGACATACCTGGGTATTAAGAGTATTTAATGATGATCGTTTCCACTACGTTGGCGGCATCTTCGCATTTATCGGTCACGGTTTCGAGCATCTGGTAAATGTCTTTTTGCTTTATCAGCTCTACAGCGGTGATGTTGGACGAGAATAATTTGAGCATAGTGCTGTCCAGCAGGTCGTCCGCATCGTTCTCCAGGCTGTTTACCAGCACCGTTGCCTGTGTTATGGCGCGCAGGTCTTTCATATCCCGCAGTGCATAAACGCATGTGTTGATTGCGTCTATAGACCTGGATATGATCTCTGCAAAAGCGGGAAGCGTGTTGTACTTATCATCTATCTGGTAGTTGACGATGCGTTTGGCAGCCCCCCACAAATAATCAGCGATATCATCGAGTGATGTGGCGAGATAGTGGATGTCTTCGCGGTCGAGCGGAGTGATAAAATTGCGGCCAAGCTCTATAAAAATGCGGTGCGTGATCTCGTCATTCTTATGTTCAAAGTTTTCCAGCGTACGCAGGATCGCATCCCTTTTATAGTGGTCCTCTTCCCTTAATGCTTTAGCAAAAGTTGCCCCCATTTGCACCAGGGAAGTAGATACCTCTTCGAATAAGCCGAAAAAAACCCGGTCTTTAGGCAGGAAAAATTTCAATACTGAATCGAACCCCATAACAATTTCTTAATATAAAATTAACACGGCAAAACTATCCGCAAATAGTCAGCTTTAAAAATGATAACGCAGACTTAATAATTTCTTAACATTGAAAATACTGCGGCCTTATTTGATTATTTGCGAATCCCATACGCATACAATTTTACATACATTCATTTGAAGTGGGATAAACTATTAAACGCTTGTGCCTGTAATGCTTGCTGAATAACCTCGAATAAAACTAGCGGCTATCTATAATTACACTATGTGGACTTAAAAACGACGCTGGATTTTGCGAGTCAACCACCCCGGCCTGAAAACACAGCTTCGCTAAGTTTTCAGGCGCGCCGCTCCTAAAAATAGGAGGGGAGGTGTTACGCACTCTAATGGCGCTACAAACAGCAAAAAGAATAAACAGGAATTATTTGTATGATTTTAATGCTCAAAAGGTATTAGCGGTATTGTTTTTGAATTGAAATTTGGATATCCCCGGGCTACTCCACCGCCACTTGTTTAACGTAGCGATCTCCGCTATTACCTTGAATGACCAACTCATAAATTCCTGCAGCAAGTGCAGAGACATTGACAGTGGAGTTAATTGTTCCGCTGTTCACAATCTCGGATCGCCGACTTACCAGCTGACCCATTTCGTTATAAAGGCTGATCACCACACCGTCGGACGCTATACGCTCGGCCCGGATCGTAATTAAATCTTTTGCGGGATTCGGGAACACAGCGACGTTTGCTTCAGCGGCTGTTTGTTTTACGCTAAGTGGCGAAGTAACCGAAATGTTTATGTTGTCGATGTAAATATTCTGCCCATAGTGGCCTATGTTATCAAAAGCGACCTGGATATGGCTGCCCAGGTAAGCGTTAAGCGAAATGGTATCTTTTCTCCACTGGCTGGCACTGGGTATGAATGCGTTGGTTGTATCGGGGGCGGTCGCAAGGATAGTGGAATCCTTTTCATAGACGGTGGTAAATGTTTTTCCACAATCGTCTGTTATATCCACCGTGAGGCTGTCGTGGTAGCCCGGATAATAGGAATAGGCTACATCGAAAGTCACGTACGCATTTGTAGCAGTGGAGAGATCAAGTTTTGGCGTAAGGATACGGTCGTGGCGGCCACCGCCATCGTTGTCGAAGTTGTCGAAATTCATGCTCTGCGCGCTCAGGCCAAATCCGCCGCAGGCAACTGATTGCTGCCAGAAAATACCGCTCTGCGAAATCTGCGACCAAAGCGGGCCGGGCGGGAAAGTCGTTTCTTCAAAGCCCTCAGTGATACTGCCAGTAACACCACCGGACACATTGATATAAGCCGCCCTTATGATGGTATCATTTCCGGTAGTACCTAACACGGTCAGCGTAGCATCGTAATTGCCAAATGCCGGATACACAACCACGGGGCTATCGGCAGTGGAGGTGGAAGGTACGCCGCCAGGGAAGCTCCAGGAAAAAGAAGTAAAGCTGCCATACAGATTTTTGCTGTAATGCACGGTATCGCCGGGGCACAGATAAGTTTTATCGCCAACGAAACTCCCTGATGGCGGCAGGTTATTAAGGATATTGCATTCCCACACGCCCCGTCCGTAAGTAGAGACCCGAAGAATACTTGCAGATGTGCTATCGTTATAGATCATCATGTCCGTAAAATTGGGCGTGCCGGGAAGGCCAGTGGTATTGGTCCAAGTAGTGGTAGTATTGTCTTTGTAATACACATAATTGCCTTCGCAAACAAACAGGCGTTCGTTAGGCGAATATTCATCAGCAATGACCTTACGAATATTGAGGCCGGGCAAGGCGTAGGTGATATTAGTCCATGTCGCACCCTTGTCTGACGAACGGTAAATTGTCTGGTTACAGCTCAGGTAAACAATATTGCTGTTGTATTTGTCTGTAGCTAAACTAGCCATTACATTCGTTCCCGCGGGCGTGGCAAGCATGGTAAATACAGGCGACGCTGCCATTGCATTATCGCTTCTGAACAGGTGGTGGCTGTCTGTAACCACATAAAGTATGTTGTTGTCTGCCCGGCAGGACGCAAGACTTTGTACATTTTCATTTGTGGGATGAATCATCGTCCAGGTAGGCGAACTTGTGTTGATATCCTCTGAACGCCATACAGTGTCTGTACCCACAAATGCTACATTAGTCAACGACGGGACGAACTCTATTTCAAACGTGGATCCGGTGACAGAGGGTAAGTTGTAGGATACATCGCCGCCGAGTGGAAGCAAGTTCCTGCGGTTCCCGTTGTCGTAATAAACGGTACCATTGCCCAGGTAGTCTATACCGCATCTCGGACCCCAGTCGCCGCCGCGGTTAGTTTTCCATGTGTCATCAAAATACATTTCGCCATTATCCTGTGAACCGATGCTTACCAACTGCCTTACCACAGGGCTTTGCGCCGCGTGATAAACTTCGGTTGCAGCAAGGCCATTGCTCCTCGGCGTCCAGGCAGTAGCCAGTGTATCTGTTGACAGCCACACACCACCATCGTTGGCATTAAACCTTTGAGTGAGGTTGTATGGGTTGAATTCTATGTCGTGCATGTCGGTGTGCACCTGGTCATACCATTGTGTGCGCCAGCTCCAGGTAAGGCCACCGTCGGTAGAGCGCCATACGCAATGAGAGACAAGTAAGAGTTCGTTTGCATTTGCCGGGTTTACCGTGAGGTTGAAATTATAATCGCCCTGTGAGCCGGAAGTGATAGTAGAATCATAGCACACAATACATTGCGTGGAGCTTGTGTAAATATTAGTGAACGTTGATCCGCCGTCTGTCGATTTTAATATCTCCCCATAACCATCGGTAGTACCGATATAGACCACATTTGTATCTGCAGCGCTAACTCCAATTCTCAGTCCCTGGTTGCCGGAAGGCACTACTACCCCACTGGTAATGTGTGTCCAGGTACTGCCCATGTCATTGCTCCGGTAAAAATCAGTGCTTGAAGCCGCATATAGTGTTACTGTGCTGCCTGGCTTCATCTTCATGCTCCTGAAGTCGCCCCCTGCCCATGTCTCCGTCCATGAAGCGCCGGCATTGGTTGTTTTCCAGATACCGTCATCAGTAGCCGCAACAAGATTATTGTTGTTAGCAGGATCCATGAGTATCTCCACCGCCATCCGGTTGCCTATACCTGTATGGGAAGGATTAAATGTATTTCCGCCGTCTGTGCTTTTCCAGATGCCATAATTTTCGCCATAATAATCCGGGTCACCGGTGGAGAGATACAATATATCATCGGAGGTATAGTCTATACACACGGAAGAACAGGAAGTAACCGGCATGGCCTCTGTGCCCGGTGTAGGCGCCCATGTGCTGCCATTGTCTGTGCTGATAAATAAGCCGCCTGATGCGCTGACCGCATACATCTTCAAAGGGTTAGTGGGATGGAACTTTACCTGGCATACGCGGCCCATGCCATTCACCTGCCCACTTACATTCACCGGGAACAAAACCGGCCCGGTGTTCGTCCAACTACCCACGGCTTGCGCACCCGCATTATAACATAACACAACAAAGGAGAGCAATAATAAAAAGCGTAATCTCATTTTATGAATTTTAGAAACCTATTTTTGTTTGTGATCCTTCCATACCTGCAGGCGCTGTGATGGCGTAAGTATTGAGCCGTCGTCCTGCACATAGGGCTTTACCTGCATGCGCCAATGATCATATTTTTTCACCTCCATACGCATATGATCGTCTGCCTGCATCCTTTGCTTTTCCTTTTTTGACGGAGTCTTTTCCGCTTTGGCATGTTCGCCAATGATGTCGTGCTCGCCACCGGGTAGTGTATGGTGCTGGAAGTATATTTTATAGGCTTTCTCCACTTCAAAGAAATTGGCGGAGGTGTCCTTTATCATGCTTATCCATAAAGGCTTGCGTGCGTAGTCTTTCTCTGTATAAGCGCTGGCCTGCTGCGCATGGGAAAAAGATGCGCAGCATAGTATCGTGATAATCAGTAATAAATTTTTCAATGGAAGTCCTTGTTTTGCTGCGAATTTACTCCATTATGCGGAAGCTGAAGGTATAATTTCCTTATATTGCGCCACGAAATTGTCATAATGGAAAAACGCCTGGTTTTTGATATTGGTATGCATATTGGTCAGGATAGCGTTAATTACCTGCGTGAGGGCTTCCGGGTGCTTGCAGTTGAGGCCAATCCATTACTGGCAGAACAGAACAGTGTAAAGTTCAAGAAGTACATAGACGACGGCTCGCTGACGATCCTGAATGTGGGCATTTCCGATAAAGAAGGCGTCCTGCCATTTTACATCAACAAAAGAACATCGGAATGGAGCTCTTTTGATTTCCAACTGGGCAGCAGGAACAACACACCTTATGAAACAAAGGACATACCCTGCGTTACCACGGCCAGCCTGTTCAAAAAATATGGCATACCGTACTATCTGAAAGTGGATATAGAAGGATATGATTTCTACTGCATCAATGACCTGCCGGAAATAAAAAACGGCAATGGCGTGAAATATGTTTCCTGCGAGGCTTCAGAAGTTTCGCTGCTGGACACGCTACACACAAAGGGCTACACCAAATTCAAGCTCATACACCAAGGGTTTAATTTCCGGCCTATTAACCTGAGCCTCGAAAAGAACCCTTTGTTCCCGATCTACCTCAAGATATATACCGGGCTGCGGCTAAAGTTCAGAAACCTGCTGAAGGCAAGATACCCATACAGCTCTTCCGGGCCTATGCCGGAAAACACGAAGGGCGAATGGATGGCTTATGAAAAAGCAAGGCAGTTGTTTGTGGACTTTTACCAGGGCGAAAAACTTACACCGATAAACGATAAGAGCTGGTTTGATTTCCAGGCGACTTATTAGTACGTGTTCCTGCAAAATATTATTGGGTTATGTAGAGACGTAAGTTCTTGCGTCTCTACCGCATACGGGCTATATGCAACTGGTAATACACTACCTTATCAGCGTCACATTGCCTGCTTTGTGGAATACCGTGCCGGTACTGGTCACGGCTTCGATCTCATACACATACACATCATAAGGCTGCGGCTGGCCATGGAAAGTGCCGTCCCAGCCTGCGCTTATATCGCTGGTGGTGAATACAAGATTGCCCCAGCGGTTGTAGATCCGGAAGTAGTTCAGCGTTGCTTCGCCTCTCAGCAACACCTTGAACAGCGTGTTTACGCCATTGCCGGGAGTGAACGCATTGGGCAGCGCTATCAGGCTCTCTGCATCAACGTAGATGTTTATTGAGTCTTTTGTTTTGCAGCCCCATTCCGTATAGCCATACACCACATACTTTGTGCTGATCTCCGGGGTTGCAACAGGGTTGGAGATGTAGGCATCGCTCAGCCCTCCCGGTGGTGTCCATTCAAAGCTGGTACAGTTCGTT
>CAISPO010000026.1 GCA_903887415.1 uncultured Bacteroidota bacterium | reverse complement strand
TTTAAAGAATACATCGAATGTATCCACAGAAGTAGCGCAATTGGAAGTATAAAGCACCCAGTAAGAACCGGCGGCTGTGACCACTATCGTGGAGGTTGTAGCCCCTGTGCTCCAGACCGGGCTAACGAAGCCGGCGGGCGCCGACAATGTCAAACTGCCAAGGGACGCACAGACCGTATCTAACACATGAGTAGTAGCCGTATCTGGCACGGTAAACGTTACATCAAATGTATCCACGGAAGTAGTGCAATTGGCGGTAGAAAGGACCCAATAAGGGCCAGGCGCACTGACGACGATCGTGGTTGTGGTGGCCCCAGTGCTCCAAACCGGCGTTGTGTAGCCAGACGGGGCAGTAAGCGTCAAACTACCGAGCGTGGCACATATTGCTGTGTCCACATGAGTTGTGGTAGTATCCGGGATAGTGAAGGTTACGTGGAAGGTATCAATAAAAATCGAACAGGCGTTTGAATCGACGACCCAATAATTTCCACTTCCGGTAACAACTACTGTTCTCGTCGTATCTCCGTTGTACCATACATGGCCGGCATATCCGCCAGGAGCAGTGAGCGTCATAGTACCAACAGTGGCGCAAACGCTGGTATCTCTGTGTCCGTAAGTAGTATCAGGCGCATTCAACGCCATGTAAAAGCTGTCTGTTGCCACACATATCTGCGTAAAGGAAATGTCGTCAAGAGCGAAGTCATTGCCATCGGCTGCGGTTGTCTCATCATATATACATATGCTTGCAGTAGTGCTAATACCGCTATTCCAGGTTGCAAAGAAGTTCGTCCATACACCGGGGGCGGAGGTGATCGCATCAGGGGTGCCTATAAGCACACCGTTTATCTGGAACTGCAGTAAAGGCACACCCGCACCCACGTCGGCACTTGACCAGTTAGCCACCCATGCCGAGAAATCATAGTTAGTATTCGGTGTTACAGGAATTGTTTCGCACCAAACGCTGATTGGAGATGAAGCGCCGTTTATAGACATCATGTTGCCCGTACCAGTGGTATGGTCACCAAAGTGGACGGCAGCGGGATGGTCCGGCCAGGGATCAGTATCAATAGCATACACGCTTTCCGGAACAAGAGAACCTGCGCCGGAAACGTAAGAATAGCTGCTGGTGAAACCGGTATTACCAGCACTGAAATCGCCGTTCACAACAAGGTTTGTTGGATACAGTGAGTTCACGGTGAGGTAGTACCAACCTGATGTGGTGGCAGTAATGACCGGGTCCAATATTGTAGTGCTGGAGAGGCCTGTGGCTGGGCTCCAGGTATAGTTAAGCACAGAATCTGAGCCGGTAAGCACAGCATGAACGGTAGCGGTATCCCCAACGCACAAATGAAGCGTATCCGGCATACTAAGGGTATTGCAGGTAACTGGCATGTTATCGCCACAGATCGCCTTTATACTATAATGGGTGGTGCCAGTGTCAACGGTCGAATAAACCGGAGTGAAATGGATCGTATCAAAAGAAGGAGGAGTGCTGGTAAAGGGAGTATTTACAATTGAGATGACATCGTGTATGGTATCACAGGTCGCATTTGAGCTGGCAAGGCCGAAACCGGTGCTTACAAAGTAAACGTCATTATTTCCAAAACCACTGGTTACATTAGTAGCGCCGGCCATGTTCAACGTACTACCGTTGACCTGCAAATCCAGTATCGAATGTTGACCAACATCCGAAGATGTAAGCCGTACAGGAGGATTGGTTGTGTGGCCCGATAAAGAAGTTATTTCAGTAATAACGGTATTGTCCGTTACGCCTGGAGTAAATAAAGTAGGATCGGCATATGACGAACCGGGAGACTGCACTGCAAAAATATGATCGGCATCAATAACGGCAATTTCAGCGCTGTTTGCGTAGGGTGTTGCACTGTTTTGGATGGTGTACAGCTGCGCCCCGCTGCCATCAGCGGCATTAAGTGTCAACACTGAATGCGCCAGTCCGCCAGTATAAGTATAGTCAAATATCGACTCACCCGACACTATTAGCTTTGTACCGGACAAATAAATATTCGTGAAGAAATTGTTCTGCAAAGTACCTAACAGGTAAAAATCAAAATACTTTGCCCAGTTAATGGTCCCAGTCGTTGTGCCGGGCGTGTAACTCATCACCCGCCCATCTTTATAGTCTCCTACAAATTCACCGCAGGTATAAACACTTGCTCCGTCTGCCGAGGTAATTACACTTATCAAATCGTCTCCGCTCGCGACCCGGTACACGTCATTGTATATCAGGCTGCCTGTGCTCTGGAATACACATATCATCGCATCTGCCCCAGGCCCCGTATAGTTGTGAGACCCCACTACTACCAGCCGATTGGTACCGTCCCTTAGTTCTGTAACCCCCCTGAATATTTCACCGCCCGTTGTTGTTACAACATCACGAAGACATGTTTGCCACATCAGGCTACCATCGGCTGAATTATATTTTAGTATTGCCGCAGTATTATCTGAATAGATCGCGCCCGTTCCACCTACAGTACCTACCACTACAATATTGTTATCCTGGGTGATGATCATATCCATGATCATATTATTCCTCGCCGGGACCCCAAACGTTTTCTGCCAGGCGATAGAACCCGCACTTGTAATCTTCATTATAATTCCCTGACAGTTAGTGGCTCCACCACCCACAATGTCGTAGGAGTAGCCTGCAATAATCGTAGAACCATCGGCGGGAATGTACCTGATCTTCTCAGCCAGTTGATTGCCTGCATCGCCAATGCAATACTGTGTCATCTGGCCATAAACACCCGATGTAACTGCAACGAAAAATATCGTCAGTAACAAGGTGCTGTAACGAAAATATCTCACGGGGAAAAGAAGGGTTTTAAAGATTAGCATTCACTGCACAAGGTAATAAAATAATGCATACATCGCGCTATATAGCGATAATTTTATACGCAGTTTTTCCTTAATTATTAACCTTGGATTAAAGCATGAGGAGCGTAATGGATTTTTTTTATTTTATAGAGGCCATGCATGGCGCCTCTACACCCTCTACTACCTTATCAGCGTCACATTGCCTGCTTTGTGGAATACCGTTCCGGTACTGGTCACGGCTTCGATCTCATACACATATACATCATAAGGCTGCGGCTGGCCATGGAAAGTGCCATCCCAGCCTGCGCTTATATCGCTGGTGGTGAACACCAGATTGCCCCAGCGGTTGTAGATCCGGAAGTAGTTCAGCGTTGCTTCGCCTCTCAGCAATACCTTGAACAGCGTGTTTACGCCATTGCCGGGAGTGAACGCGTTGGGCAGCGCTATCAGGCTCTCTGCATCAACGTAGATGTTTATAGAGTCTTTTGTTTTGCAGCCCCATTCCGTATAGCCATACACCACATACTTTGTGCTGATCTCCGGGGTTGCAACAGGGTTGGAGATGTAGGCATCGCTCAGCCCTCCCGGTGGTGTCCATTCAAAGCTGGTACAGTTCGTT